>NZ_JTHN01000056.1 GCF_001399685.1 Paenibacillus sp. A3
GCCAAAATTTGCGCAGCTTCTCCACCGATATGAACCTCGCCGACCAGATTACCAAAGTGACGGTGCGCGGTTGGGATGACAAGCAGCAGAAGCCGATCGTCGCTTCGGCTACGGAGATCACCAAGCTTGGCTCCGGCTCCAAGACGGGCAAAGATTTGTTAAAAACGCATGGTGAGTTCGAGGAAAATATCGGTGCGAACGTCGATTCCGCGGAAGAGGCGAAAGCGAAGGCGGAGGCGGTTATGAACGAACGGGCCATGAAGCTGGTTTCCGGACATGGCGAATGCATCGGCCTGCCTGAAATTTGCGCGGGCCGGTATATTAAGCTGGAGGGATTGGGGCGAGTTCTCAACCAGCCTTACTATATTACGTCCTCCACGCACCGGATTGACGCCTCCGGTTATACGACTACTTTTAAAGTTCAAGGAAATGCGGTGGGCTGACATGAACGAGTTTCCTTTCCCATTAAACCCGAACGATGCGCTGGAATCGCTGACGCCAAAAATCAACGGCGTGATGGTGGCTGTCGTGACGGACAACAAGGACCCGGAAAACCTGGCCCGGGTCAAGCTGAAGCTCCCGCTCCGCGAAGGGGAGACGGAAACCGATTGGACCCGGATTGCCACGCTGATGGCCGGGAAAGACCGCGGGACGCTGTTCATTCCCGAGGTGGGGGACGAGGTGCTGGTCGCCTTTCATCTCGGAGAGGCCCGGCAGCCCTATGTGATCGGCACGCTGTGGAATAAGAAGGACCCTTCTCCCGAAGGGAAGAACGACAAGAACGACGTGCGCAAATTCAAGTCTCGGTCGGGCCATGAGCTGATTTTTGACGACAACGACGCGGAGGGCAAAATCACGGTCAAGACCCAAAAAGGCCAGATCGTCGAGCTTTTGGATAAGGAGAGCTCGGTCAAAATCGCCGATTCCAGCGGAAGTCATTCCATTGTCATTCAAGGCGGGTCCGCGAATGAAATCAAAATCACGTCGAGCACTTCGGTCATCACCATGAATGCCAAGGGCGATATCCAGATCGAGAGCAGTAAGCAAATTACCGTCAAATCGACCCAGGTCAACATCGAGGCTTCCGCGAGTCTGGCGCTGAAAGGCAGCGCCTCCGTCGATATCAAATCGGACGGGGTCGTCAATATTAAGGGCAGCCTGGTCAAAATCAACTAAATCGGCCGAGGGAGGCGTACGGGTGAAGTCGTTTTTGGGCAGAGGATGGAAATTCCCCGTCGAAGTGGACGAGGTGACCGGCCGCATCAAAATGTCCGAATATGAAGAGGACATCGAGGAAGCGATCCGCATTATTGTATGGACCGGCAAAGGGGAGCGCGTGATGAGGCCGGATTTCGGCTGCGGCGTGGAGCGCTTCCTGTTCGGCTCGACGGACGAGACGACGATGCATCTGCTGGAGTCGGACATCGAGGAAGCGATCCGCATCTGGGAGCCTCGGGTGCACGAAGTCGAGGTCCGGGCGGAGCCGGATACGGACGATCCAGGCAAAGTGATGATCCGCATCCGGTACGAGGTCCGATCGACGAACAACTTATTTAATCAGGTGTATCCGTTCTATATTCATGAAGGTACGAAATGAGCGGCCGAATAGGCTTGGAAAGGAGGCGGTTCACGGATGCGGGTTCCTCCGATCGACGCCCGGGATGTCCCGGCGCTGATTCGACAAATGCAGGAAATGACGCCCTTCTATACGCCCGAATGGAGATTCACGCCGGAGGACCCCGATCCGGGAACGGCGTTGTTTCTGCTGTTCGCGCGGATGCTGGGAGACAATATCTCCAGGCTCAATCAAGTACCGCATAAAAATTTCGTCGCTTTCCTTAATATGCTGGATGTGTCCCAGCAGTCCTCCCTTCCAGCCAAAAGCTACCTGACCTTTTATTTAAGCGAGGGAGCGCAGGAGACCGTTCCGGTGCCCAAAGGGACGAAGGTGGCCGGAACGCCCCCGGAAGGTGGAGAACCGGTCATCTTCGAGACGGCGCATTCCGTCATGGTTACTCCTTCCCGGCTTACGGACATGTACAATGTCAGCGTCCGCCACGACCGGATCGTCCGGCTTGACGCTCCCTCGGGAGAGGAGCGGCCTACGGCGCTGTTCCGGTTCGGGGCGGAGGGCGACGTGCAGGAGCACAGCCTGCTTCTGAAGCACGACCATTTGTTCAGGCTGAAGCACGAAGCGAGAATCGAGCTGGAGCTGACGCATTCGCTGAAGCGGTTCAAGGAGGCAGCTTTATCGGAACGTTTGGCGGACAGCGGGGCGGTGACGTGGAGCTACTTCTCGGGCGGGGCCTGGGTTCCGTTCGACGAGGTGGAAAGCCGGGGAAACCGGTTGATTTTGACCAAACGCACGCTTGCCCCGTGGGAAGAAACGGAGCTGGAGGAAGGCGCCGGAAGATGGCTGCGGTGCAAGGTTCGTTCGCTCGGCGGAGCTGCAGGCACTCCGGACTTGGCGGAGCTGGAGCTGGACGGACTGCGCATCAAGGCGGATTATGCGGACCTGCACGGCGACGATGGAATCGAGCCGGAGCGGATGTATTTCGGCGATATCCAAATCGATTCGGGCGGTGGCTATCCGTTCGGCGATCTGTTCGCGCCGTTCGGGACATTTTATGCCGCATGCGCGGAACCGCTCAGCAAGCGGGGCGGCAAAATAACGGTCAGCTTCCGTTTATCGCGCAGAGAGCATCGGCTGATCCCGGAGAAGCCGCCGCACATTGACTGGAAGCCGATTATGAAGAAAAAAGATGTGGACAAGGTCGATATCCCCGATCGAGTTTCGATTACCCGAGTCGTATGGGAATATTGGAACGGTTTGGCTTGGGTGAGGCTGCCCGTTCCGGCAGCGGCGGAAACGCTTTTTTATCACCCTGTAGAGGGTCACGCAGAGTTTGCTTTTGTATGTCCGGCCGACCTGGAGCAGACGTTCGTCAATTCGGAATGGAACTATTGGATTCGCGCGCGGATTTTGCATATCGAGCATTTGTATTCGGCCAACCCGCTCTATTTGTCGCCATGGATCGAGCAGGTCCGGCTAAAATACGCTTACGACGAGCCGCTTTACCCGCCTGAAGCGTGCTGGACCCGCAACAACGCGGAGAGCCGGGACCGCTCCGGACGAACCGGGGGCGGCGGACGTCCCTTTGCTCCTTTCCGGCTGCCGGAGGGCGGTAAGCCGGCCGTTTATTTCGGTTTTGACCGCGCCCCCGTCCGCGGACCGATCAGTCTTTATTTTTCCGTATTGATGCAAAAAGCGGCGTCCGGCGACATCCCGCTGATCGAGTGGGAATATGGGACGGGCGCAGGAAGCTGGCGTCCCTTGAAGACGACGGACGGCACGAACGGGTTTACGCAGAGCGGGACGGTTCTTTTCTATTCGCCGGCCGACTTGGCGGAGCTTCGGATGTGGGGCCGGGACCGGTATTGGATTCGCGCGGTGAACAAGGACGCAAGGTTCGATTCGGACAGCTCGCCGAGCCCGTGTCCGCTAATCCAGGGGGTTCATTTGAACACCGTTGCGGCGATCCAGCAGGAGACGGTCGAGCAGGAAGCGCCGCAAGCAGTGGCCGCTGGCGAATTCCCGGACGAGATGCCCGCCGTCGTCCTGGCCCGTACGCCGGTCATTTCGGAGGAGGTGTGGGTGGACGAAACCGGGCATTTGGCGAAGGAAGAGCTGGCTGATCTGGAGCTCGACGAAGGACGGGCAGACATCGTGCGCGATTCGGAAGGGCAAGTGCTGAAGTGCTGGATCCGCTACGAGCCGGTGGCGAATTTCCTCGCTTCGGGTCCGGCCGACCGGCACTACCGGATAGATCGTTCCACCGGCCGGATCTATTTCGGGGACGGGGTTCACGGGAAGCGTCTTCCGAACTCGGATATCGAACGGATCAAGGTGAGCTACAAAACCGGCGGCGGAGCGCGCGGGAATTTGGACCGGCTGGCGATCAACCAGCTGCAAACGTCCATTGCCTTCATCCAGAGCGTCGTGAACCACAAGCCCGCTTCCGGCGGCTGCGAGCCGGAAGCGCTGCAGGAGGCGCTGAAACGTGGACCGCAGTTGGTCAAGCACCGGGGGCGCGCGGTGACGGCGGAAGATTACGAATGGCTCGTGCGGGAAGCTTATCCGGGCATCGGCAAGGTGAAATGCCTGCCCGGCCGCAACGTCCGCATGGAGAAAGAAATGGGCTGCGTCACGCTGGTCGTCCTGCCGAAAACAGGCTTTCACGAAGGCCCTTCTTTTATCGAACTGAAGAAGCGGGTCGAGAGCTACCTCCGCGAGCGCGCAGCTTATCCGACCGCGTTTCCGGGCAACATTCAAGTGATCGGGCCCGCCTGGCTGGAGATCGGCGTGCAAGCCGTATTGGCTGTAAAAAGCATGGAGGAAGCGGCTGCGGCCGAAAGTCAGGTGCTGAGTAAAATCGGCCGGTTCCTGCATCCGCTGGTTGGAGGCTTGAACGGAAACGGATGGGAAATCGGCAAGCCGCTGCACCTGTCCATGTTCTACGCGCTGCTGAAATCCATCGGGTCGATTCATCATGTTGATCGTCTGACCATGACGGTAACGAAGCTGGAGGACGGAGAGCGCACGGAGCTGCTGCCGGAGAACATGTCCCTGATTCCGCACGGCATCGTCACCGAAGGCATTCATAAGCTGACTATCGAGATCGTGTAAGGGACGGGAGGGGAACAAGCATGCTCAAGCTACCGAATTTGGATGACCGCATGTACGAGCACATGGTAGAAGCGGCCCGGAAGCAAATCCCTGCGCTTTATCCGGCATGGACCGACGAGAACGCGCATGATCCGGGCATGACGATGCTCGAAATGCTGACTTGGCTCATTGAAATGCAGCAGTATTACTTAAACCGGGTCACCGAAGCCAACGAACTGAAATTTCTCAAGCTGCTTGGCGTGAAGCCCCGGGGAGCCGTTCCGGCTTCGGTTGAAGTTCAGTTCGAAGACGTTGCCGAGAAATCCAAGCTTCCCCGCGGCACCAAGCTGGCGGCGGGCGGGCTGATCTTCGAGACGGCCGAGCCGCTTCTGCTCGTTCCCGCCATCCCGGACAAGCTGATCGTGGCGACCGACTCCGGCTATTTCGACTATACCGCCTCCAACGAGGGGCGCAACGTATCGTTTCCGGCATTCGGGGCTAAAGGGGAAACGGGAAGCCGACTGTACATCGGGTTTGCCGAACCGCTGCCGACGAATCAACTGCTTACCCTGTCGATCCGGTTGTACGAGAACTACCCTATCGTTCCGGTACAAGACTTCGAAGGGGAACGCATTCCTTCGGCCAAGCTGGCGTGGCGGATGTTCGGCGACGGCGAAGAGGACCGTCCTGCGGACTGGCAGCCGGTCGTTTTGCGGCGGGACGAGACGAACCATCTGTCGCAAAGCGGCAAGCTGTTGTTCCGGCTGGAGCGGCCGATGCAGTCGAGAATCGTGGGACCGGCATCGGACCGGGAGCGGTACTGGATCTGCTGCGAGGTCGTCGAACCGGGATTCGAGCTGCCGCCCAAGATCGAACACGTGGCGTTCAATGCGGTGACCGCCTTCCAACACGACACATGGAGTCTGATGGAGGAGTTCGACTGGGACGGAAGGAGCGGACAAGGACAATCGCTGGAAATCAGTCATTATTTGGCTTTCTTCGGCACGGTGCGGATTCAAGTCCGTTCAGAGGACCAAGTGGCTTGGGAAGAATGGCGCGAGGCCGGAGATCTGCCGTTTGCGGTCCCGGGGGATAAAAGGAAAGTTTACGCTTTAAGCCGAAACGGTGAGAGCAAGACGGCCCGGATCGCTTTCGGGGAGGAGGCGGGCGGACAGGCGCCGCCGGACGGCATCGGACGGGTAAGGGTCATTTGCCATACCGGGCGATTTCGCGATCAGCGGCGCATCGGCACCGGAAACGGGCTGCCCCATCAGCGCTGCGAGCTTCCCTGCGCTTCCGTCGTCGCCGAATCGTTCCGACTCCAAGTTGGAGAAAAGGACCCCGTATCCGGGGAATGGCTGTGGTATGACTGGCAGCGAGTCGACGACTTCGACCGGTCCGGTCCTGACGACCGGCATTTCCTTCTCGATCCGCTGAACGGCATCGTTCTCTTCGGCGACAACGAGAAAGGGATGGCACCTCTGCCATCCGACGAGCCGAACATCGTTGTCATTTCCCTTCGTTCGACCGAAGGCGTGTCCGGGAATATTAACGCAGCCTTGATTCAGCGTTTCGCCGAGCCGTGGCCGGAGGTGGAGATTGTGCATCCCGTGAACCGGACGGTCGCTACGGGTGGCTGCGCTCCGGAAACGCTGGAGGAGGCCAAGCTGAGAGCACGAAGGGAGCTGCAGCAGCCCGCAACGGCCGTGACGGCGGAGGACGTGGAGCGGATCGTGCTGAATACGCCGGGCCTTCGCATAGCCAGAGCGCGGGCGCTGCCTTTATTCCGCAAAGGGCTGAAGCAGTATCCTTCGGACCGGTCGCCGGCTGCCCTTTCCGTCGTGGTGGTACCCTACAGCGAATCGCCGAAGCCGCTGCCGAGCCGCGGATTTATGGAAACGGTGAGACGGCATTTGGACAAGCGCCGGATGATTACGACGGACATTCAAATTTTGCCGCCGGAATATATTGAGATCAGCGTGCATGCCGTTATTGTGGTAGAGCCTTCGTTCAAGGACGAAGCAAGCATCGTCATCCGGGAGCTGACCCGACTGCTGCAGCCTTTCGACAACAAGGACGGAACGAGCGGCTGGGCTTTCGGACGGACCGTGTACAAGGGAGATATCTACGGCGTCATCAATCGGATTTCGGGGGTCAGCTACATTCAGGATTTATGGATTTCGGCGGAAGGCAAAGGATTTCGTAAAGATGCCGACGGCGATATTCAAATCCCGCCGTATGGGCTCGTTTATTCCGGAGAGCACGACATCGAACTAATCAGCTTGACCGAGCTGTAACAAAGGGGGGCGGCGCATGATGGGACCTTTCCGTTTCTTCTCGCTGAACAAGCCGTCGGATTGGAAACGGGGAATGACCTGTAACGTCAGCATCGATTCCGCCGGACTTGCGCTCATGCAAACGGAGCAGTACGGCATTGAAGCGAAAATTTCACTAGCGGAATGGGAAGGCGAGGGACCCGGAACGATTGCGGATATAGCTCCCGGCCGGCAGGACCGCATCTATTTGCTCGATGAGTCTGCTGCCCTGTGGCTGTACGATCCGGACAACCGCCATCTGGAACCGCTGCTTCGCGAAGGGCACGGCACCTTCACCTCCTCCGCTTACTTGGCGGCCGTAGGAGATACGGTGCTGGCCGCAGATCCCTATGCCGATACGCCGCTTATTGCCTTTCATGCCGGTAACAGCCAAGCGGTATGGAGCTACAGCGACTACCGCGGGGAAAGCTTATATCCCTTGGGCGCAACCCAGGCGGGCGGGCAGTTTCTGGTGCTTGCCATTGTAGATGGCGGCAGACTCGTCTTATTAAGGCTTGGTTCCTCAGGTCAACTGCTGGCGGAAATGGAGATCGACCCGGATCGGGCGTTCCCTGACGGAAAGGAAGCGTTACGGGGCCGGTTTCAACTGGCCGGGACGGAGGACGGGACCGTCTGGCTGCTGGATACCGGGACGGGGCGGCTGCTTCGCCTGCCGGACGGCAGCGAGCCGGAATGGTATAGCGAAGCCGTCCGTCAGCCAAGGCCTTTGGGTATCGCGCTTGACCGACGGGGCGGCTTGTTTATCGGGGACGCCTCGGGCGAAGCGGCCGGCGAAAACCGGCGTTCCTTGCTCTTGGCCGAGATGTCCGAAGAAGAATGTACCGTTTGGCCGATTGCTTCGTACCACGGGCGGTCCGACAAGCTGCTGACGAATGCGAGCGGACAGCTTTATGTCTGGAACCGCGCCGAAGAAACCGTCACTGTGCTGCAGCTATTGCCCCGCACGTATTCCTGCGGGAATGGCCGCTACGAAGGAACGTGGATCTCCTATTCCATGGACAGCACCCGCAGCGAGAACGAGTGGCACAAAGCGGTGCTGGATGCGGACGTGGAAGAGGGATTGCAGCTTCGTCTGTCCTGGTTCGCCTCCGACCGCAAAACGGTGGCGCTCGGCGGACGCATGCTCGATCTGGATCAATATATTGCCGACCCGGCCATTCCGGCCGAGGAGAAGCTGGATGCTTTGAGTCCGCTGTGGACGCATACGTTAACGAATCCAAAGGATGCGCTGCTGGTGTCGGCGAAGGGGCGGTACCTATGGCTGAAGCTGGAGTGGATCGGTAGCGAAACGGCCTCCCCGCTGCTTCGCAGGCTTCGCATTTACGATCCGCGCATGTCCTATTTATCGTATCTTCCGGCCGTGTACCAGGAGGACGAGAAGAGCCGAAGCTTTCTGGAGCGCTATTTATCGCTGTTCGCCACCTTTATGGAGGAGACGGATGAGACGATCGCCGGGATCGCGCGCTATTTCGACCCGGATGCGACGGACGGCCCTTACTTGCGGTGGCTTGCCTCGTGGCTGGGCCTTTCGCCGGATGAGCACTGGACGGAACAACAGCTGCGATTGTGGATGCGCGAAGCCCCCGACTTATACAGGTTCCGGGGGACCCGGGCGGCCATCTCGCGGATGGTGGAGATTTACACGGGCGAGGCGCCGATGATTATCGAGCATTTTCAAATCCGGCACTTGCTGGAAAATGCCGAGTTCCGCGAAACCGCGAGCCGGCTGTACAGCGACGACCCTTACACATTCTGCGTTGTGGTGAAGCCGGAGCATGCCGCTTCGGATAAACAAAAATATGTGCTGCAGCAGTTGCTGGACGCCCAGAAGCCCGCCTTCACGGAGGCCAAGCTGGTAGTGCTGCAGCCGTGGATGAATATGGATATGCATACGTATCTCGGCATCAATACGACCTTGGCCGAGCCGTCTTGGCTGAAGCTGGACCGGCGCGCCACCCTGCCTTATCATACGGTGCTGATCGATATGGAGCGCGACAACCGCATGGACATTCATACGAGACTCGGTCTCGATTCGGAGCTTGAATAACATTAAATGATGAAAGAGGAAGCGGAGCATGAAAAAGTCCAGGTTTTTTCCGTTTGAACGCAACCGGTACTTTTACGGCAAGCTGCTGACGGTCCGAGATTTCGAATCCGAGCAAAAATATTTCAACGACAAGCGGCGTCTGCTCAACCGGCTGCTGTTCGGAAGCGGCGTAGTGGCGGGCTTGCAGGTGGTCGCGGTGGACGACAAGTCGGTATCGGTGCAGTCCGGGCTCGCGCTGGACGGCCTCGGACGAGAAATTACGGTCTCCTCCCCGGTGACGCTCAAGCTCTCGATGATGGAGGGCTTCAACAATAACGATTACGCCAAAAACGTATACCTTTGCATCGCTTACGACGAGAAAGGCAAGGAGCCCGTGCATGCGGTGGCGAGCAGCTCGGCCCGCCCGGATGAGATCAGCGAATATAACCGGGTGGTGGAAGGGTACCGCTTGTTCATCCGGGAAAACGCGCCGGATCCCGCGCAATTCGAGTGGAACGAGTTTGCGCTGGCGACCGCCGTTCTGTACGATGACGGGCACGTTCGGGTGATGCAAACGGTGCCTCGGTACGTGACGGAGGGCGAGACGTTCGAAGCCCGGCTCCGGATCGAGAAGACGCTGCAAACGCCGCCGATTACATTTGAGTACGAACCGCTCGGCGGGCTTTTTCCATTGGTGGAGGGCTCGGGCTCTTCAACCGCCGGCAAAATCCGGGTCGATGTACCGTCGGACAATAAATCCGACGATTTCGTCGTCCGGTGGCCGGTAAGGGCAGCCGGGCGCGCCGGGGAAAAAGGAGACTTCGGCTCGAAGCCCGGTACGGCGGTTCTCACGATCGGCGACCGGCGTATTCAGGTGGAGGCCGCCTGCTCGCAGACGATTGAAATTGTGGCGGATGTGGAAGAGAAGCGGTGGGAAACTTATGCGTCCCGATCGATGGACGAGGCGCTGGGCTCGCCGGCGGAACCGGAGGTCGTACTGGCCAAAATCAGCCTGCTGCAGATGGGTCCGAGCTACGTCATCGATCATGTGACGCCGCTGCCGTTTAACGAGCTGATCGCGAATTCGCCTCTGCTGGGCATCCTGGCAAGGCGAACAGGCAGCAGCTTGCCGTACGGCGGCAGCGACAGGGCGGCGTTTACGGCCGGCGCCTCCGTACGGCAGCTTGGAGCGGACGAGCCGCCGCAGTTCTCCGTCGGCTACCGGGCGGACAAGGGCCATTTTGACTTCATGTTAGGGCTGCCGCAGCAGAGGTCCGCTCAAGAAGAGATCGGCAGCGGCGTCGTGGACCTTCCTCTGGCCGGGGGGATCGTCAAAAGCGGCATGATCTCGTTCGGCAAGCAGGAGCGGAGCTATTATACGGATGAGATCAGCCACGGTCTTGGGCCGGGCCAGGTGATGGTTACGGTCGGCCTGGAGATGACCGATAACGATATGATTCCGGATCTTCTGAACGTGAACGAGAGCGTATTTTACGGGGCTTCCGACGTGTTCCAGGGAAGCGATTACGATATCGGTCTGCCCAAAGTATCCGTTGGGACGGTCGTCTACCCGCGGAGAGGAACGTTTCGGATCGGATTGAAGCTGCTGTCTCCGGCCGAAGGCTCAAGCTTGCGTTTGAGATGGTGGGCGGTGCGCAGTAACAAGGACACGGCACAACAGGCGGCCGCAGCCGATTTGTCCTTCTCCGAGCGCGAAGCGGCCGCCGGGACGGACAGCAAATAAGCGTCAAACAGCGAGAAAGCGAGGAAGCTCCAATGCCCATTCGTCCGACGATTGCACGCAGAACGCCCGACCCTGCGGAGGAATCCGGTCAAGCTCGGACCCGAGCGGGAGCAGGGTCTTTGCTTCCGCCCCTGCAGGCGATGATACAGCTCCAGAGGAACCTGGGGAACCAAGCGGTCTTGCAGCTTATGGGGAAGAAAGGGGAAGAGTCTGACACGCGTAAGCCGGCAACGAAAAGGAAAAACGCAGAAGACGATACGGAACAGAAAAAAAAGAAAAAGAAAGTGATCAAGTCTAAAAAGCTGAGTGAAGAAGAACGGAAGCAGCAGCAATCGGCACTGGCCAAAAGACGTTTGGAGCAGAAGAAGGCCTATTTCAAGAAAGTCAAAGCCAAAATGAATGAAGGCTTAACCGATTCCAAATGGGAAAATTCGAACGTAAGCTTGGCCGCCGGGGAAATTCATAAGGTTCCTTTAACGTTCGCAGCTGCGGCAGAGAAAAAAGCGGGATCGGATCAAGAGCACGTCAGCGTCAACGATTTGTATAACAATAATACGGAATCCTTGGTTTCACCAAAAAGCTACGAGAACAATCGGACGGATCAAGTGCTGCGCTGGATTTCCTCCGCCTTTTATTTCAGGCTTAAAGGGAAGACCCAGGAGGTTCAAGCCGGGCTGTTCGACGATAACCGGTTCTATCTCGCTGCGAACGAGAATAAGAACAAGAAAAACTTTGTTAGGAAGAACAAGAAGGAAGAGGTGGATGAAACCGGGCTAAGCACGAAGGAATTGTTGGAGAACATTGTGCAGGAATACGAAGCAACCGAGGCTAAAAAATTTCCCAAAATGCTCCCGGAAGTGAAGGAACGAATCGTCCGGCATTTGGAAAAAATCAAAGCGCGCCTCTTGCAGGACGAACTGCCTGAGGAATACGCCCATTTGTCAGATGCCCTTGACGCCAAGCCGATCGTTGCGATGGAGACGGAGAAGCAGGGCAAGAAGAATGTGGACCTCCATGCCGAGCGGCGGATCAAGAAGTATTTGAACGATGACGACAAGTTCAGAGCGGGGCATGTGAAGGGCCTGAAGCGTCCTTGCTTAATTTGTATGATGGCCAACTACGGGGAGTACAAAGCCGGAAACGACGACTGGATGGACAAATGCCCTCATATTCCGGAGCGCAGCGGCCCGGGATGGTTGAGCGAGGCGGCAACTTACGGATACGATATCGAGGCGAACGCGGATACGGTTAACCGTCTCATCCCGAGAACGTACGCGAGCATTCCGAAGTCGGAAAAAGAAAAGATGGACGAAGACTCGGATTACGTTCCGAAGTTCTCTTACAACATTGATACCGACTCGGAATCGGATGTGGGAGAGTCCGAATCGGAGGAAGAAACGGACTCCGTCCGAATGGACGGGGAGGACGAAGACAAACGGATTTTTTTCATGGACGAAGAAGAACAAGGATTCGCGATGGAGGAAGAACAGGGCTTCTTGGAGGATGAAGACGAAATGGAGCCGGGCTTCTTGGCGGACGATGAAGAAGAGGACGAGATGCGATTCTAATGAAGGAACGCGGGCATGAACACCGACTTTGAACAAAAAAAAGCAGCCAAGCGGAGAAAGCCGGGCTAGTGCTTCGTTTTCTCCGCTTTTTGGCCGCCGGACACTTCCAGTTCCTTCAGTGTATGGGCGGGGCTGTAAAGGAAACGGTAAACATACGAATCGGCGATATAAATGATCCTCCGTTCGTCCGGCGATACGCTGAGGCTTGTTTTCGCCAGCATCGTCTGCTTCGGATCGTCCTTGACGAGCTTTCGGTAACGCTCTTCAAAGCTCGCCGCCAGAGCTTCGATCGTATCCGGTTCGGTCAGCTTCACAGCCGCAATATAGCTGGTCTGCGGGTCGGACTGCGATAATTTCACGGTAAACGCCATCCGGTAATTGCGGTAGCTCATCAGCAGCTCCGGCGTTCCGTCGGGGGTGTCGACGACGGTTGTTTCCGGCGCTTTACCAAGCAGCTCTTCGATTTTGGCCCCGGTCATCCCCAGAAAGGCGGTATAATCTGGCTGGCCCTGCCGAAAGAAACCAAGGTATGTCGGCTTTCCGTCCTTACCGAGCTGCTGTCCCAATCCGTCGTACAGTCCGCCGGCGAACCTTCCTTTATAAATCGGCTGGCCGTTTTCGGAGAAGGCCTCTCCGTTCCCGCTGTACACGCCGGCGACAAAGTCCCCGCTGTACTTCGGGTTTCCGTTTTCGTAATAAGCCTGTCCCGTCCCGCTGTACCGGCCTGCCATAAATGCTCCTTTATACTTGGCCGATCCGGTCCCGAAATACTCGGTGCCTTCTCCGGAGTATAATCCATTGGTGAATCCGCCTTCGTACAGCACCGTGCCCGATTCGGCGAGCAGCTTGCCCGTACCGTTATATTTTCCGGCTAAAAATTGTCCTTGGTACATCACGGCGCCGCCGGAATAATATTCGATGCCGTCTCCGGAGTAAAGGCCGCCGGCGAAGCCTCCTTCGTACATGACTTTGCCATGCTCGTCGAACGCCTTGCCTTTTCCCGCAGGCAGGCCAGCCTGAAACTCGCCCTGGTAGCGGATTTTGCCGTTCGGGTGGAACAGGGTGCCCGTGCCCGTATACAGTCCCTCGGCAAAGTCTCCGCGGTACAGCAGGGTGCCATCGGGAACTAACTCTTCGCCGGATGTAAGCTGCCCTTTGTCGAACTCCCCCTGCCGGTTCAGCTTTCCTTTGGGATCGTACAGCTTCCCGGGGCCTTGAAAGACGCCGTCCTTCAGCTCCCCTTCGTATTTGAACCAGCCGGCTTGATCGAATACTTTGGCTTTGCCCGTATAGGTGAGAGGGGTTCCGGTCTGCTCATGGAAGGTCGGCACGAATCCGAACATGCGGCTCACGAAGGCCGGGGGCTTGATCCAGATGAAATATACGAGCGCCAGCAGGACCAGCGCCACAATGACGATCAGCTTCTTTTGCACATAGTAATGGCCGATCGGCACGTAGCTTTGCTTGGTGACTTCCTTGGCGGTCAAAATCGTTTTGCAGGCGTCGGCGGCCTTTTTGACCGCCAGCTTCGGCAGAGCGGCCGATTGCTTCAGCGGGACGGCTATTTTCTTCTGCAATGGGGCGATAAACGGCTTGATCATCGATTCAATCACTACTTGTCGCTCCTTCTACGGCACTTGAATGGTCACTTGGCCGGGAACTGCAATTTCGATCAATCCGCCCCAGGAACAGACGAGCTTCGAGCTGTTGTTCAAGGCGGGCATATTGCCGATAAGAACGGTCGGAGAGCCTGGCGCCCATGGTGCGACGGTTACGGGAACGCAAGGCATGGGGGTCATAACGCCGAATTTGGCCGCCGTTGCCGCAGCGACCTGCGGATTGGCCATAGAGCTGCACATCCCGAAAGGTGGCACGTTGACCACCGGCTTGTTGTCCATAATATTGGCGATCGGCATGGAGGTTGTGACCCGGTTCGCCGGCAATACCTGGAGGGAAGCCGGAGCGTTGCCGAAGCTGCACCGGATCGTCGCCCCTCCGCATACAAGTTGTCCCATCTTGCCGCACTCCTTTTTATTTTGTCAAGTCGCGTGCTTTGCTTTGTTACCTTCATACTACTACACTCGCCTGAAGCAGGCAACGAAAGTTCGACATTTTTAGAACAAAATGGATGTACTGGATTGGAAATTCATAGTGGTATGGAAGCGTTGGAAAAAGGAGTGGCGAATCGTGTCGCATACGGATAGGCGGGAGTGGGTTCTTTGAGAAAGCTGCAAAAAGCAGCCGTCGCGCTTGTGGCGGCGGCGGTGATCGTACAAGGCCTGATGCCTGCTGGTGCGCTGGCGGAAGAGCGGCGAATCACGCTGGAGGAAGCGTTAAAGCTGGGAGCGGCGGAGTCGGGGGAGCTCGCGCAATCCCGCCTTCAGATTCAAGCCAAGACGATAGAGCTGACGCAAGCGCAGGGCGCCGTAACGAATCAGCGCGAAAAAGACAGCAGCTTGCTTGCGAAGCCGCATAGCTTATCCCAGGATTTGGGCATTGGCCTCAAGTTTCCGGAAGCACGCAAGCTGCTGGGTGAAGCCAAACGGGAGCTGGCGAGCAAGGAGCTGCAGCTGCGCTCGGAGGTGGAAAAGCTTTATCTCACGATGCTTCAGGCGGCGGATAACGCAGCGCTGCTGGAGCAAAAATGGGTGCAGACCCAAAAACGGCTGATAACGCTGGAGACAAAGCTGAAGTTCGGAGCTGCCGGACAAGAAGAGGCGGATAAGCAGAAGGACGCCGTGGATCGCGCGCAATCCGAGCTGAAAGTGGCCCGTCTGGCGCTCAAATCGGCCAAGCTGCAGCTCGGGGAGAAGCTGGGCATCGATCCGGAATCGACGTTCACCGTGGAGGCGAAGCCCGATTACGTCGTGCTCACGCAGGAGCAGATGTGGAAGTTTGTCGCTTATGCGGAGAAGCATGATTTCGAGCTGTATAAAGATACGGAAACCCGGAAAATGGCCGAAGAAAAAGTCCACCTGACGCGCAAGCTGTACTCCGCCAAATTCGGGGAGAAGGACATGCGGCTGATCGAAGCGATGTACTCTACCCCCGCGATGGATTACGAGCTGTTCATGGCGAACTACGACAGCCTGCTTGGCGACATCAAGCGGAAGTGGGAGGGGATTTTCTTGATCCCGGTTCCTATTGTTCCGATCATTGTGCCGGTGCCGAAAGTCGTGCTGCAAGGGGAATATGACGGGCTGCGTTATTTCGACGACGCGCCGTATTCGCTTCCGGTGTCGATGCTGGAGGCGGACAAAGCCCGGTTGAAAGAACAGGACACCCGCAAAAAGCTGATCAACAAAGTGAAAAAGTCGTACCTCGACGCCAAGACGGCCGAAGAAGCTTATGCACAGGCGTTAAAGCTGGTTGATACGCGAAAAACCGAGCTGGAAGCGGCAAGCAAAAAGCACGCTGTCGGCTGGATCAAGGATGACGAATTCGAGAAAGCGAGCCAGGCTTCGGAAGAAGCGCAGAAGGGGGCGATAGCCGGGTATTACGCTTACAAGAGCGCCTTGTCGGCGCTGAACGTCGTCTCCGCAGGCGCGCTCGATTCGTCCTGGAAGCCGGGAACGCTTCCTTATCTGGCTATTGACGACGGCCTGGAGCCGATCGGGGAGCAGCCGTCCGAACCGGGCGGAGGACGCACCTTTAGCGGAAAATGGGCCGTGAAAGACGCGGTCGAAGGCGTCACCGGCGAGCTGACCGTCCAAGTGCCGAAGGAGCTGGGCGCAACCGCCTTTGCGCTGTTCACCAAGGATGGCAGGCTCATTGGGGGCAAAGTTCCTCTGGACGGGAAGCTGGTGCATTTGAATGTCGTCTTTGCCGATATGAGCGGGTTAAAGGTGCAGTTCTACAAAGATGCCGAGGCGATCGCGGAAGCCGTTCCGGACGGATACGGATCTTCGGGGGCGCTGCCGGTCACGCTTAAAGGAAAAGGGGAGTAGCCATGCGCGGTCCAAACGGCACAAAATGGCTTGCCGCCGCGTTAGCGCTTGCGGTCGCGTTGACCGGAGGGGCTTTGCCGGCAAACGCCAAGCTGCCGGCGGAAGCGGCGGACAAGCCGGGGTATTTGATCGTCGGAACGTATCTCATCCATAGGGATGCGCTGACGAAGCAAAATTTCGCTGCCGCGAAGACGTCGATGAAGGCGTCCGGACAGGGGACGTATTACAAGTCGGAGTTTGCGGACGGGGCCTGGTTCGACTTGTCCCGCAGCGCGGATTTCCGGGATATCGCCGACCCGAAGGGGAAGAAGGCGGTATCGACTGCCCAGATCGATCAGCTCAAGCTGGAAATCTGGATCGACGGTCAAGGCCAAATGCACAGCCTGCTGCCGGCAGACGAGCTCGCCAAGCAGATCGAACAGTTGAAGAAGGAGGCGGACAAGCTGCAGAAGGACAGCCAGACCGCCGTTCAGGACAACAAGCCGAACGCCGCGACGCAGCAGGCGCTGGAGCAGAACCGTCTCGAAGCGGGCGCAGCTTTTCTTGAGGCGCTGGCCGGCGGAAAACAGGAGGAAGCGAATAAGCTGCTCGGGCGGATGGGCGATCCTCTGGAGGCGCTGGCGGATCTGCAGACGAAAGCCAGCTCGTTGGGGGAAGCGCTCGGCGAGGGGTGGAAGAAGCTGGAAGCGCAGCTGAAGCAGGCGGAGGCGGCAGGCGACACGAAGCTTGCGGAGGAGCTGCAAGCGAAGCTTAGGGCTTCGACGGCCGCCGCAGGTTCCCTTGGGCAGCCCAAGGATGCTGCGGCCGCCGCCGTCGCGCTTGAAGCGCTTAAGGCGAAGCAGGCGGAGCTGGAGCAGCTGGCCGGAGCGGCCGGGAAGTCCGGCAATGCGCAGCTGGCCGAGGAGCTTCAGGCGCAGGCGGCAGCCAATCAAGCCGCCCTGGATGCGCAGAAACAGCAGGTTAAAGCGCTGCTGACAGCGGAGCTGACCACGCAGGCCGATGCGCTGGCGAAGCAGTTGGCTGAGGCGTCGGCCGCTAGAGATGCCGCGACGGAAACGAAGCTGCTGGCGCAGTGGGCCGGGGTGGAGGCGCAGCGGAAAGCGATCGACAGCGGACTGGCGGAGAAGCGGGAGTCGCTGGAAGAAGCGATGGCGAAGCTGGAAGCCGCGGCGAGCGACCAGAGCGGGCCAGCACAGCAGGAGCTGGAAGCGGCGCTGACGAAGCTGCGGAAGCAGTGGACCGGCGCGAAGAAAGCGGAGCTGTTTCTTCAATCGAATCTCGTCGAGTCCGTCACAGGAGAAGCGGCGGCTAGGGTCGCTTCGGAGCTGATCACCGAGCTGAAGGCGCTGGAGAAAAGACTGTATTCTGCGGACGAATACAAGGCGCTGGAGCAACTGGCGGATCAGATCAGCACGACGTCGGCCGGCCAAGTCGTTCCTGCCGGTGGAAAACCTGTTGACGGATACGGTGTCCCTGAAGTTCGAGATGCCGCCCGTACGGATCGGCGGGGCCGCCTATATCCACATCCGTCCCGTATCCGAGGCGTTCGGCGCGCTCGTGCTCTGGAACGACGAAGACCGGACGGTCACGATCAGTAAAGCCGGAGCGGTTCTGTTCTGCCGTGTGGACCGGCCGGAAGCTTATCTTAACGGAACGCCCGTCACGCTTGACTCCCCTCCCAGGCTCGTCGAAGGAAGAACGATGGTTCCTCTGCGATTTGTGGCCGAAGGTCTGGGGCGTGGCGTGACTTGGCATGAGCCGTCTGCGACCATTCGGATCGACGGCTTCGACGAATAGGGGAGAAACCATAGCGGATGAACAAGAAAATATTCCTTTTACTGCTTGCCGCAGCCATTGTATTGACGGGCTGGGGGCTGTACCGCACAGCGGAGCAAGGCGTCGCTCTTCTTCCTTGGAACCGCTCCCTGGCGTTTGAAGGCATATACAAAGTGACCGCGGATTCGGCGGACCGCTTGTATTTCATCGGGAAGTCCAAGCGCACGATTATTAAGGCGGATAAGGACGGCAGCATTTTGTACACCCACTCGGTAAGCAAGAATGTATCGGGCGGAATGAATCAATATAACGGCTTGGCGGCCGACAACGAAGGCAGCGTCTATGTGCTGAATACGCGGCTCGATCCGTACGGCCTGTACGTGACCGGGGAGAACATCGTCAAAATCAGTGCGGACGGAAGCAGCGTTCGCACATTGGCCGAATACCGCTACGACACCCCTTCCGAATCGATGCTCCGCGTCGGGAAAATCCGATCGCTGACGGTGCAGGACAACCGCCTGTACTACTACATCCTGGAAGGCAACTCCGTCATTCTGCATGCGCTGCCTCTGAACGGCGGCACCGGCGAGGAAGTGTTCCGCACGACGCTGCCGGCCGGCGAATTACCGGCCGATGCGGCGGGCATAAGCCCGGAGGGCCGATTTTTCTCTACGAAAAAAGACCGGATATTTCAAGTTCTCCCGACAGGAGAATCCCGCCTGGTGTATCCGCTGCCGGGAATGGACAGAACTGCCCGCGACATTGCCTTGTCCTTGCGGGGCGATGCGCAGCACCGTCTTGTGTTTATCAACGAGCGGTTGAACGATATCAGCCGGCTCGATCCGCAGGAGCCGTACGTTGTCGAATCGCTGCTGAATCAGACACTTTTTGACAAAGCCGGTCATGGCAAGCTGGGAACGCTGCTGCACGTTTATGCATCGCCTAACGGGGGCATTTTTGCCGTGACCGAGAACCAGTTCGTGAAGAGGGACCGGGACGGGACGATTGCGCAGTCTTTTTCATCCTTTGCCTATACGGCGAGAGATACGGCCCTGGGGTACTTATTCTGGTTTCTGGCGTTGGTGGAGCTGGCGCTGGTCATTTGGCTGCACCGGTTCGTTTATGTTCATATGCTGGACCGGAAGGTGCCGCTGATGCTCAAGTTCCTGATCGCCTTTGTGCCGATTGTCGTCGCTTCCATGCTGTGGCTGTCGGAGGTAGTTTATCAGAGAGTGTCGGAGAAGCTGGAGCATGAGGTGGAGAATAACTTTCTGCTGGTTGCCGCCGGAAGCAATTATTTCGTCAAGGGAGACGAATTGGAGAAGCTGAACTCTCCGCTGGATTATATGAACGGCGATTACCGTACGATTCATGACAGTTTATCGGCCCTGTACGGTTCCTTGGGCGGCCAACGCGAAGGGCAGTATACGACCTTATACAAGCTGGAGAATGGGGAGCTGTTTGTCGTCATGGATGATGACAGCAGCGTGCCGATGTTCCGGCCGATAGAGCTGACACAGGATCTCCGGCAGGTCATCGAGACGGGGAAGGTGGTTACCGGCTCGACGGACAACTCCAGAGGGTATTGGATTTTTGCGCTCAGTCCGGTGTATAACTCTTCCGGGAAGATGGTCGGGATTTATGAAACGGGCAAGGACGCGAATGGCCTCAAGGAGCATAATCAGGATTTAAAGCTGGTCATTATCCGCAATATGGGGCTGATCACGCTCGTTATTTTGCTCTTATTTAGCGCGATTGCTTTGTCGATCTCGATCTCCATCCGCCGCTTGCGCGCCAGCGTCAACGAAATTGCGGGCGGGAAATGGGAGGCGGCTGTCGATATCCGTTCGCGGGACGAGCTTGCGGACCTGGGGGACCGCTTCAACATGATGGCGCTCCATATCCGGAACTACATCGCTGAAATCACCAGCTTCAGCGAGGCTTACTACCGTTTCGTCCCGCAGCAGTTTTTGAAATTTATCGGCAAAGACAGCATTGTGGACGTGCATCTGGGCGATCAGGTGCAGCGGGAAATGTGCATTCTCGTTTCGAATATGAGGGAGTTTTACCGGTTTTCACGCGATCTGACGCCGGAGCAAAATTTCAACCTCATTAACGCCTATCTACAAAGATTCGGTCCGGTCATCCGCCATCAGGAGGGCTTTGTCAGCAAATATTTGGGCGCGGGCTTTCTGGCGTTGTTTCCGTCGCAGGCCGATCGGGCCTTGAAAGCGGCGACGGAGATGAGGAAGGCGCTCGAACAATATAACGATGAGCGGGCAAGTGCCGGCAGAGCGCCAATCCAAATGGGAATCGCCATTCATCATGGTCCTGTTATGCTTGGGGTCATCGGGGAGGAGAAGCGGATGGAGGGAGGGGTCATTTCCGAGCATGTGAACCGGACCGAGCAGTTGGAAGCCTTAACCGACAAGCTCGGGGTGTCCGTTCTGATCACGGAAGCGTTTTACAAGCAGCTTGCGAATCCCGCTGGTTTTTCCATCCGGTCGCTCGGGCGGGTGCTTCCGTACGGCGAGGATCGCGCGGTCCGGCTCTACGATGTTTATGAGGGGGACCGGGCCGAGGTGCGGAAGTTGAAGGAGGAGACCCGGGCCGCCTTTGAAGCGGCCGTCGAATGGTATCAGAACGGGCGATTTTACGATGCCCGCGAGGCGTTCCTGCAGATCATCAGGCGCAATCGCTGGGATCAAGCGGCCCGGCTTTATTTTTACCTGTGCGACGACTACTTCCAGAACGGAGCGCCTGCCGATTGGGAAGGCACGCTGACTCTGAGTTGATCGCAAGTGGAAGGCTTCGATTTACATTTTGGGACGTCTGCATTGCAGGAGTACACGCTAAGAGACGGCGGGCATAAAAGCCTAGCCGTTTCTTTTTTTGGTTACATTGACAATGGAAAATGGTCAATCTAGACTTCTTTTATTGGACCACTTATCGAAAACGAACCTTCCGGCTTGAAAGGATGATATCCGAAATGCACTTTCACATCGCCTACCACGCTTATCTTGAGCGTTATCCGACGAAGCTTTTGGCGCTTTACCATGCGCTGCACGACGGGGTAACCGGAGGCGTTCTCGCCTACGGGCTGCGGCTTCCGTCGACCCGGGAGCTGGCCGGGCTGTACGGGCTCTCGCGCGGCACGGTCAATCAGGTGTACGAGATGCTGGCCTCCGAAGGCTATCTCCAGTGCAGGACCGGTAGCGGCACCTACGTCGCTTTCCGCAAGGAGGAGCAGGGCGGTGCGGGGGCGGCCCGTCCGGAAGCGTCATACCGCTTGTCGGCTTGGGGGGAGCGGCTTGAATCGGCTTCGCCCCGCGGCCGCATGGTGCCGCGGCTGGCCGTCGATTTCGACTGCTTCGCCCCGGACCTTGACGCTTTTCCCCGCGAGGCGTGGAACCGCTGCCTGTACGCCGCGGTGCGCGAGCTGACCGCCGCCGGCGCGGGCCGCGGGGAATGCCCGCCGCAAGGCTACGGGCCGCTGCGCGAAGGCATCGCCCACTATCTGCGCCGTGCCCGCGGCATCGCCGTAGAGGCCGAGCATATCGCCGTCACGGGCGGCTCGATGCAGGCGCTTGCGCTGCTCGCGCAGCTGCTGGTCGAACCGGGCGAGCCGGCTGTCGCCGAGACGCCGGGCTACGCGGGCATCCGCCGGGCCATCCGGGCCGCCGGGGGACGGTGCATCGACGCGGAGGTCGATGCACAGGGCATCGTGCCCGCGGACTGGAAGGCGCGGGCGCTGTTCGTGAC
Source organism: Paenibacillus sp. A3 (assembly GCF_001399685.1). GTDB lineage: Bacteria > Bacillota > Bacilli > Paenibacillales > NBRC-103111 > Paenibacillus_G. The sequence continues at coordinate 21,826 of NZ_JTHN01000056.1, forward strand.
GCCGACGCGCCAGTTTCCGACGGGGGCGGTGCTGAGCCTGGAGCGGCGGCAGGCGCTGCTGCGGTGGGCGTACGAGTGCGAAGCCATCATCGTCGAAGACGATTACGACAGCGAGTTCCGCCACCGCGGCAAAAGCCTGGAGCCGCTCAAGACGCTCGACCGCGAGGAGCGCGTCGTCTACGTCGGCAGCTTCACGAAGACGCTGCTTCCCGACGTCCGCATCGGCTATGCGGTGCTGCCGCCTTCGCTCGTGCAGCCGTTCGTCCGCGCCCAGGCGCTGTACGAGCCGCACCCGGCCAACCTGCTGGAGCAAAAGGCGCTGGCCGCTTTTATGGCTTCCGGGGAGTACGAGCGGCATCTGCGGCGGATGAAGCGGATCTACAGCCGCAAGTTTGCCTTGTTCATGCAAATGCTCACAAGCGAATTGTCGGACCGGTTCCGGTTTGTCGAAAGCGACGCGGGACTTCATATTTTCGGCTGGTGGCTGGGGGCGGAAAGTGAATACTTGGATTACCGCGCCGCCTGCGAGGCCCGCGGCGTCCGTTGGTCGGAAGCTCGGGTCGAGACGGAAGCGGGGGTAAAATACGGAGCGTATTTCAATTTTCCGCATTTGTCCGAAGAGCAGCTCAGGCAGGGCGTGGAACGGATGAGTCTCAAGACCTTATAATTAACAGAATCTTCATATAACTCTATATAATCCCTTAACAAAACAGAAGTTCCCGAGCAAACGATCGAGCCAAAACCCGAGCCTTGGGCGGCTCCTTCGCCGGGCTACAAATGGTGGGATCCGGGCACGTTTGTCAGCGGCTCCTACGGCAAGTAAGCTATGTAAAAGCGGTTGAGCATAAATTTTGCTCAACCGCTTTTTTGCTATTCTAAATGTTTCAATTCAGACAGCCACAACAAGCGAAGCGGCCGCATCCCTGAAAGAAGCAGCCGCTCGTTTGACGAAGCTCTAATGTAAGGTGAAGTTAAAGCTGTAAGGATTCGCTGAACTATCACCGTAAGGGGCATAGATCTTGAAATAAATGTTCTCCAGGTTGAACGTTGCTAGTGTAAAATCCGTCAGTTTTACCCGGGCCGTTATCATTTGCGTACAATGTCAATCCGTTTGGTGGTAAGCCGGGTGATGTCATAGCAGCCGTTACTTGTTCAAATTGCAGCGACGTAGACGGAACCGCCATAAGCATCAAACGATGAACAGGCCGTTTCGGAATTCGATTCCAAAACGGCCTTTTCCTATTGCACGTATTACTCAGCTTCTTGCGCCCATTGCTTCAGCGTACGATCGCTCGGCAGGAAGAACGTCAGCAGGCCGATGAGCGGCAGGAAGCTGACCAACTGCATGACGAACGGCAGATGGAAGGTGTCGATCAAGCTGCCGAGACCTACCGCGCCGAGCGCCCCGAGTCCGAAGGCGAGGCCCGTGATCAGACCGGACACGGTGCCGACCTTGCCGGGCATCAGCTCCTGTGCATAGACGACGGTGACGGAGAAGCTCGACAGGATGATGAAGCCGTTCACCAGCAGAATGACATAAGTCCAGAATGCATTGGCATATGGCAGCGCCAGAGCCAGCGGGGCCGCGCCGAGCATCGCCAGAAAAATAACGTTCCGGCGTCCGATCTTGTCGGACAGCGGGCCTCCCATGAACGTGCCGAGCGCGCCTGCGGCAGCGAACAGGAAAATGTACATCTGCGCGCGCTCCAGACTGATGCCGAATTTGTCCATTAAATAGAACGGATAATAAATCGTAATGCCCGCATGGTACCAGGAACGGGCAAACACGAGAAAGATCAGCATGCTTACGGCAAACGCGATCTGCTTCTTGCGGGCCGGGCTCATGGCGCGGGAGCCGTTTTTCCGGGCCTGCGGCGGGTTGGCCGCCATATATCCCTGATACCATCGGGAGATATAAAGCTGGACGAGGACGCCCGCCCCGGCCACGGCCGTAAACCATAAGGCGCCGAGCTGCCCCAGCGGGGCGAACACGAGCGCCGTCATCACCGAAGCGAGCGATTGTCCGGAGTTGCCGCCCACTTGAAAGATCGATTGGGCCAAGCCGCGGCGGGAGCCTCCGGCCATGTAAGCGACGCGCGAGCCTTCCGGGTGAAAGATGGCGGAGCCGATGCCGATCAGCAGAACGGACAGCAGAATGAGTGCGTAATTCGGCGCAAGCGACAGCCCCAAGACACCGAGAAAGGTAAAGCACATGCCGATCGGCAGCATATACGGCATCGGCTTGCGGTCCGAATACAAACCGACAACCGGCTGCATGACCGAAGCGGTCATATTCAAGGCGAATACGATGACGCCGGACTGCATGTAGCTGAGACTCATCTTGTCTTTAAGAATCGGCAGAATCGCCGGAATCACCGCTTGTATCGTATCGTTAAACAGATGCACCAGACTGATGGCGAGCAGAATGCGAAAAACAGTCGGCTTGACGTCCATCCGCGCAGCCTGCTGAACCGCGGGTGCCGGACCGGTTTGGACTTTCATGAGAAACGACCCCTTCCGTCTGTCAGTATGCGCTAATCCCGGCGCTTAAACGTTCCGAGCGCTTCTCCGACTTTTACCTTGCTTCCGACTTCCAGAGCGATCCGGGGTGTGAACGTGCCGTTCTCCATCAGAAGGACGACGGTCGAGCCGAATTCGAAGTAAGCCAGCTCGTCGCCGCGCTCCAGCCGGTCCGGCAGCGGGACGACGTATTGGATGCTGCTGACGTTCAGCGCGCCGACCTTGACCACGGCGATTTCTCCGGCGTCGTGCTGTATGTAGGTGATGAGCCGTTCGTTGCGGCTAAGTACGCGGCGCATGTGACGGAGACCGAATTCGTTGACCGGATACACCTTGCCGGGGACATGCTCCTTCTCAAGAATGTCGCCCGTGGCGGGCGAATGAATCCGGTGGTAGTCGGTCGGGCTCAAGTAGAGCACGCAATAGTAGCCGTTCGTATAGTTGATCATCCGGGGGCTCTCATTGAGCAGCTCCTGAATGGTATAGTCCTGTCCTTTGACATTGACGATCAGTCCCTCATGAATCGGCCCGATGCCGGTAATCATGGCATCCACTGGGCTGACCAGCGTGTCCGGCGTCGCGTCGACCGGACGAAGACCGCTTTTGAGCCGGCGGGAAAAAAACTCGTTCAGCGATCCGTATTCGTGAACCGCTTTTTCCGCGTCCTGCACACGAATGCCGTACGTTTTCGCGAAGCGGGGAATCAGTCCGCGGCTGGCACGGGATTTGGCAAAAGCTCCTGTCAGCCTCGACACCGATTTACGGGAGGAGAGCTCGGTCAGCAGCCGAAAAAACGAAATCTTCATAGGGTTATGGTTCACCTGTTCCTTTTAATATGGAAATGCGGTACAACGCTTATCTTGACATAGAACAAAAGACAAAGCAACCGCCAAACGAGTCCGAAAAAGCAAGAAAAGCTCCCGAAGGAGCCTTCCGTTCAGACGGTCAGGGCATATAAAGCTTCATCCGCAAAAACTTTCGTTGTGGGGCGGTCACGATTGCTCGAAGCGCAGCCCGCACTTCTTGAAATCGCCGCAGGTCAGACACGTCGCCAAATTAACCAGGATCGGGGTGTTTGACCCGGAATATTTAATGCAGTAGACGGGAGTTCGGTGCAGCGGATCGGGCGAGATCATGACGCAATAAGAACAATGCTTCACCATATCGGTCGTGATCGATTCCGTGCCAAGCTGCGATCGAAGCAGTTCGTCCATAGTAAGGCTCCTTTCCTCCGTTGAAGACAGCGCTTCCATCGCTTGCATCCTGCATACGGGGGCCGCAGGCGCGCAAAGGTTCCGGGTAGTACCAAGTATCCTTTATTTTAGCAGAATCCGACAAAGAAGGCCATAGTTCGTAACCGTTTCCCAAAAAGGATTGCGATTGTTTTTCAATATAAGGTAAATTTCTCCTAGAGCTTCTCCATATTTCGACATGAATACGGTACAAAGGGGCTAAATCTGGAGTTGGTCCCGTGGATTGCCGCCGTTTTTTGTTATTGACAATTTGGTGAACCGTGGTAATATAGGTGTGTCACTAGGGGAGCCGCTTGGGCTGAGATTGGATCGATAGATCCTAGACCCTCTGAACCTGATCTGGTTGATACCAGCGTAGGGAAGTGGAGAGCGTCAGCACGCTTGCATTAAACTGTGCTTACAAGAGCCGCTTCCGTCGTATACGGGGGCGGCTTTTTTAGTTGATGCGGAGCTGTAAGCTTCACGTAATTTACGGCTTCGCGTTTATCTTGGCGTAATCCGCTTGGGCAGACCGACGTTGCTGTGTCCCGGACAACACTTTCAGTTCTTCGAAGGAGAGGAAACAGATGAAAAAAGGCTTGAAGCTGACCGACATTCTGGTCACCGTCGTTATCGCCGTCGTCTTCGGCATCATTTACCGGGTATGGGGAGACGTGTACAATCTGGCGTCGGTGCCGGGCATCCAATTGGAGCAATTCGTGTACGGCATGTGGTTCATGGCGTCGACCGTCGCTTTCTTAATCATCCGCAAGCCGGGTGTCGCCTTGCTGGCGGAAGTGGCCGCAGCGCTTGCGGAAATGCTGCTCGGCTCGCAATTCTCCGTCGGCTCGTTGACCTACGGTATCGTGCAGGGGCTGTGCGCGGAGCTCGTCTTCGCGGCGTTCGGCTACAAGCGGTTTACCGCGGTCGTTGCCGGCCTGGCCGGAATGGCGTCCGGCGCGGGAGCGCTCGTGTTCGACTATTTCAAGAGCTACTTGACCGAGCTGCAGCCGTGGAACCTCTCTTTGTATATCGTGCTCCGATTTGTCGGTTCGTTCCTGATTACCGGACCGCTCGCTTACGCTTTGGTTAAAGCGCTGGAGAAGACCGGCGTCACGCAGCTTGTCCGCCCGGCAAGCCTTGACGATTACCAGGCGCTGGACCGGAAATGAGCGGCGCGGAGCGGACCGCGCACGTATCGGGGCTGCGCTTGAAATTTCCCGGCAGTCCGTCGCTGCTGTTCGACGGCTTGAGCTTCGGCGCCGACGCAGGGCAGAAGGTGCTGCTGCTCGGGCCTAGCGGCTGCGGCAAATCGACGCTGCTGCAGGTGTTGAGCGGCTTGATTCCGCAAGCGGTCGACGTGCCGGTCAAATATGACAGCATCGGCATTCCCCCGTCCTGGGGTTACTTGTTCCAAGACCCCGACGCGCAGTTCTGCATGCCGTATGCAGACGAAGAGATTGCGTTCGTGCTCGAAAATCTTCAAGTGCCGCGCGAGCAAATGCAGCAGCGGATTCGAAGCTGCTTGGAGCAGGTCGGCCTGCGGCTTGAGGAACTGCACACCCCGATCGCCGCGCTGTCGGGAGGCATGAAGCAGCGGCTCGCCATCGCGTCGCTTCTGGCGCTGGAGCCGGACGTCTGGTTCCTCGATGAACCGACGTCGCTGCTCGACCCGGAAGGCACGACCGAGGTATGGGAAACCGTCAAGCGGGTTACCCGGGACAAGACGGTGCTCATCGTGGAGCATAAGATCGACGAGATCGTCGATTTCGTCGACCGGGTTGTGCTGTTCGATACGCGGGCGCGCATCCTGGCCGACGGAGAGCCGGGCGCGGTGTTCAGATCGCATAAGCGTGAGCTTCAGGAGTATGGCATCTGGTACCCCGGCGTATGGGAGGACTACGACCGGCGCAATGCCGCTGCGCACGGGGAGCGGATCAAGCCGGCGGCGACGAAGGAGCCGCTGCTCCGGCTGGACCGCTTCGCCGGCTATTACGGCCCGGTGAAGAAGATCGAAGCGGCGGCGGCCGAATTGAACGCCGGCGACTGGATCGCCGTCGTCGGCGAGAACGGCGCTGGCAAAAGCACGCTGCTTCAATCGCTGATGCAGCTGCTGCGGACCGAAGGAAGCTACGAACTGGGCGGCCGTACGGTCCGGGATTTTGAGGATGTCGCCGACATGGCGGCTTACGTCTTTCAAAATCCGGAAATGCAGTTTGTCGCGCATACGGTATACGACGAAGTGGCGTTTAATTTCCACCGGGACGGCGAGCCGGAACCTGCAGTTCGTGCGAAGACGGAGGAGCTGCTGGCGTGGTTCGGCCTTGAGGGCCACCGCAGCCTGCATCCGTACCAGCTCTCGCTTGGGCAGAAGCGCCGGCTGAGCGTGGCGGCCGCAACCGTCAAAGCGCAGCGGTTGCTTCTGCTGGACGAGCCGACGTTCGGCCAGGACGCAGCGAATACGTTCGCACTTCTGGAGAAGCTCGAAGCGTGGCGGCGGGAAGGAACGACCATTATCATGGTGACGCACGATCCCGACATTGTAAGCCGCTTCGCCACCCGGGTGTGGGAGGTGCGGCAAGGCGTCCTTGCCGCGGATATGAGCACCGAAGCTTACGAGGCGCGGCTGCGCCCGGAGCGGCGGGCGACATTCGAAGAGGTAGGGAGTTGACGAGACGTGCCATTGGCCTGGTCCTATCGGGAAACGTGGCTGCACCGCGTCAATCCGAGCTTTAAGCTGCTCGTATCGGTAAGCCTGTTCCTGCTTGTTCTGTTCACGCATGACATCAACGTGCTTACCAATATCACGTGGATGTATCTGGTGCTGCTCTTTGCCGCCGCCGGACACCCGTGGCGGAGACTGCTGCTGCTGTCTCTGCCGTTTGCGCTGATGTTCGTTTCCTCCTCCACCTCGATGGTGTTTTTCGGCAAGGGAGAGACAACGTGGGTACGTTGGGGGCTCGTGCACATAACGGAGGAAAGCTTCTTCCGCGGGCTATCCATCGGGCTGAAAACCGTAAATGCGGCGCTGATCGGTCTGCTGTTCGGCTTGACCACCAGCCCGGTTGGCTTGTTCTACTCACTTATGCAGCAGTGCCGGCTCCCGGCAAAATACGCCTACAGCTTCATGGCCGCGCTGCGGCTCATGCCGATGGTGGCGGCCGAATACCGCACACTGCAGATGGCGCTCAAGGTGCGCGGGGTCAAGACAAGAAAGGGCGTCCGCGGCTGGATCGATACGCTGAAGCGGCACTCGATTCCGCTGCTGGCGCAGAGCATCCGCCGCGCGCAGCGGATCGCGGTGGCGATGGAAGCGAAGCGCTTCTCGTCCGCGGCGAAGCGTACGTATTATTACCGCATCGGATGGTCGGGCAGCGACGGCCTGCTGCTGGCCGTCACGCTGACGGTCTGGGCGGCCGCTTTGCTGCTCGGCTGGCAGGTTCCGTATTTTCCGGTCGGCGACGTGCGATAGTGATGCGGCAATGGTTGGCTTACCGAATTTCAAGGAGGCAGATTCATTATGAAATTTTCCGAACAAGTGCGTCAAGCGGCGGACGCAAGCTGGCAAGCCAGCTTCGAGCATCCGTTTGTTAAAGGGATCGGCGACGGAACGCTGCCGCTCGATTGCTTCCGGCATTACGTCCTGAATGACGCGTACTATTTGTCCCAATTCGCCCGCGTACAGGCGCTCGGCGCAGCTAAAGCGAATGATTTGCCAACAGTGAAAAGCATGGCGCATCATGCGCAGGGCACCTATGAAGCGGAGCTGTCCTTGCACGAAAAATTCAGCAAGCTGCTCGGTGTCACTGAGGAGGAAAAAGCGGCGTTCGAGCCTGCGCCCACTTCGTATGCGTACACTTCCCATATGATCCGTGCGGCCTATACCGGTCAGCTCGGCGACATCATCGCCGCAATCCTGCCGTGCTATTGGCTGTATTACGAAATCGGCGAACGGCTGGCAGGCTGCACGCCGGAAGAGCCGATCTACCGCGAATGGATCGCGGCCTACGGCGGCGAGTGGTTCCGGGTACTCGTCGAAGAGCAGATCGCCCGGCTGGACGAGCTGGCGGAGCAGGCGACGGCTCAGGACCGGCAGCGGATGCAGAATCATTTCATTCTCAGCAGCCGGTATGAGTACATGTTCTGGGACATGGCTTACCGCAAGGAGACTTGGCCGGTTCTCTAGTCCTTAATAGAGGTTACGAAGGGGTGGGGTATCCACTTCCGACCGCTGTTGTCATCGGGAAATTTTTATTGAAGCCGCTTATCAGCGGATATTTCCCGAAGACAAAGGCGGCCGCTATCGCTTCTCCAGTGGATACCCCACCTCCGTTTGCATCTCTATTTTTGTTAAAGTCCACTTTCTCAACAAGCTCAGGCGCACCGCCGAAAAACGGCGGTACGCCTTTTTCTCATTCAACCGACCGCCGGATTTCACCCAGCATATAGCCGGCGAAATCGGACAGCAGCCGCTTGTCCGGTTCCATGCGGTCTGCTCTGCCGCCGTACCGCTCCAGGCATAGACGAACGGTCTCCCCGTACTCGGAAGGCAGCGCCTGTAAGCCCCATTCGCCGCCCTCGCGTTTCGAAGAAACGACGCCTTCCTTGAGATAATATAAGACTCTGCACAAATTTAAGGCATAATATTCGGGCGCCTCCAGGATGCCTTGGGGAGCGTCCTCCACATCGTGAAGAATGGATTTCACATAAAACCGCTTGTCGATGGGCCGCATCACCTCGCGCAGCGGCTTTCCGTAGAGAGCGTTTCCCCGGTGATAAGCGACCACAAGGTGTGCCGCCAAGTCCGGATCTTCCCGGCCTCCGCAAATATAATTCTCGTCCATCCGGTACTTGTCCCTGTGCAAGGGAGAATAATGAAATTCAAAAGGAGTAGGATAAACGAGCTCGTCCAGGCAGTTCCCCAGGACGACGCTCAGCTCGATTCCGCCTTCGTTCGGCAGTCCGTCGTCGATAGCAAGCAGCTTTTTGGCGATTCGCCTCGCCGTTTCCACTGGCAAGCTGCGGTTGGCAACAACCAGCAGGTCGATATCGCTTTTGTCCGGGTTAAAGCATCCCATGGCCAAAGAGCCGTGCAAATAAATGCCCGCCAGGTTGTCGCTCAGCTCTTCCTTAAACAGGCTAACGAGGTTATCCAATACCGACGGAATAGGCATACGATTCCTCCTTTACCAAAATCGTTTGTCGCTCGGCCGTCACCCTGCGTTGATGATGGCCGGTTTGCTTTTCCGGTACTAATTGCTCCCGGTCAAGACATAGGATAGGTTGACAACGTCTTGGAGGGATGGCCATGAAATATTCCCAGATGACGGCCTGGGACGAACACCGGTTCTGGCTTGAAATATTGGAGGATCACGCTTATTTCATGCGCGATTATTTGTCGCCGGCCGAAGTAAAGTGGGTCGACACGGCGCAGGAATATATCGTAGCGTTCCACCGATTGCGGGAGCGCTTGTACGACGTTGACCGGGACTTGCCTTACGAATCTTCCGAGATGGCGGAGTTCGCCAAGGCCAGCTATTCGGTAGCCGTCGGCTATTTTCAATTCGAGGGGCATATGCAGCATTTGCGGGTGCAAAACCGCATTGTTTTGAACTTGTCGCCTACGTTTCTGAACGGGACGCTGAATGAGAATCAGGAATACCTGCGGCTTCTTCTGTATGCTATCCGGGCGGAGCGGCCCCCGGAGCTTTCGCTGGTCGAATTGATGGACCTGTGGCTGGAGGATCAGCTCGGGCATGCCGTGTTGGCGCGCAACGCCTTAGACCCGGTCGAAATTCCCTTATCCCTCAGGGTACAGCAAGTCGAGCGGGAATTTCAAGCGCATATCATCAAAAACAAAGCGATCAAAGGCTACTTGCGGTTTACTCCGCCGCTGTTTCCGCTGCAGCGGTTGTTCGCCAAGCAAGTGTCCGAGTCCGTCGTGGTCTTCTATCATCTGGTCGAGCATCTCCTCGACTTATACCGGGATTCCCAGCTTTTAAATCGGGCGACGCTCCGCTTCCTGGAGCACCATCTTCCGGAAACGTGTTATTTTTTGCGTAAGCTGGCGAACTTTAATATCGCCATCTTCGAGATCCCGGATTGTCCGCTAACGAAGCCGACCGTAAGGTAGTCTACATCGCAACCCCGGAGCTTTTGATGGTAACCTTTGGCATCACGCGGACCTTGGCTTCGGCTAACGCTTGACCCCAATCGCTCTCCACTTTTTTCCATTGGCCGTAGTGAAAAGCTTTGGCATATACGCCCAGTCCGATCGGATCGATGCGATGCTTCTGAATTTTTGCGATCAGGGCGTCGCACTTTTTTTGGAACTCCTGTCCGAGAGCTTGCTCCAATGGCTTCTTATCTTTCTCGAGGTCGTACTCGAACAGCCGCTCTGTCATATTCACATCAATGTCCATTCGGATATCGAAGGCAAACCGGTTATTCTCGTGCTTGACCTTGATGTCGTACTTCGTATGTCCGATCTCCATGCTGACGTAGGCCATTCGCTGCGCCGCCTTGATTTTCTGGGGCGGAAGGTGCAGCGTGAAAGGAAAGGGTTGTCCCTTTCTTTGCTGCAAAAGCATTAATAGCGCGCTCTCTTGGTTGTTCAGCGAAGTAACGTATGTACCCTCTTTGGACAAAAGAGCCGTTCCCGATACGACGATTTCGTTATCCTTTAGCTTGACCTCCGTCATGGAAGGCGTCCTCCGCGGATCGAGCAGCTGCTGATGAAATTCCTGCATGATTGTTTTTACGGCGGTTCGGCTGGAGTACGCCGCTTCCGTCTGTTCTTTAACGACGACGCCCGGTCGTCCCTTATCCGCCATATTCGCGTTCATAATCTCTCTGACGGAGCCGTCCACAGCGACGATGTTCGCGTTGATCTCGCTTTTCGGATCGCGCATGAACACATCCAGATAATGCAAAATACCGGCACGCTGCAGCAGCTTTTTTCCAACCAATACCGTCTGAATTTTTCCGGAAGCGAGCGGGCCGGTGCTCATCGCATCGAGCCTCGACCTGGCTTGTCTCAGTGTATCGGCGATCGTTTCCGATATATTGTATTTTTGCTTGGCCTCCACACTAAACACCGGGGTGGACGTGAAGACGGTCAACTGCTGGTCGCTGCCGAGATCGGCGCCCGTCATCAAAATAATTTGCCGGTTCTCCAAATACATTCTTCGACCGCACCCGGGAAAGACGAGCAGCAGGGAGAGCGTCAGGATGGCGATCAGGAGTCTTTTCATCGGAATGCGCCCTTTCTAAGCTTACGGAATATTCCTTGGTATACCCATAGGAAGATGGGGAAAATGACAGCCGCGCACAATCCGAGATTGCCCCATAGCTTTCCCAGTCCGGTAATTTCGGAAAAGGATGGAGTGAAAAAGAAGGGCAGCACCAGCCAGCCGAGCATGATCAGACGCAAGTAGGGACGGTGATCCGGTTTGCCGAGCATCCGGCTGATGCCGAATACGGACATGTACAGATAAGGGATAACCGTCATAAACAAGATAAACAAATAGAACGGAAGAAAAATAATTTCAAACCGCTCCAGGATCGGAAGGCGGATGAGCTTCAGCAGGTTCAACGTGGGGTAGACGTACTCCATAATTACATCCTGACTGAAGCGGACGTAGCTGCAGATCGTGATCAGCATAAAAATAAGCATGGACATCGTATTGGCGATAAAGACGCCTTTGACCGCCGATTTTTTGTTCTGCAGGAAAGGGTACAGCATAAACGCGATTTCAAATCCGAGAAAAGAGAGAACGGTCGCTTTGACGGTCGCAAGAATGGGAAGCCATCCCGTTTGTGCGATCGGAAAAAGATTCAGCCAGGTGCTCTCTTGCAAGGTTAGAAACAGGATCATCGGCATCCACATGGTGAACAGAAACACAAATTCCGAAAACCGGCCGATGACCCGGAGCCCTTGCTTGGCCGCCATGTAGACGGGAATGCCGAACAGCGGCATCAGAACGTATTCTTTGGCATTCGGCAAAATCCATACCTGAATAATGTGAATCGACGAGAGCATAGCGATGCTGGCGGAAAAGGAGGCATACAAAATCCACAGCAAGGAAAAGAAGCCGCCGAGCCATCGCCCGAAATATTTGGGGAACAGGTCGAACAGCGAATCGTTTGGATGCTTCTCCATCACTTTAATGATGATGACGCTGAACAGTATGGCGAGCAGCCAGCCGAGCACAATGGCCAGCCAGCCGTCCGGCCCGGCCGTCTCGGCCAAATCGCGCGGGAGGGAGAGCACGCCGATACCAATCTGGGTTTTGTAGATCGTAAAGATGAACTGCTTCAGGTTGATCTCATTGATGGTATATTTTTTCATGACCGGCCGTCACCTTTTCTGATCGTCCCCTTCCCGGCTGGGACCTTGACGTTTCAATTGAGCCGGATTCGCGGAGAACGGTCGCTTGTTCATTTTCCACAGTGGCATGCGCATCCAAACATCTTTCCAATCGATGATCCGGATAGGAGCGACCGGGCTTCCGTACGGAACGCCGACCGACTCCATCGCTATCAGATGCAGCACAAAGATTGCAAGCCCGATCACAATGCCGACCATCCCGAACATCATGGCCAGCACCATCATCGGAAACCGGATCAGGCGCAAAGCCGAAGCCATGTCGTAATCGGGAATAATGAACGACGAAACGGCTGTGATGGCTACGATAATGACCATAATGTTGCTGACGATTCCCGCGGAGACGGCCGCTTGCCCGATGACGATGCCCCCGACAATCCCGACCGTTTGTCCGACGGGAGCCGGAAGGCGGACCCCCGCTTCGCGCATCATTTCCAGCGTAATTTCCATAAGCAGCGCTTCGACAAGCGGAGGAAACGGAACGCGCGCCCGGGATTCTCCGATCGACAACAGCAACTGCAGCGGAATGACCTCGTAATTAAAGGAAATGACCGCGATATAGAGCGCCGGTAAAAAGACGGCTACAGTAAAGCCCATAAATCTCAGCAAACGTGTAAAGGACGCGACCATCCAGCGTGTGCTATAATCGTCCACACTCTGAAAAAATGACGTAAATGTCACAGGGCCGATCAGTACGCTGGGCGAGCGGTCGACGATGACGACAAATCTCCCTTGCAGCAATTGGGCGGCAGCCGAATCCGGGCGTTCCGTGGCGATAAATTGCGGGAAAGGCGAGTACGGGTTGTCCTCGATCAATTCCGCCAATTCCCCTGTGTTAATAACGGCATCGATATCCAACTGTCGAATACGGTCTTCGATTTCCTTCAACACTTCGGGATGAACGATATCGGCCATATATAAGATGGATACCAAGGTATTCCCCCGGCGGCCGATCGTTAGCTCCTTGATTTTCAGCTCGCGGTGCGGGATGTAACGGCGGATCAGCGCAATGTTCTGGGTTCCGGTTTCGACAAAGCCTTGATGCGCGCCCTTAAGCGATGCTTCGAGCTGCGGGTCTTCGATCGCTCGCTGCGGCCATCCTTGCGTATTGAAAACGACCGCTTCGCTGCGCCCATCCTCGAATAAAATGCTGACGCCCTGCAGCATGGCCATTTCGAGATCGGACCACAGACTTAAGGTCCGGACATTCCCGACGTTCACCCGGGGCAAATTGCCCGGCGCGTCCGCATCCGCTTCGAATTGAAGCGGACGCAGTACGTCGTCGTTGAGGGCTTTTTTGTCCGTAAGCCCGTCCAAATAAGCGATGGCCGCCTGGTTGCCCGTCTGTTTGATCACGAAGTGGCGTACGACCAAATCGGGCGTCTGACTGAACAGCTCATGCAAATCGGCAATATTTTGCGCTAATACGGAGCTGATCGGAGTATTCAGCTTGTGGTTCGCCTGCGCCTGCGCCGCAAAGCTCTTCTTTCCTCGAATCCAATTATGCAAAAAAGCCATGGCGATCATCCTGTGTGTTAGAGAGAATAAGTTACACGTTAGGATGTGGTTTCCATGGCAAAGTTATACGTCATCATTTCGAACCGAAGAGATAACGAACGCCTACAATGCATCACTTGCAGCGCTGAAAGCATGGGCCAAATATACAAAAAGGAACCACCTGCCGGTGGCCCTTTTAGTTGTTCTATAGCTTTAAAGCTCTTTTTGTAAAAAAGAACGCTTAAATAAAACATATACTGCAAGCGACGATAACGAGCAAAATGAAAAGAACGAGAATAACACCTGTGGAAGTAAAACCTCTAACACAACTCATTAGTCAACACTCCTTATATAATATTGAGTATCGGCTTGCTCCCTGCCAAGTACTCATGATCTTAGTGTATTCGGTAACAAAAAGTTTGTTTGGACAGTTGACAGGTACCAAATGTCATGAAATTATATATGCCCCGCATATCACGAGGTCTTCCGACGGGTCGGACCGCCTGCGGGTGCTGGCGCCCCCGAAATATGGCAAGGCATGAACCCTCTCTTGAGACATTTCAACTGTTCTTGTCCAAAATTCAACAAAAGCATACAATCAGAGCTTGGCAACAAGCGGACGAGCTGATAACCACCTCTCAGCAAAATATCTTTGTCCCTCCGTCTCATTTCACGGCGGTTTCCCCATTCAAATCTTCATCCGTTATCGAATATCTGATCAGAAATTCATACCAATATTGATCAAAAGAAATTTTGTTCCTGTCCTGTAAGGTTAAGTATCGATCCCATAATCTCATCCGGAGTTTTTCCAAGTCAGTCGTTGGCTCCATGCAGCATTCTCCTCCCAGGGCGCATGATCAACTTTATGAGATCAGTCTATGGGGATGTATCCAGAAGAAGCACGGTATTTACCCAATAAGAAGAAATAAAGATCTCTCAAAAAAAAAATAGAACCAGCCTGTTACGGCTGATTCCATAAGCTCATGCTCTTCCGGCCCTAGCGCTCCGGATGCTTCGGTTTAAGCTCGGGCATCTCCAGAACGGCCGAAATGTTGCACAGCATGCCATTCGCCATGAATATGCTGACTGCCACCTCCGGCTGCGGGATGCCCGCTTCGCGAAAGCGCGCCTCCACGTAAGCCGTCACCTGATGCATGCCTTCCCGCATCACTTGGCGGATCGGCTCTTCCTTGATGACCATCGCTTGCATCTGCAAAACGATCTCATGGTGATGCGTGCGCATCAGCTCTTCGTAAGCTTGAATCATCGCCTGCTCCAGCCCGTCCGAAGACGCATCCACCCCCGAGAACGCACGGACGACGCGCTCGAAGGCCAGCTTCAGCGCAGAGGCGAACAGCTCCGCTTTGGTTTTGAAAAATTTGAACACGTAAGGCTGCGAAATGCCCACCCGTTCCGCAACTTGCGCCGTAGTGGCGCTGTAGTAACCATGCTCCGCGAACACCGCAACGGCGGCTTCCAATATTTCTTCTCTGCGGTTCGCCGCGGCAGGCTCGCCGGTCTTCGATTTCATCTTGCCCATCGTTCCTCCTGCGAAACCGGAGTGCTCCGGCCGATCTCCTCGATCAGTTAGTTATTAATTACTAACTGTACTATACGCGGACCGGCCGGAAATTTCAAGAAACGATTTCCTCCTCCGGCGGAAACAGCCACGCCATCGCTTCCGGAAAACGCTTGATAAAATATTTCGACTCGTGACCCGCGCCGTCTTCGATCTCAAGCCGCAACCGGTCCCCGGTGAACCCGCGCTCCGTCAATATCGCATGCGCTTCGCGGGTGTACGGTACCATCATTTTCTGGGCGCTCGGTTTATGGATGCCTTCGATGCTTCCGACATACATATAGATTTTGCGTCCCGCTGTCTCCATCGGCTTCGTTCTCACATACTCCATGAAGTCCGGATACCAGAAGGAAGCGGACAGCAGCCCGAACCGGCCGAATACTTCGGGATACAAATAAGCGGCATAAAGCGAGACCAAGCCTCCGAACGAGCCGCCGGCGATGCCCGTCTCCTCCGGCAGGCGGGATGTCTGGTACTTCTCATCGATCCAGGGCTTCAACCGGCCGGTAACGAAGGCGAGATATTCGGCGCTCTTTCCGCCGAAATTCCGGGACTTGTCCGCCAGCGAGGGGGCAGACCACGGCGTGTATTCGTCATTCCGGTCGAACGGCGTAATGCCGACGAAGATAAGCTCGCGCAGCTCCCCGCTCTTAAACCCGCGTTCCAGCTCCTCCATAGAGGAATCGAACAAATAGCTTCCATCTTGTACGTAAACGACCGGGTATGCCGCCCCGCTTGTAAAATACGAAGGCGGGAGATAGACGGCTATCTCCCTGTCATCGAACGATTCGACTATGATTTTTCCCTGCATGACGCCCTCCCGGATTGGGCCAGTCCTTGCATCAGGATCTGGCCTTAAATAACAAATACACAAAATACGGCACGCCGATGATCGATATGACAATGCCGACAGGCAGCTCTGCTGGCGAAAATACCGTCTTCGCAATAAAATCCGATACGACAACCAGCGCCATGCCGATCAGGCCGCAGACGGGGACCATGCGGACGTGCCGGATGCCTACGAGACGTCTGGCGATATGAGGCGCCATCAGGCCGACGAAGCCGATCCCTCCCGACACGCTGACGCAGGCGCTCACCAGCCCGATGCTGCCGAGCAGCAGGATCATCCGCTCTTTTTCCACAGCGACGCCCAAGCTTCTGACACTGTTCTCCTCCAGCTGGAGCAGGTCCAGAATGTACGATCTGCGCACGATGACGGGAATAAGAACGACCAGCCACGGGAGCATGGCGACAATAAACTTCCAGTTGGCGTTGTAGATGCTGCCGGTCATCCAGACCGTGGCCATCTCGAAGTCGGACGGATTCATTTTCAGGCTGATGTACATGGCAACCGCGCCGAGTCCGGAAGCGGTCGCGATGCCCACCAGAAGAACGCGCTGCGGATCCAGCTTGCCATCCTTCCAGGCGAACAGATACAGAAACGCAGCCGTGCTTAGACCGCCCGCCCAACCGAACAACGGCATCGCCATCGTGGAGAACCAGCCCGCTCCCTTGATTTGCCCGCTGAAAAAAAACATAAAGATGACGACTGCCGCGCCCGCGCCAGCGTTGATGCCCAAAATTCCCGGATCGGCCAGCCCGTTGCGCGTGACGCCTTGAATTGCCGCGCCGGCCACGCCCAGCCCCAAGCCGACCAAAGCGGCAATAACGATGCGGGGCAGCCGGAAGTCGAAGATGACCAAACGGTGCTCGGGCTGCGGGTCGATCCCAAGCAGCGTTCGAACGATAGCGCCCACCGTCATGTCGAAAGCCCCGTTCGTGAGAGACAGGTATGCGGCAATGAGTATAAGCGCGACCGCTCCAAGCAGCACCGTCATGTACCTGCCGGTTGAATAATTACGCACGCTGCTCCCCTCCCTTCCTCCGGATCAAATACAGAAAGAAAGGAACCCCGATCAAGGCGGGCTGCGGGTCGATCCCAAGCAGCGTTCGAACGATATCGCCCACCGTCATGTCGAAAGCCCCGTTCGTGAGAGACAGGTATGCGGCAATGAGTATAAGCGCGACCGCTCCAAGCAGCACCGTCATGTACCTGCCGGTTGAATAATTACGCACGCTGCTCCCCTCCCTTCCTCCGGATCAAATACAGAAAGAAAGGAACCCCGATCAAGGACGTCACGACGCCGATCGGCATCTCGAACGGGTAGTTCATGAAGCGGCTTGCGACATCGCACAAAGCAAGAAACACCCCGCCCAGCACACCGGCGCACGGCACGATCCACCGGTAATCGAGGCCGACGAGAAAACGGGTAATATGCGGGACGATCAAGCCGACGAAGGCGATCTTGCCGGCCAGCGCCACGGAAACGCCCGTAAGTAGAATGACCGCAAGCATCGCGACCACTTTGACGATCAGCGTCCGCTGTCCGAGGCTGACCGCCACTTCCTCGCCCAAGGAAAGAATCGACACGGATTTCGAGATGAGCAGCGCAAGCGCGACCCCGACCACGGCAAAAGGAATCGCCAGTTTGATCAGATTCGGGTCCATCTGATGCAGGCGGGCGTTATACCAAAAGCCGATTTTTTGCGAAACCTGAAAATACGTCGAGAAGGCGGTCGCCATGCTGCCGAGAAACGTGCCGATCACGGTGCCCGTCACCGCCAGCCGGACCGGAGACATCCCGCCGGGCAGCAGCGACGCCAGTCCGAAGACAAGCCCTACGCCGAACGCCGAGCCGATGAACGAATAAACGATCATTTCGATCGAAGAAGAACCCGGTAGCGCGATCATGCAGACCGTAATGGCGAATACCGAGCCGTCGGTCACCCCCATGATCGAAGGGGATGCAAGGTAGTTCCTTGTCATCCCCTGCATAAGCGCTCCCGACATCGCCAGGAAAGCGCCGATGAGCAGCGCTCCGACCGCGCGCGGGACGCGGGAGTGCATCACGATTTGATGATTGACGTTGCCCGGATCGAAGCTTGCGAACGCCTCCCAAAGCGTGCCTGTATCGATCGTTTTGGAGCCGAAACGGACGGATAAAATGATCGAGAGGACAACCGCGACCGGCGAAAGCCATAAGATCCACGCCGGGTGAAGCTTGTATGCTTGTCTCATGTTTTGTCGGCTCGCCTGCCTGGAATCAGGAGGCCAGCTTTTCCATAGCTGCTTTCAGGAATTGAATTTTGCTCCACGAGGTGCCGCCTTGCCCTAACGGATCGACGACGTTGACGAATACTTTGTCGTTCTTCACCGCATTGATGCTTTTCCAGATCGGATTTTTTTGCAGATCCTCCAGCGCCTTTGGCGTGTCTTTGTTTTCGTCCTCGGAGAACTGCAGGAAAATGTAATCCGGGTTCATTTCGCTGAATTTTTCAATCGAGATGAGCTCCTGCGCCTTAGCAGCCTTCACTTCCGGTGGAGCCGTAAAGCCGAGATCGGCATACAGCGACGCGTTGAAGAACACGCCTTCGGGATAAATGTACAGGTTGCCGGTCCGGACTCTCAAGGAGACGACTTTCTTGTCTTTCAAGCGATCGCCGAGCTTCGCTTTGGCTGCTGTCACATCGTCCTTATACTTTTGCAGCACCTGCTTGGCCTGCTCCTGCTTGCCGGTCAGCTCGCCCAGCAGCAGCAGATTGGCTTCCCAGTTCGTCGAGATATGCGACACCGGGAACGTCGGGGCGACTTTGGCCAGCTTCTCGGCCATTTCAGGCGGGAATTTGGAGGAGCCCAGAATGACGTCCGGCTTCATCTTCAAAATGCCTTCGATATTCGGCTGCATTTTTTCGCCGGTGCTTTCCACGCCTTGCGTGATGCTTTCGAACATCTTCGGAAACTTGCCGCCTACGGTAATCGCTCCAACCGGCTTCACGCCCAGCACCAGCGCATCCTCCATCGCTTCCATCGCGCCGGAGATGACGATTCTGTCCGTTTTGCCGGGAACCGTGTAATCCTTGCCGAGATATTTGATCGTTTTGGTCGCCGGAGCCGCGGCGTCTTTGGTCGCTGCCGCCGGTTTCTCCGTTCCCGTCGAAGCCGCCGGCTGCTCTTTCCCCTGACCTGCCGTGCCGCATGCGGACAAGGCAAGCGCCAACAGCGCCGCAACTCCTATTCCTGACCATCTGCGTTTCATCATCTTGCTAAATCCCCTCTCTATTGATAACGATTCTCATTTGCGATTATAAACTACCCTCCCCCCTTAAACCATGGACGATTTCCGGAGTCACTTTGGACAATTGTCGGAAAACAGATTTAGCGCTGCCTCGACGATCCGATCGTGGGCGGTGGCGGAATATTCGTGCCACGGGTCGGAAGGAATGTGGTGCACCCGATGCTTCCGGACCGCTTTCAAATCCTGCCAAATCGGGGCAGCGCTTAACCGCTTGGCGTGAGCCAGCGATTCGGGCTCCTGGCGGACGAGCAGCAGCAGGCGGTCCGCGTCGATCTCCGCCAGGCGTTCCAGCGTAATCGGCTCATTGAGAACGGTGCGGCCGACCGGACAAGCCGGCTTCACTTGCAAATCGCCGTATAGCACTTCCCGCATGCTCCGGTTGCTAAACGCATGGCATTCGTCTTTATAAATACGCAGGATCAGAACCGTATCGTCCTCCGCCTCACGGGCAAGCCGCTCCCGGACGGACTGCACTTTCCGGTCGTACTCTCTCAGCCACAGCTCCGCCTCCTTCGACGCCCCGAGATACTCCGCGGTAAACTGCAGCTGCTCCCGCCAGTTCTTCTCGGCCCACGGCACCTGCAAGAGGGGAGCGATCTGCTTCAGCTTATCCTGCTCTTCCTCGTCCAGCCCGGTGCGGCTCACAATAACGTCCGGCCGCGCTTTGCGAAGCGTATCGATATTCGTTTCCCAATCCATATTGTTGCGGTAGGCGCTGAGATGGACGGGAATATCGTTGCGGTACGTTTCGTAGTAAAAAGCCGTCCACTTCGGATGAAGCGGGGCGGCATAAGGCAGCATCCTTAGCGCCACAAGCTGGCCGGTGATGGCCGAGCTGTAGGCGGCTACCTTGCGGCTGCGGTTCTTCATATATACCGTCGGCGATACGCCGACTTCCTGTTTGAACTTCCGGCTTAAATAAAACTCGTCGCTATAACCGACCTGCTGGGCGATGTCCCGCAGCCTGACGTTCGAACCGGCCATAAGCTGCTTGGCCCGCGTCATGCGGAGCTCCGTCAAGTAATCGATGGCACTGCTGCCGTACGTTTTTTTGAACAGCTCCACGTAATATTTGGGACTGACCCCGGCCATCCGGGCGAGCTGCTCGATCGACAAGTTTTCGTTGAAGTGTCCCTCCATATAATCTTTCGTCCGCCGGATGGCGGCTTCCGAATCTTTTCTCGCGGAGAGCCCGACATTCTTCATGACGCCATAGATCAGCTCACGGAAAGCAAGGCGGGCGCGCGGACGTCCGGTTTCCTCGGCGCTCTGCCAATGGCGGCTCACGGCGTCGCATACCGTAATCATCTGTGCGGCGGGAATCATCGGAATTTCGTCCTGCACCCAGAACAAGCCTTGTTCCTTCTCGAACCGGAGCTGCTCCTCGTCCTGCCCCGTCTCCCGGTACAAATCAAACCGGAACAAAAACAGGCTCAACCCTTCTGCCGTATCCGAAGCGGCGCCGAACGTCTGGCCCGGAGAGCATACATAAGCGGTATCCTGGCGAAGCCGGCCTTCCTTCCGGTCCACGATCAACCGCCCGTGTCCCTTTGTCACCGCAAGCAGAACGTACGAATCCGCGAGCTGCTGCTCCATGCGCCATTCGCCGTCTCCTTTGACCGCTTCTACGTCCCGAAGCTTCCAATGCGTACCGTCCAGCCAAGTGACCACCGGATCCCCCGGTTCCGTGATGCCTGGGTTCATAAGCTTGTGCACCGCCCTATATGATAATGATTCTCAATACGTTTTTTTGAAGTATACCAAAAAAGCCACCCCTTTGTCGATGAGACCGGCGTCCGGGAGCTCTGCGCTTCATGAGAGTAGTCCCGGAAAAAAAAGACCTCCGAAGCCACCCTGAAAGTGGAATTCGGAGGTCTGCTCTCAGTTCGATCATCCAATCAGGAAGCGGGCTTTACGGCTTGACCCATTTCGCGCCCTGCCAAGTGTGGATGTAATACCAGGACTCCCCGTTGGGAGAGTTCCAGACCCGCGAAGCCGTAACGGTTTGCGGGGTAAACGTGAGCCATTTTTCCGCAGGCTGATTTTCCACATAAGGGATGTCGAACCCGATCGAGGTCCCGGTAAGCTCAAGCCGCTTACTGCTTAGCTGCACCCCGAGCTTGGCATCCTGCTCGAAATCGCCGGTCAACCGGGAGGCAATTTCCATGGACGGATTAAGCCATTTCCCGACGCCCTCGTTTACCGTAAAATACCAGTTGCCTATTTTCCCAATGACCTGAACGGTTTGGGCCGGTTGTTCTGCCCCTATTTTCTCGGTATAGGTGGAGAAGATCGAAGGAGTTTTAAAGTAATGGAACGGAACGGGAATGTCCAGCTTCAGGTCGACCTGCTCTACCCCTTCAAAACCAAGCCCATAGTCGTCGCTGCAGCGAATCCATCGCAGTCCATTCGGCGTCTCGATCTGGTACCAGATGCTCGGAGGAGCCATGCCGGCTAACCGGGCATACTTCGCCACAGGCTTCAATACTTGAGGGGGCAGCTTCGGCTCGCCGGCCAACGGCTTTTCAAAAGGCTGGCTGTACACTTCGCTCTCCCGCGCAACGGGAATCATTCCTTCAACCGGTTGGCCCGCGTAATTCTCCGCATAATGCTCCGAACGAATCCATTGCTCCCCCAGCCAGGAGGTCCGGATCAAATACCACTTCGCCGACGTGCGGCAGGGCGTGTACGGATCGCATGCGTCAATGGAGGCAACCGCCTGAACCTGCTGCGGAGAGAGACTGTACCCGGTTAATTTCATCCGGGAGTCATAGAGCGAGGTCTGGGGCTCAAGCAGAGTCAAGGTCTGTTCCTGCTTCTGCAGCTGGCCGTACTTGTACGCCCCTTCCTTCAAGTTAACCCACGCTTTTCCGAGCCACGTCTCGACCGGCACTTTGTCCATCCTCGTAATATTGAGCAATTCGTCAATCGGGGCGAGCTTCACAGACTGGTAAGCGCTGATGGAGCCGAGGACTTCATTCGGTTTCGTTTTATCGCTGGCATACACTTTAAAATCGTCAAGCAAGGTAATATAAGGCATGGCGTTCGGTTCGGCAAGCTTCTGATCTGCAAGCTTTTGGTCGGCACGGGCGATCTGCGATCCCGACGGAATGGTTACCGCTGCGGCCAGCAGCAAAATGAGCCATTTGTTCATGTTGTTCATCTCCTTTTCAAAAAAACCAAAAGTTTTCCATTTTCGATCTTACCATAAAAATGGAATTAAAAACAGAACCTTCCCGTGCGCTCCTCCGGATCGTTTCCCCTCAACCTATGGACAGCTTCTGCCAAAAAGTTCATTTTATCTTCACAGGAAACCGCCCCCGATAGCCCGACCGGGCTATGGGCAACCTGCTTTCCGTTCTATACAATGAGGGTGCTTGCCTGTTTTGTAAGGAGTGATGAGATGAATCGTAAACGAATGCTGACGGTCCTGCTTGGCCTGCTGCTGGTGGCTGTAATAACCGCCTGCTCCACCTCCGAGCGTCCGGTCGACCCGTCGGAGGTGGAGGTCACGCTGACGACCGAGCCTTCGCCGCCCAAGGTGAACGCCGTCACCAAGTTCACCGCCACGTTAGGCGGTGTGCCGGAATCGACCAAAGCCACCCTGGCCTTCGACATTCGCAAGTCCGAAAACGATACGCTGTCGTATTTGAATGCGAAGCAGGAAGGAAACGCGTACTCCGCGGAAAAAGAACTGAAGGAGCCGGGAACGTACACCGTCTACGTGCATCTGTACATCGGCGACCTGCATATCATCAAGAAAAAGAAGCTTGAGGTCGCTTCATGAGCCGCAACCGCATCCGCAGCCTGATGCCGCACGGCTCCGCCCTGCGCGCCGCTCTGCTGGCGTTCTCGCTCGCAGTCCTGCCGTCCACGGCGGTCTGCGCCGCAAGCAGCGGAAACAGCGGGCAGGAACTCCCGCTCCAGCAGCTCATTGACGAAGCGCCGCCCGGCGGCACGCTAAAGCTGGCGGAAGGAACCTACCGGGGGCCCGCCGTCGTCGCGAAGCCGCTGCGGATCGAAGGCGCGGGCGGAGCGCAGATCGTCAACGAATCGGATCAGCCGGCGGTAGAGCTCCGTGCCGACCGCACCGCGTTAGCGGGTCTGGCGATCCGGGACACGGGAGCCAAGACTACGGCCGCCGTGCTGCTTTCCGGCGCCGACAGCACGCTGGAGGATCTGCGGATCGAGACGGTGTCCTCCGGCATTCATCTGCGGGACGCGAGCCGCAACAAGATCAGCCGTACGACGGTAAGTTGGGCGGGACCGGACGTCAAGATGACGGACAAGGGCAACGGCATCGACCTGTACGCCTCCCATGACAACGTGATCGCAGGCAACACCGTCACCGGTATGCACGATGCCATCTACATCGAGAACAGCAACGGCATCCGGGTAGAACAGAACGAGGTGAACGAGTCCCGGTACGGCGTGCATTTCATGTACGTCAACGACTCGTCGATCCGGGGCAACATCGGGGCGCGCAACATCACGGGAGCGATGGTAATGGCCGTCAAAAGCGTGGAGGTTGCGGGCAACACGTTCGTCAAGCAGAGCGAGAACGTCAACTCCCAAGGCCTGCTGCTGTTCGACGCGAGCGATTCCGTCTTCACGGACAACCGTCTGGAGGGCAACCGGGTCGGCATCTACGTCGAGCAAGCGCACAAGAACGTGCTGGAGCGCAACCGGGTCACCGTGAACTACGTGGGCCTGCAGCTCAAAGAATCCGAGAACAACCGGTTTCAGGCCAACGATTTTCAGGGCAACGTGATCCCGGCGGAAGCGACGGACAGCCAGAATAACGACGTGAAAGGCAACTATTGGGACAGCTTCCAAGGCATCGATCTGGACGAAGACGGGTTCAGCGACATGCCGTATGCAATCAATCCATTTTTTCAGAAGATGACCAAAACGACTCCGCCGTTCCAGCTGTTCTTCCAGTCGCCGGGCATGGCGTTTCTGGAAGGCATGCTGACCTCGTCCAAGCAGGCTTGGACGACCGACCGGGCGCCGGCGATGAAGCCTTACGCAGCGGATGCCTACCGTCTGCCGGACGCGTTCGAAACGACGGGAACGCTAATCATCAGCCTCCTCCTGCTGGGGAGCGCAGTAACAACCATATTCGTAACGGGGGTTCGACGAAAATGAAAAAATTTACTTTAAGCCTGTCCATCGTCATGATCATTCTGGTGCTGTCGGCATGCGGAGCCAAAAAATACGAGCCGCAGGCCATCAACGAAGCGACAGACAAATGCGCCGTGTGCAACATGCAAGTGAAAGACGACCAGTTCGCAACGCAAGCGGTTCTGAAGGACGGCAAATCGCTGAAATTCGACGATATCGGCTGCTACAACGAATGGAAGAGCAAAAACGGCACCGAGCAGGTCGGAGCGACATTCGTCCGGGACTATCATACCAAGGAATGGATCGAGCTGGAGAAGGCTTACTACGTGTACGACAAATCGTTCAAATCGCCGATGGCTTACGGCATCTATTCATTCAAGGATAAAGCGACGGCGGAGAAATTCATCTCCGAGAACGGAAAAGGCAAGCTGATGACTGGTTCCGAGCTGGGCTCCCATACGTGGGAACGCAATAAGGACAAGATGAAGCATATGAAAGACAGCCACAAGCCCGGCGACGAAGGCAAACAAGACATGAAGGACGGTCATGGCGGCAGCGAAGCTAAGAAAGAAGAGCCGAAGGTCGCGCACTAATGAAACCGATGCTGACCGTGGCGATTCGCGAGATGCGAATCGGCTTCCGCAACCCGTGGGCATACTCGTTCCTTGCGCTCTTTTCCCTGTTCAGTCTGGCCCTGCTGCTGATTCACTCCAGCCGGGTCGTCGAAGGGTATTCCAGCGTCACGGGTACGATGCTGAACCTGATCTTGTACCTGCTGCCGCTCATGACGCTGCTGCTCGGTTCCTTCTCGCTGACCGCGGAAAAGGAAGAAGGCGGCTGGCAGCTGCTCTCCGCTTACCCGCTCGGTACGCCCGCGTTCGTGCTGGGCAAATATGCGGGCATTGCCGCCGTACTGCTTGTCATCGTCGCCTTCGGCTACGGCTTAACCGGCGTCGTCGGCCAGTTCACCGGAAAGCCGTTCGATGTGAAAACCTTCACGTTGTTCCTGGCATTCTCGGCCGGCATCGTGCTGCTGTTTCTGGCTGTGGCCGCCATCGTCGGCACGCTCGCCAAAAACCGCTGGCAGGCGCTGACGTACGGCGTGGCGATCTGGTTTTTCACCGTTATCGGGTGGCCGACGCTGCTTGTCGCCGTGCTCGGCTTGCTGCCGTACCTGTGGATCAAGCCGGCGCTGGCCGTGCTCACTCTGTTCAATCCGGCGGAGCTGGTCCGGCTGTTCATCGTCGTCAAGCTGAGCGGAGGGTCCGTGCTCGGGCCCGAATATTACGAATGGATCGGATGGATTCGCGGGACGGGCGGCACTCTCCTGTTCCTGCTCGTCTCGGCCGTCTGGATCGCCGGATGTCTGGGAGCTGCCGTCCTGCTCTGGGAAAGGGGGCGGTCGCGTGGCTGAACCGGTGCTGAAGCTCACGAATGTCCGCAAAACGATCAACAAGCAGCCGATCGTCAAGGGAGTCGATCTGGAGCTGTATCCGGGCCAGGTGATGGCTCTGTGCGGCGGCAACGGAGCGGGCAAAAGCACGCTGCTGCGCATGATCGTCGGCAGCTCGCAGCCGACCGAAGGCTCCATCGAGGCGTGCGGTCTCCAATGGCGCAACGACCGGATGCGCTATGCCGCTTCCGTCGGCTACATGCCCGACGACTATGTGTTCGGGCAGGCGCTGTCCGCGCGGGAGACGCTCACGTTCTGGGCGAAGCTCCGCAGCGTGCCGCCGTCCCGCGTTCAGGAACTGCTGCGCAAGGTTGGCCTGGCCGAGGTGCAGCAGAAGCCCGTCCCCTCCTTCTCCAAAGGGATGCGGCAGCGGCTGCTGTTCGCGCAGGCGCTGCTCGGGGACCCGCCTCTGCTCGTGCTGGACGAGCCGACGAACGGCCTCGATCCGTACTGGCTGCAATCGTTCGTGCATCTGATCGAAGAAGTGAAACGCGAAGGCCGCGCCGTGATTTTCTCGACGCACCACCTGCAGGTGGCCGAATCCGTCGCCGACCGGGCCATGTTCCTGCGGAACGGGGAATTGGTGCGGCAGGGCTCCATCGACGAGTTCCGGGAGCACTACGGGCCGAAGGGACTGGACGGAGCGTTTACGGAATTTATGGCTTAATCGCATTTCGTCTGGAATCAACAAAGAAGCCTTGTCCTCTTTCCATGAAGAGAGAACAAGGCTTTTTCGTTATCCGCGAACAAGTCCCGCCTGCTGGCACGCCGCCTCCAGCTCCACCAGCAAATCGGCCAGCTCCGGGGAGCGCTTCAAATTCGCCAGCATGCCGAGCACGATGACCTTGCGCGGACGGATGTCCACCAGCTCCTGCTCCAGCACCGCCAGGGAATCGAGCGCCTCATCGTGCGCTTCTCCTTCGGAGAGCCGTTCCCGGCACTGCTTCACAAGCAGGAGCGGATGAGCCGATTTCGCGCTTCTCGCGGATACCTCCTTCAGCCTCGGCCAATTGGTTTCGTTCAAAAGAGGGCGCGGCTTCTCCCGCAGCACGCGTTCCGCTACCGCATCGACGATATGCAGAATATGGCGGCACACTTCGTCCGGTCCCAACGTGATCTTCTCGACCAACTGCAAGCCCATGTAGGTCGACAGCAAGCTGCTTAACAGCAATACGCCTTCCGGCGCGTATGGCGCGTAGCCGTCCCCGTAGATGTCAACGAGGCTGTCGATAAAGAACAGACTGATCTCGGTATCCATCCGCTTCAAGTAATCCCGAATTTCCTGGTTTACGAAGCCTCCGTTTTCCCGCATCTGCATCGTGAAAAATTCGGGATATTCCGCCCACAAACGAAGGCAGACGAGTATTTTCCGCTCCAGGCGTTCCCTCGGGCCCAGTTGCCGTTCGCGTTCCACGAGCTGCATCCCGTCGTTCAAACGTTTAAAAAAGAATTTAAAAATATCCAGCAGCAGCGCTTCCTTAGAGGAAAACTGCTGATACACGCTGCCTTTGGACATTTTGCAAGCTTCGGCGATTTCCTGCATTGTCGTCTGCACATACCCGTTCGCAGCGAACAGCTTCATCGCAGCAAGCAGGATGTGCCGCTTCTTCTCGTTCCATTTCTCTTCCACCGGTACACCGCCCCGAAACTTGTATGGTCTGCTTCGTTTCCGTCATAGCGAATATAGCGGATACGCAGGTAACTTGCAAGCTCCGTCCTAGTCCTGAACGGCTGCGGCGCCTTCTTGTAACGGTGCCGGGCTTCCTGCCCGATTGCGTTCCTTCCAGCCGATCAGCATGGCCGTGCTTGCCACCATGAAGGCCGCTCCGAGCACATAAGGGTAATTGACGTTAACGTCGAACAGCACGCCGGCAATGGACGGTCCAGCGATCGTACCCAAGCTCATATAGGCGTTGTTCATCCCCGCTACGAACCCCTGCTCGTTTCCGGCCATTTTGGACAACAGCGTATTGACGGCCGGCCGGATAATCGTCGTGGCAACGAAAAACAGAATGGTCACGGCAAAAACGGAAACGTACGTCTTCGTCACGAGGACCGCCAGCATCATAACGGCGGAAAGCAGAAACATAGCAATAAGAATTTGACGCTCGCTAAACCTCCGCAGCAGCCTTTCGAACAGAACGGCTTGGGTGAAAACCCCTGCCAGCGCGCCGAGCGTGATCATCAGCGAGATGTCCTTCGGCGTAAATCCGTGCTTCACGTCCACATATAAACTAATCACGGCTTCAAAATTCATTAACCCGAACGTCAGCATGAAAACAAGCAGAAGCAGCACGAAGTACGGCGCGCGAAACGAGCTAAGCAGTTGCTTGAACAGATTGTCCCGCTTCCTCTCCGCCGTCCGGGCCAATTGCCTCGATTCCCGGCTCTGCGTCTCCGGCAGGAACAGCAGGGACAGCAGCACCGACACGCCGGCTATCGCCGTCGACACGTAGAACGGAACCCGCAGCCCATAATCGGCCAGAAATCCGCCGATGCCGGGCCCGATCACGACGCCCAGCGACATTGAGGCGCTGAACAGGCCCAATCCTTTTCCGCGATCCTTCTCCTGCGTTATGTCGGCCACATAGGCCATCATCGCGGGTGTCAGGAGCGCGGCCCCGATTCCGCTGAGCAGCCTGGATACGTAAAGCAGCCACATCTGATCGGCCAGCCCGAACAGCAGCTGGGACAACGCAAATACCCCGATTCCCCCGACAATCATGATTTTACGTCCGTATTTATCGGACATCTCGCCGGCAATAGGCGAAAATAGGAGCTGCGTCACCCCCATAGCGGCGACAAGATATCCCATGTCCTGGCCGCTTGCCCCGAATTCCGTAATGAATTTAGGCAAAATGGGGATGATCAGTCCCATTCCCACCATCGTAATAAACATGTTCACCATCAAAATGACAAGCGGTCCCCAATTCGAACCGGTCTTGGTCATAACGTTCACCTCTCTTGCAGATTTCAATTCCAATCCATTTGACCTATTGGTTCTATAAATGACTTTATGGTCAATTGAAAATTATATCCTCCCCCTTCCGTGAAGTCAAATAGTTGAAATTAACAAATAGTTATGGTAAGATGGCTCTAAATTAATGACAGGAGCTGAAAAGATATAATGTAAAATAACTTTCTTGCTAAGAAATATAAAATAGTAAAACAAGCAAGCGATACGAGCGCATGTTTTATTATTTATATGCAAGAAAGTTACGATATCTTTTCACTCGAACAATATATCCTTATCTAACTCTATATCAGGGTTGGATTTGCTGTATTTATTTGAGCTGTGAGAAAGGTAACTTTCTTGCAGCTTTTATATTTTTGTACAGGAGGATCAATTCCATGTCATTAATCAATGTAACAAACCTGACGTTTGCCTATGACGGCAGTTACGATAACTTATTCGAGGACGTAAGCTTTCAGATTGATACCGATTGGAAACTCGGATTTACGGGAAGAAACGGCAGAGGCAAAACCACCTTCCTCAACCTATTGCTTGGAAAGTATGAATACAGCGGAACGATTTCCGCCAAAGTCAGCTTTGAATATTTTCCATTCCATGTGGAGCACAAGGAGCATAACACAATCGATATCATCGGCGACATCTACCCGGATTACCTTCACTGGGAATTGATGCGCGAGCTTTCGCTGCTCAAGGTGTCGGAGGATGTTCTATACCGGCCCTTCGCTTCGCTGTCCAATGGAGAGCAAACGAAAGTATTGCTGGCCGCCTTATTTCTTAAGGAAAACAGCTTCCTGTTGATTGACGAGCCGACCAATCACCTGGACATGAACGCCAGAAAGCTTGTCAGTCAATATCTCAATACGAAAAGCGGTTTTATTCTCGTCTCTCACGACAGGTCGTTCCTGGATCGCTGCGTAGACCATATTCTGTCCATCAATAAAACCGACATCGAAATTCAAAAAGGCAACTTTTCCGATTGGTGGGAAAATAAGCAGAGACAAGACCAATTTGAGCTTGGCGAGAACGAAAAGCTGAAAAAAGACATTAAACGTTTGTCGGAAGCGTCCAAACGAACGAGCAACTGGTCGCATGAGGTGGAAAAAACGAAGAACGGAACAAGAAATTCCGGCTCCAAGGTGGATAAAGGGTACATCGGGCACAAGGCTGCCAAAATGATGAAACGCTCCAAAGCCATGGAGCACCGGCAGCAAAACGCGATCGAGGAAAAGTCGCAGCTCTTGAAAAATATCGAAAGCTCGGAGAGCTTAAAGATTACCCAGCTTCCTTTTCATAAAAATCAACTCGCCGAACTCGACCACGTTTCCATTTATTATGGGGAGAAGACGGTTTGCACCGATATCAGCTTTACGATTGAGCAAGGCGAGCGAATCGCGCTTTCGGGTGCGAACGGCTCCGGAAAATCAAGCATTATCAAGCTGATTTGCGGCGAGGATATCGCGTATACCGGCACGTTCCGAAAAGGAAGCCAGCTGAAAATATCGTATGTTTCGCAGGATACTTCGCATTTACATGGAAATTTATCGGACTACGCCAGAAGCAGCGGAATTGACGAAAGCCTGTTTAAATCGATCCTAAGAAAGCTCGATTTCTCCAGAGCTCAGTTTGAAAAGGATATTTCAGATTATAGCGGCGGCCAAAAGAAGAAGGTGCTGCTGGCGAAAAGTCTTTGCGAGAAGGTTCATTTGCATATTTGGGACGAGCCGCTTAATTTTATCGATGTGATCTCCCGCATGCAGATCGAGGAACTGCTGCTTGAGCACTCGCCGACCATTCTTTTTGTGGAGCATGACAGCGAATTTTGCAAAAATATCGCTACCAAGATCGTAAAACTCTAAATGGGCGCAAGCTGAATAGAGGCAGCGGCAGTCCGGAACGTTATTTTCGCGTTCGAAGCTGCCGCTGCCTTTTATGCATCCGCACGCGGCAAGCTGATTCGAAACATCGTGGAATACCGCCGATCCGCTTCCAGTTCAATCGTGCCTTGATGCAGCGTAACGATTTTTTTGCAGATGGCGAGGCCTAAACCGGTGCTGTCTTTCACTGCCCCGCCCCCGCGCGCAAATTCTTCGAAGATGTTCTCCCTGATCGGCTCCTGTACGCCGATTCCGTCATCTCCAAGCCACAGCACAGCCTGGCCGTCCTTGATTTCGCAAGATGCGTACAGGACCGTTCCCGCTGCATTGAACTTGAGCGAATTTCCGATCAGATTCATGATGACGCGCTTCATATGCACATGGTCCAGCATAACCGGCAGCGGCTCTTCCGGAATCTGCACCTCCAATCCGAACCCTTTGTCTTCGATTTCGGAATAACATTCCGCCACAATCTGCTGAAACCATTTGGTGACGTTTACTTTTTCTTTTTTCAGCATTTGATGGGAATCTTCAAGCTTTGCCAATTCGAACAAGTCCTTAATCAAATTGGCCGTATAGGAAGATTTGTCGTGAATGTATTGGATATATTTGCGCCTCCTGCTTTCCTCCAGCGACGGATCGTCCAGCAGCAGCTGGGAATAGCCGTAAATCGAAGTCATAGGCGTCTTCAAATCATGCGATAAATGCAAGAGCATATTTTTGCGGCTGGTCTCGGCCGCTTCCTTCTCGGCAGAGGTTCGCTGCAGCCGCTCGGCCAATCCGTTGAAAGCCTCGCGGATTTCGTCGAACTCCTGCTCGGCCGTAAACGTCAGCCGCTTCGTATAATTCAGCCGTTCCATTTCTTTGATGCCTTCTACAATTTGCCGGATCGGCTTCTTTACTTGCTTAACCGAGTATTTGGCGTACAAATACACGGCGATAAACAAGCCGAGAGCAAAACATGCCGCAAAAATGGCTATGGCCGCAGAGACTTTATCCAGCCGCATAGGTATTTTCCAAAGCAGGATATACGGCTCTTGATTCGGCCCCTTTACCGAATAAGCGTGATAATAGATCGAATCATCGTTCCGCTGCATATCCATTTTGACATAGAGCAGTCCATCCCGGTAATGGACGATATCGTCTTCCTTATTTCCCCGGACATAGATCACCTCTCCCGCCTCGTCGATCACCTCAAACCAGCCGCCGTACCGATCCAGCAGCTTCCCGTCGATATTTTCGAAGGGATACCGATAAATATCTTCCCCCGTAATCCCAGGCAAATCGCCCGTCCTGTCTACCACCCGGTTCATCAGAATATCGGTGCTCACAAGCGCTACGGCAATCGCGCCCAACAAAAGGCCGCTAATGACGATATAGTTGCGGACAAACAGCTTCTTCAGCGGTCTAGGACCGCGAATGCTATTGTTTCTTCTCAAAACGGTAGCCTAACCCCCTAATTGTAACCAGGTAGTCAGGCTTTCTTGGGCTATGCTCGATCTTCTCGCGGAGTTTGCTGATATAGACCATAATCAAATTTTCGTCCCCCATATACTCTTCGCCCCATACCTGCTCGTAAATCTGCGCTTTCGTGAATACCCTGCCGGCTTGGCTCATCAGCAAAGCGATAATTTTGAACTCGTAGGATGTCACTTCCTTGTTTATACCGGTTTTATAGAGCTTGCAGCTCTCCAAATCCAGTTTGACGTCACCGATTTCGATGATGGCGGGAGCGGGCATATCCGGCTTGGTAAAGGCATCCAGGCGTCTGAACAGCGCCTGCACCCGGCTTACGACTTCAAGCGGGTTAAAGGGCTTGCCCACGTAATCGTCCGCCCCTAGCTGCAATCCGAATATTTTGTCCATATCGTCCGACTTGGCCGAGAGAAAAAGAAATGGAATCGGGGAGCTTTGCCGCACTTTCTTAAGCAGCTCCCATCCATCCATCCGTGGCATCATAATATCCGCGATGATCAAGTCAACCTGCTCGCGCTGCAGGATTGTCAGCGCTTCATCGCCGTTGCCCGCCGCCATTGTGCCGTAACCGGCATGGTTTAAATAAACGGCGAGCAATTCGACAATTTCCGCTTCATCGTCGATGATCAATATCGTTTTGATTGGCTCTTCACCTCTATTGTCTTATACCCGTATCCTTATCCATCAGCTATCCGCTGAGGAGGGAAAAGAGCTATCCGCTGGCTAGAATAAATGATCGGCGAACCGGGACAACAATACTGCGGCTTCTTGTCTCAGCATCGGCTGTGTCGATCTGTAGTCAACCGCTCCGTTTTGGTCCTCGCTAATTTCGGGTCCATATAATACTTTCGCCACAGCGAAGCGGACACCTTCCACCGCCCATGAATCCGTATTGCCTGCAATTTTGGCTTCTTTAGGGGTAGCATGCAGATGATTGAAGGCCATGCGCCATACAATGGTCGCCGCTTCCTGTCGTGTCAATAGCTGCTGCGGGTAGAAGCGGTCGCCGACTGATCCCTGGATCAAGCCAAACTCTTGCGCGGCCTGGATATGCTGGGCATACGGACTGTCGGCGACATCGGCGAACACCGGCTTTTGCTTCGACGGGGCGAGGCCCGACCACCGGATGATCCAGCCGATAAACTGTTCCCGCGTAATGGGCTGCTCAGGCCGGAAAAGGTTGTCGCCGCTTTCCTCCCCGATGACATCAAGCTGGCGCAAATGGCTGATGTAGGCTGCATATGGATGCTGGGGACCGACATCGTCATAGAGGCGCGGCTGCGGCAATTTTTCGGACCAACTGTCGAGCTTCAGATCGTAATAAAACGCCTGTACCTCGCCGTTTTCATTCCGTTTGAACGCCGCTTTGACACCCTGATTGTCCTGAAACAGAAGCGGCTCGATTTCATGCAGCACATGCTCCCCAAGCGGGTCTTGCACGATAAGCTTGCCGTCTTCCGCGCGAATGCGCGATGTCCACATCCGGTTTCGTAAATCGCTGTATGTGCCTGCAAATCCAGCCAGCGACGAGGAGAGCGGCCCATGAGCGTCAGCTTGCTTGCCCGCAGCCGGGTAATAATGATTCATGAAGGCTCTGAAAAAAGGCTGCCGGAGCTCAAAATCCTTATTGACGGTAATGAAAACGCCGACCTTCTGATCGGGAATCAGCCACATCCCCGTATGGTATCCTTGTGCATCTCCGGACTTCTCAATCACATACTGCCCGTTGGCATCTTGCCGATTGGAATATTCGAAGCCGTAGGCCATATTCGGCAGCTTCGGATGGATGGCAAGCTGAGGCTTGAGCATGTCGCGAGTCGTTGCTTCACTCAGAATCGCCGTGCTCCCGATCTTCCCCTCGTTCAGATGTGCCATCATAAACCGAGCCATGTCCGAGCTGGTTGAGAGCATCCCGCCTCCCGGAAACTCTGTCGGGACCGTCGCAAATGTAGGGAGGATATCGCCGAGCTGGTTATAGGGTACGGCGAGCCGCTTTAAATTTTCCGAAGTTAGCCGAAAATCGCTGTTTGTCATGCCCAGCGGCTGAAAAATATGTTTCTGAACGTAATCGCCGAACGGCTGGCCCGCAACCTGCTCGATCACATACCCTTGAATCGTAAATCCCAGGTTGTCGTAGCGATAAAATTGTCCCGGCTGGCGTATAATCGTGGGCGGATTGTCGAGAATATATTGTTTTAAGGAAACTTCCTTGGACAAGTCGGTCGTTGTGGATTCGGACATATCCCCATACTCAAATCCGGTCGCATTCATCAATAAATGCCGCATGGTCAACGGTACATCCGTCCGATTCCCGATGCGAACCTCCCCCAAATATTTCGACACATCGGCGTTCAAATCGAGCTTCCCTTGCTCGGCCAATTGCATAACGCCTGTAGCTGTAATCACCTTGGAAACCGAGGCGACGCGAAATATGGTTCGGTCCGGGTCGACCGGCAGTTTCTGCTCCACATCGGCGTAGCCGTAGCCTTTGTTTAACAGCACCCGATCGTCCTTCACCACGGCCACCGCGGCACCGGCCATCTGTTTCTGAATATCCGGCTGGTTAAAAAACGCATCGACAAATCGCTCGACTTCCTCCGGTGCCTGTGGTCCTGCCGGACCGGATTCCGCCGATACGCCAGGCACCGGGCCTCCCCCGGCCAATACCGCAACCGTCAAGGCAGCGACAGCCAATCCTTTTCCATATTTACCCATTCGATTCATAAGAATCACTTCCCTTTTGTTGTCCTTTTCCCTACAACAACAGTATAAACGGGTAAACTTAACCTGGATTCTATACAATCTTAATGTAAAGTGAAATTTGCCGCGTCCCCAAGCTTTAGGTTCAATCCAAGGAGCCCACCGGGCCGTACGCCTCCAGATTTTCCTTGACCCGCTGCAAAAAACGCCCGCAAACGACCCCGTCCAGGATGCGATGGTCCAGCGCCAGGCACAAACGAACCATCGAGCGCACGGCGATTCGGTCGTCCACAACAACCGGCTTTTTGACGATCGATTCGAACGTTAAAATCGCGGCCTGCGGATAGATAACGGTCGGAAAAGAAGAGATCGAGCCGAACGCCCCCGTATTGTTGACCGTAAACGTGCCTCCCTGCATGTCACTCAGCTTCAGCTTGCCCGTACGTACCAACTGACTCAGCCTGTCGATCTCCAGCGCCAGTCCGGCGATATTCCGGAGATCGGCGCTCCGGATGACCGGGGCCAGCACCGAGTCTTCCGTCCCGACCAGAAGCGAGAGGTGGATGTCCCGCTTCACGATAATTTTGTCGTCCGCCCACATGGAATTCATGATCGGATAGTCCTTGATCGCCCGGACAACCGCTTGGAGAAAAAAGGCGAAGTACGTCAAGTTAATGCCTTCCTGCCGCAAAAAGTCGTCTTTGAGCTTGCTGCGCAGCAGGACCAGATTCGTTACGTCCGCTTCGACGACCGTCAGGGCATGCGGAATCTCCGTCACGCTCCGCAGCGTGCGTTCGGCAATCGTCCTTCGGATAGGCGTTACGTCGATGACATAATCGGCAAGCTCCTCCTGCCCCTGGGGCACGGTCATTTCCATAACATTGGACTGGCTCACAATGTTTCCTCCAATCTTTTTTCTAAACTCACCCTCTCCCTACTCAGCCTCCACGAAAAGTTAGTATGTAATCATAGGATCAGGTACTAATTTTATTCTAATCGTACCCCTAAGCAAGACGGGTGTCAACTCCGGTATCCTGTCGGCAGGTCCATTGGTTGAACCTGCCAGCTCCCAGGCTGCCCCGTCGGAAACTCGTAATCCTACGGCCAAATCACCGCTTCTTCCGGGCTCAACGGCCTGTCGTATAAATTATTGCTCATCGGGCCCGAGTAGACGATATGCCGGACCACTTTGCCTTCATTGCAAAAAACGATGATTGTGTTGGCATCGTCATTAGACAAATATTGATCGGTCCAATGATAGCCCACAGCGGCATTGATGGTTTGCGGATCGGTGTAAGGCCCAAAGACGTACGCCTTGTCCCAAGCGAAGTCGGTGTGTTCCTTCAAATAAACGGCCGTGCCTGCTTCCCGGGCCTTGGACGCTTCTTTCTCAATGGCGCGGGCGAGTTGGTGCTCCGGGCCCCCGATTTCGAGCCGGATCACACCGTAAATGACAACTGCGGCCAGCAACATGACTGCGGCGATTGCTATTGTTTTCTTCATGCTACAGCCCTTTTCGGAACACTTGCTGCGTCTTTGTATTTTCGAATCCTGCGTGCTTGTAGAATAGGTGGGCTTTCTCTCGGGTGACGTTGACCCGGACGCGAAGCTCCTGGTAGCCCTTCGTTCTTCCCCATTCCTCACAATGCCGTACCAACTGTTTGCCAATCCGCTTGCCTCTGAAGTCCTGATCTACAACCAGGCCTCCGATTTCAGCATAGGGCGGAGATTCGACAAGTAATCTCCCGTGCGCATGAATCCAGCCGACGAGCTTGCCCTGCGCTTCCGCCACGATCATGACATGCTCGGCCGCATTCAGAATCGGAGCCAATCTCGCTTCGATTTGCTCCGCCTTGGCGGGGTAACCCAATTGACCGGATAACCGGGCAATCTCTTGGCTATCCTGCGGCACGGCCTTCCGGTAAAGCAAGTCCATTTTCATCTCATCCCCTGTCTCGATTCTCTTCCTGCCTGAGTAATCGGGTCCGTATCCATTCCAATACAACCTCGCCTCCCTTGAGGGTGCATAACCCGTTGACCACCATATCCGCATGCCATTTTGTCGGTTCGACATACTGCGCGTGACGGTAGGCCACAAAGCTGGTGTACGCCGAAACATCCTCTTCCGCAATGCCCCATTTCGTAAACGAGGGGATTCTTCTCAGCAGCCGCTCTTCCGGCGGGCAATCGACATAGATTTTGAGGTCAGCCAGGTCCAACAGCTCGGTGAAATGAAACAACAAGAACCCTTCAATGATCAGCAGATCTGCTTGTCCGCAGGCGATTTCGTTCCGCACGTCCTCCATGATCCGATGAATATCGAGGGCGTCGGGTCGGTTGAAATCCTCAAATGGATTCCCATGAAAAGGCGCCGCCGCTTGAGGCCGTTCCTTCTTATAATAGCGGTCCATAGTTATGACCTGGACACGGAAGGGCTGCGCCCGCTCCTCCAAGTAACGACTGAGCGTCGTTTTGCCGCTCCCTGCGCCGCCTGCGATCCCGATGATAAGCGGTTGCTTCATTCGATTCCCTCATTTGTATCGTATAGATGTAGTGCCGTCAGCAACTAGTTTATCACATCCTCCTCCCTAAAAATAACGATTGCGGAGGCTATCCGGAAACAAGAAAAAGGACCGGGCCTAAGCCGGGTCCCCAGAGTTTTGAGAAAGAGATTTTTGACTGAAATAGAGAAACATACGGAGGTGGGGTATCTACTGGAGGAGCGGTAGCGTTCGCCTTTGTCTGCGGGAAATCCCCTCTACTATTCGACTTCAATTAAAATTTCCCGCTGACCGGGGTCCCCGCAAAGTACTCGGACTGAGCTTCTCTGAATTTAACTTCACTTTGTGGGGTGGGGCAGCGACCGGAAGTAGATACCTCACCCCTCGTTTACCTCTATTACTTCAACTGACCACTTTCTCAAACCGGCGGATTCGGATCGTATGGATAGTTCACCGGCGTAAAGAAATCCTTGTATCGTTTGAATGTCGGCGTCGTCGGCGACAAGATCTCCGCCACGGAGTTGCCGACAATCGTTGCGACGTTGGCCAATTTGTCCTTGCTGATTTTATCGATGGTGTCGTACCGGGTATGGTATTCGGGCTCGGCTGGGGAATGCGTGTACAAAGCGGTAGCGACTCCCCGCTGGTAGAACGGAACATGATCGCTCCGTCCGAACCGGCCGTACGGAATGACCCCGGATAATCTGGAGGCAAAGGTTGCGCCCAAGTCGGTGACCACGTTTTTCTGTCCGTTCACTGTATACATGCCCAGGGTGCCGGAATTTTTGCTGCCTACCATATCGAGTTGAAAATGCCCGATGAACCGGCCGATATCCGTGGAGCTGAGCGAGTTGGCATAGGCTTTGGAGCCGTATAAGCCGTATTCTTCTGCGCCGAACGTCAGGAAGCGGACCTCCGAATCCCGTTGCGTACCCGCGACGGCCCGCGCAACCTCCAGCACAACGCCTACGCCGGAAGCGTCGTCGTTGGCTCCGGGGCCTGCGGACACCGAGTCATGGTGGGCGCCGACCGTAACCAGATCGTTGGTCGTTGTCGCCGTATTGGGCCTAAGCGTAGCCACGACGTTGTAGGAGGTGGCAGCCATAGTGATTACACCTTGAACACTGAGCCGCACCCGGGGGCCGCCGTTTACCGCCGCCGTTTGCTTCAAGGCTTGCGCGTCTTTGGCCGACAGGCTGACGGTCGGAAGGGAGAGGGTGCTGAATTGCGTATCCGAAATCGGGGCATCGGAGGAAGGATCGTAAAGAATAGCGGCCACGGCGCCTTGATCCGCGACGTTGGCGATTTTGTCATTGGTGTCGATTTGGCCCGCTTCGATCAGAGCTATCTTTCCCTTGAGCTCCAGACCTTTCACATCCTGCAGCGTTCCTTTTTTCGCATCGACAACCTCGCCGCTGACCTCGCCGCCTTGCGTGTTGTGCAGGGCTTGCGGAGCAAGCTGCTCGCTTGCCAATCCATGAGTCCCTTCGATCGTCAGTTGAATGCTGCTTGGGGCGCTAAATTTGGGGAAGCTAAAGGACTGCAAAGTGACCGTGTAGCCGTTCTTCTCGAGCTCGCCTTTGATGTACTGCACCGCATTATACTCATTTTGCGTCCCGGCTACCCTCGAAGACACGGCCAAGCGGGAAACGTGGTTGAAGATGGCGTCCCCATTCACGGTGATGGCATTAGCCGAGCCATGGACGACAACGCCTTCGGGTCCGGCCTCTGAAGGATCCGCTAGAGCGAGCCCTGCGCCCGATCCCCAGCAAAGACTGGCTGCCAAAAGAATACGCGACCAAAAAATTCCTTTCATCATGTCACTCCTTTTTGTTTGGAAATGTAATACGCTTCTACTTTATTGCGGCGGCCAACTCAAATATGTATGCATTTTTGGAATGAACGAATGAAAAAAGCGCGGCCAAATTCCCGTAACAACCGGGAGGCTTGCGCTTTTGAATAATTAACCGATGTTTAATTTTATATAATCGTTCAAGCCTGCCCGCTCACGCTCTCGATCCGATACGGCTTCGGTCCGAGCTCGATACTGCCGGCATGTTCCGTCTGAAGCTTAACCGTCGTCGGAAAAATTCCGGGCATCCGCTCATCCGGAAACCAAGGGCGCTTGATATCGATAACGATCAGCAGACCTTCCACATTGCCGACCGCCGCAAATCGCTGGCCTTCTCCGCTCCACTTCTCAAGCGACAACGATTCGTGCAGCTGCCGGAGGGCAGCCGGCAGATCCTCGACTGGAAGCCCGATCTCGCTAATGCGCAAAATATCCTTGGACGAGAAAGGCTCGCTGGTTGCATTGCTCAAGGAATGATGGGCGATCAATTCGACGAGATTGCCGTCCGGATCATAGAAGTACAAGGCCGTCGCATTCCAATTCGGAAAAGGATATTGCACGGCATCGTCCTTGGCAATCGGCTTGATTCCTTTGCTGCGAACCCATTCCAGCGCTTCGTTCGCTTTATTGTCGGGAATCGTGAAGGCGACGTGGTAGTAAGCTTGTTCCCGGTCATCCGCAACAAAAGTAAGCTTGGATTCGCCTGCCTGAATCACAAGCGAATCCGCATTCTCTTCAAGTATGGGAAGCTGAAGCGTATCGCAATAGAACTGTTTTGTCGCCTTGTAATTGGATGAGTGCAAAATCACTTCGCGTATTTTCATTTCGATCTCTCCTTCGCGATGGGTCACGAGAAGACTTTCGACGCGTCCCTTCCTGCCCGCGGAACCAAGGGATAGCTGTGAAACCCTTGTCCGTACACTTCGCTAGCTTCGCTCAAAATGACGAACGCTTGCGGATCTACGGTGCTGACGATCCTCTTAAGCGGCGCAATGTCGGCATTTCTCAGGACGACCATCAGTACCCCGCGGGGTTCCCCGGTATAGCCGCCCCAGCTTGTGAACCGGGTCAAGCCGCGGTCCAGTTCCAGCAAAATAGCAGCGCGCAGCGTCTCTTCGCGTGTTTGATCCGTAATGATGAAGGCTACCTTGGAGTCCGAGGCCGAATGGACCAGTTCCAGGGCCTTTTTCGTTAAAAACAAGCCGATCCATGCATACAGCGCCTTCTCCGGCGAAAAGACGATCGCAGCCATTAAAATAACGGCAAAGTCGAGGATCATCAGCGCCTTCCCCAGCCCGATGCCGAGCTTGCGGTTCAGCAGCAGAGCCACGAT
Source organism: Paenibacillus sp. A3 (assembly GCF_001399685.1). Taxonomy (GTDB): domain Bacteria; phylum Bacillota; class Bacilli; order Paenibacillales; family NBRC-103111; genus Paenibacillus_G. The sequence continues at coordinate 62,463 of NZ_JTHN01000056.1, forward strand.
CGTAAATCCGCCGGAAGAGGCGTTGCCTTTGAAAATCAAGCCCAGCCCGAGACCGGTCCCGATGCCGCCATAAATAGCCGCCAGCAGCATGTTGTCCGTCAGCGACGGCACGCCTTCGGTTAACAGGATACACAAAGGCAGCAAGACGGAGCCCAATACCGTTTTGACCGCAAATCCCCGGCCGAATACCGCCGCTCCCGCCAGAAGCAGCGGTACGTTGATCAGCCATTGGCTGATCGCCGGCTTCAAGCCCGTTACATATTCGAGGACGGTGGACAAGCCGGTCACACCGCCCGCAGCAATCTGATGCGGATGCTGAAACATGTTGTAGCTGATTGCCATCAACAGGCAACCGATTGTCAAGTAAGCCATCTGCACTCCGAAGGCCGCCGCACGGCCATACCCGGAAGTGCCGCGATCCTGTTTCATGTTGCCTTGCACACTCCCTGCTCTTGGATGTAGTTCTTCATCTTTTTATCATGAATGCTACACCCCCGCAAGAGCGCAGTGCAACGCGAATTCGCTGTATAACGCCTACGCCGCAATGCTTTCATACTTTCTTGCAGTACAGCAATCCGGTAATCGCCTGCCTGGATTTTAACCGTTATCCAATCTGCAAAATCTCGCGTTTTACGTAGCGTTCGCCGTTCGTTTCACCGATGAGCTCCATAACCGCCGGACCGTCGGCATACACCGCCCATTTCTGAATTTCACTCAGCACTTCGCGCAGCGCCTGCCCCTTCGCGGTCAGCACATATGCAATGCGTACCGGAATTTGGTTACGCACCTGTCGGATGACGATGCCTTCGAGTTCAAGATGCTTCAACCGCTCGGCCAAGGTGCGGGAATTCAGGTTCAGCAGCTGGGCGATTTCCGTAAACCTCGTATAGCCGTTAAGCAGTGCGGATATAATTTGCAGATTCCATCGCGTCCCGAGAAAATGATAAGCTGCCGAGCAATCGGAATGATCCGGTTCAGCACCCGCTTCCGACCGATCATGAAGCGTACATGCCGTCTTGTCGCCACGATGTGCCATGAAGGTCTCTCCCTTCTCACAAGGATTTATATACTTTATATACTTTTATGTTTATAAATTATGATATCAATTTGCAGATTTGTCAATCACTTCTCCATACCCTTTTTCCAGCCCGCCATGACGACGAAATTAAAATATTTGTAAATGCAGTCCACGTCCGAAAATCCGGCCTGCTTCAGCCAGACCAGTTGCTCCTCCAAGGTTGACATCCGATCCAGTTTGGTCCGTTCGTAAGCCGACGAAATTTCGCCCGCGGACAGCCCGCTGCTCTCTACCTTGCGTCTCCAATCCTGCTTATACCGCTCCTCCAGCGCAGGCGTGCTTCCCAACACCTGATCCGCGTTAATAAACAATCCGTTGTCGTTCAGCAAGGCGTAGGCGGTCCGGTATACCTGTTGCTTCTCGGCATCGGCAAGGTGATGAATCGAAAGGGACGAGATGACGACGTCATACTTCTCCCGGTACTCACAGGTTGTATAATCCCCGACCATGTACGTGACATTCGGCACCCCGCTGAATCTCGTCCGGGCCACCTCCAGCATGGAGCCGGAAAGATCCACGAGGGTCAGCTTGGCCCGAGGGTGCTTCTGCAGCATGAACGCCGAAAACAAGCCGGTGCCCGCGCCCAAATCCAAAATGCTCGGAGCATCATTCCCCTTATCCGTTAACGAAACGGCAGTTTGGTAAAAGTCGTCGAAGCAAGGAATTAATTTGCGTCTTTGGCGGTCGTACGCGCTTGCGGCTTCGTCAAACCGTTCCACGAGCTGCTTTTTAGTATGGTCCATCTCGGTTCCCTCCGGAAAAAAGATTAGTAATTGCTTTAGCGATAGTATAAGCAAAGCATTCTTATAACGAAAATATATTAAACTTATAAAATATATAGTTAATAACTATGAATATTGCAGGGCAAACAAAAAAGCTGCCAAAACAATGCTCGACAGCCCTTTTGGCAAGAACGACCTTAGACTTGGAAAATACAGTTTTAGCTCCCTTTGCGAAACATGCGAAGAAGAAAGAACTATGGTTTAATAGAGATGAACCCTAAAATCGGAAGCATCTACCATCAACTAAGGAGCAAGATTCATGAACGTTGTGAAACCCCTGCCTTCCATAGCGGCGGGTCGTCGTCATACCGTTGGTCTTAAATCGGACGGCACGGTGACGGCTGTGGGTGATAATAAATATGGCCAATGTGATGTAAGCGGCTGGCGCGATATTGTGGCGGTTGCGGCGGGTAATGTTCATATGGCGACGAACACGGGTAATGCTCATACAATCGGGCTTAAGTCGGACGGCACGGTGGCGGCTGTGGGTTGGAATAAGCATGACCAATGCGATGTAAGCGGCTGGCGCGATATTATGGCGGTTGCGGCGGGTTGGCGTCGTACCGTAGGGCTTAAATCGGATGGCACGGTGGTTGCTGTGG
>NZ_JTHN01000057.1 GCF_001399685.1 Paenibacillus sp. A3
GAAAGGCCCTGGGTCTTTGCGTTGTGCCGCGTGTGCAGGCGCAGGGAAGTTAATTCCGCGAACGGAAGGAGCCGGCGATCAACAGCACGAGCGGAATGAGCAGCGAGAAGGTCAGAGCGAAGGCCGTCCACAGCTTACCGGTCAGCTCGACCATATATGCCATGTTCGGTGAAATGGCCAGCGAATACACGAAGATGATGACCCCGAGCGGCAGGAGCAGCGGCCTGTAGTCCTTCAGCCGGCACAGCTGGGCGATGCCGAGCGCAATCAGCTTCATGTAAATGCTGAAAAACCAGATTCCCGCCATAAACGCTTCAATACGCTGAAGAAAATCGCCGACGTTAATTTTTTTGGCCAGCAAATAGCTCGGATACGTCTCGCGCGCGGTCAGGCTGGGGCCCAGAACCAGAATGCTCGCCGCCGTGATAACGAACAGCATCAAGCCGCCGATTCCCGTGCCCGCGACAAAGGCTTGCGCGACCTTGGTTCCCGACGTGCGCTTCACGTAAGGAAGAATCATAAGGAAAATGGACAATTCCATAAACGGAAAACCGATGTACGTCTTCACGCCCATGAGAACGGGAGTGATGCCATGCTCAAGCAAAGGCTTCGCCTGCTCGATCTTGATCTGCGGGCTCACGAACACGACCAGAAACAGAAACAAAAAATGATCATCGGGAACATGAGTTCCCCGCCGCGACCACATCGGGACGCTCCGTATTGTACATCGTCGGAAATGGCGTAAAGGTCTCGTCCTGAATAAACTCTTCGATGTTGCCGCTTTCCAGGATACCGTCGATTTCGATCCGCTTTAACCGCTGTCGCACTTCCTCGACGACGCTCTCGTTCACAATGCCGTCAACGTACATCAACGCGACATCGGTTCTGGTCACGCAGCCGAGCTGCACGTTCTCCACCCGAAGCCTCGTGTCCTTGATCCGCCTGCGAACCAGCGTCGTGTTCATCCGGATTAACTCGGTAAAACTGTCCAGCGGACCGCGGACGACCGTCTGCACGTTCGACTCGCTTACCGCCCGGCCTTTCGTCTGTCTCGTATCGACCGTAAGCGCGCCAGCCTCTCCGTTCAGAAGCACGATCGTATGCCCGGATAGCATATTCCCGGTCAAGGCCGCCAGCTCGGTCTCGATTCTCGCGGATGCGACCGTGACGGTGAACTGGAGCAGCCGCTCCATTCCCGACGACTGCGAGGCCGCGGCGTCTGAAATCCCGACTTCCCTGGCTTGGATCATCAGGTTTTCGAGCAGCCGCTGCACGATTTCGCTGTTAGCAATACATTCGGTGTACACGACGGCTGCTTTCGTCTCGCCTGAGGCTCCGAGTGTGAATTCGCGAAATATGACGTCCGAGCTGTTGCCGAACACCCGGCGCAGCACGTCCAGATTGTCTTCCAGACGGGAAGACAGCCGGCCGCTTGGCTGTGACGGCGGAGGCGGGGCAGAAGCCGGCTCGGACTTCGGCCGCTTGGACTTGCGAAGCAACGATAAAAAAGTCAGGAGCACCGCGATCGCCTTCTTTTTTCCAGCGTTTGAAAATTAGTATGAACGGAGGATTGGCAAAGTATGTATGTTCGATCTGCCGTTAGACGAGCAAGGAAAAACAAAAATGAAAAGAATAGGAAAATAAAATTTATATGGGAATATATAGAAATATATCGACCAATTCGAAGGACTGATCATTCATTCATTCATTAAAGGGGGAGGTTCACTTGTCCAAAGCGAAAAAAATACTGCTGTTCTCTTTATCCGGTGTTTTGGCGTTAGGGGCCATCGCAAGCGGAGGCAGCTATTGGTTTGTCCGCCATGCGCTCGCGAAGACCGAGGGCGAACTGATTTTGGGCGTATCCAAGCCGGTGTCCGTCATGCGGGACGATTACGGGATTCCGCACATTTACGCTTCGAACGAGCGTGATTTAATGTTTGCGCAAGGGTATGTCCATGCTCAGGACCGCCTCTGGCAGATGGAGCTGGCGCGTCGTTCCGTCAGCGGAACGCTGGCCGAAGTATTCGGCGAAGCCTCGCTGCCGCAGGACCGGTTTAACCGCACGATCGGGTTCAGACGAATGGCAGACCAACTGATTCCGAAGCTGGACGAACGGACCAAGGAAGCGCTGCAGGCCTATGCGGACGGTGTCAACGCCTTTCGGGAAAAGGGACCGCTGCCGATCGAGTATACGCTGACCAGCGCTCCTTTCGAGCCATGGCAGATCAGCGATTCGATCGCTATCGGCAAGAACGTGGCATGGTATCTGGGAGATAACGCCGTCACGGAGCTGTTCGTAAGTTCGTCCTTGAAGAAGCTCGGTTTCGACAAGACGCAATCGCTTTTCCCGGAAATCAGGCCGGTTGAAGGTGGGGCCGTCTCTCTGAAGGACGGGGACGCGCGGAAGCTCGTCGACCTTATTGATGCATCGCGCCGATACGGCATTCCCGGCGAGGGGCTCGGCAGCAACAACTGGGTAGTCGCCGGAAGCAAGAGCGTAACCGGCAAGCCGCTGCTCGCCAACGATATGCATCTGCAGCTGGGCGCGCCTTCGATTTTCTACCAAAATCATCTGACCGTCTCCGGGCAGTACAGCGTAACCGGTGTGATTTTTCCGGGGCTGCCGGGTGTCGCAGCCGGACATAACGAGCACATCGCCTGGGGCTTTACCAACTTGAACCCCGACGTGCAGGACCTGTACATAGAGAAGCCGAATCCCAACAATCCGCACCAGTTCGAATATGAAGGCCGTTACGAAGACGCCATCGTAATTGAAGAAACGTATCGCGTCAAGGGAAGGGCAGAGCCCGTTCGGGGCGAAACGGTAATCACCCGGCACGGCCCCATCATTACGGATATCGTCAAGGAAATCGGTTTGTCGGAACAGACCAGCCAGCCTCTGGCCCTCCGCTGGACCGCCTATGATACCGGACCCGGCAACGAGATCACCGCTTGGCTGACGATGAACAGAGCCAAGAACCATGACGAGTTTGAACAAGCGATGCGTCTTTTTGCTGCGCCTGCCCAGAACATTGTGTATGCGGACGATCAGGGGAACATTGGCTGGCGGGCGAACGGTAGGATTCCGATTCGCGCCAAGGGGGACGGCATGCAGCCGGTGCCCGGCTGGACCGGCGAGTACGAGTGGAAGTCGTATATACCATGGGAGGAACTGCCGCACGCCTGGAACCCTCCGGAAGGTTACATTGCCACCGCCAACAACCGCATCGTCGATGACAATTATCTCTACTTTATTACCAATAACTGGTCGGAGTCGTACCGCGCCGACCGGATTCACGAGATGCTGCGGGAGAAAGAGCGATTGACGCTGCAAGACATGCAGCGTATCCAGGGGGACTGGAAAAACCTGCAGGCGGTCCAATATCGGGATATCTGGCTGCCCATTTTGAAGCGGGGCTCCTGGAACGCGTCCGAACAGCAGGCACTGCGCACGCTGGAGGAATGGATGCGGGACCCGATCGACGCCCCCAATCTGGTCGGCCCGTCCATATTCCACACCACGCTGAACAAGGCGATGCAGAAGCTGCTTGAGCCCCAGCTTGGACCGTCTCTCTACGCCGATTTCCTATCCACCGGATTGAGCGGCAGAGCGGTAAACGAGCTGTTCGCGGGCAAAAACAGCAACTGGCTGGCAGGCACCGACGGCACGATCGAGCAGGCTCTGCTTGACGGCTTCAAGGAGGCTCTGCGCCTCTTGGAGCAGCAGCTTGGCGGCAAGCAGGAAAAGTGGGTGTGGGGAGCGATTCATACGCTGACGTTCGAGCATCCCCTCGGCGCGATGAAACCGCTCAATCTGATCTTTAACGACGGTCCGCACCCGTACGGCGGAAGCAATGTTACCGTGGGCGATGCCTCCTACTCGCGCAAAGAGTTGCCCTTCGAGGTAGTTGTTGGGGCCCCGTGGCGTTTCACCGCCGACCTCTCCAACTTAAAAGCATCGGAGGAGATTATGATCATGGGGGCCTCCGGTCAGCTTGGGAGCGCGCATTATTCGGATCAAACCTCGATGTGGCTCACCGGGCGCTACAAAACGATGTATTTCGATGAGGCGGATGTTGCGGCTCATACGAAAGCGACGCTTGTCCTCCGTCCGCGCTAGAGGAGGGGAGCAAGGTGAGGAGCATTTCTAACCGCAATCGCGGTTGGGGATGCTTTTCCTTTGATAAGAGAAAAGGTAATACAAAACTACGGTAGAAACGGCAAGCACAGCGGTTGATGCAAAATGAGAAAGAAGGGAAAAGGAGTATGCGAAGTGTTCCCGCCTACCACGCCAGCAAGGATAAGAGCCAATTTTTTCGTCTTATGCGATAAGCGTCCATAAGCTTCTGTCAATGGGAGCATATCATTTAACTATGCTAAAAAATATGCCAACCATTGTGCAGAAAGGGGCGGCCGCTTGATGAAAGGAGTTATTCTTGCCGGAGGATCAGGTACCCGGTTAAAGCCGATGACCCGGTTTCTTAATAAGCATCTGTTGCCTGTCGGTCCTTACCCGATGATTCATTACGCGATTTCCAAAATGGCCGAGGCGGGAATCTGCGATATTTTGCTCGTTACAGGAAAACATTCCGGCGGATTGTTTATGGACTATATCGGCAGCGGCCGGGAGTGGAACGTCCGTCTGTCGTTTAAAGTGCAGGAAGAGCCGGGAGGCATCGCTCAGGCTCTTGCCTTGGCGGAGGGCTTCGTTAATCCCGGGGAAAAATTCGTCGTGCTGCTCGGCGACAACCTGTTCGAAGACTCGCTGACGGAGGAATTCGCCCGCTTCAGGGAGCGGCCGGAGCAAGCACACGTGTTCTTAAAAGAAGTTGAAGATCCCCGCAGGTACGGAGTGCCGGTCATGGACGGCTCGCGCATTGTGCGGATTGAAGAGAAGCCGGAATTGCCGAAGTCGTCCTACTGCGTGACCGGCATCTATATGTACGACGCCGGGGTGTTTGACATTATCCGAACGGTCCAGCCTTCCGCGAGAGGCGAAATGGAAATTACCGACGTGAACAATATGTATGCGGCCCGCGGCATGCTCTCCTACGGCATACTGAGCGGATGGTGGATCGATGCGGGAACCCAGCTTTCGTTCAGGGAGGCCGCCCAAAGAATGGCAGGGGAGGCCACGCCATGAGGCAGATGCTTGTAACCGGCGGGATGGGGTTCATTGGCAGTAATTTCGTGGGTTATTGGCGGGAGCATCATCCTGCGGATATCGTCGTCAATCCTATGCGGGCAATTTGCGCAACCTGGCCGATCTGGAAGAGGGGCCGCACGATCGTTTCGTTTGCGGCGATATTGCCGATGCGGACTTTGCCGCCAAGGTGATGGCGGAAACACAGATCGATACGGTCGTGCATTTTGCCGCCGAATCCCACGTCGACCGCAGCATTGCGGACCCACAAAGCTTCGTCAGAACAAATGTTCTTGGCACGTGCTGCTGGAAGCGGCATAGCGGCAGGGTGTTACCCGGACGCCGCTTGCTCCCAACAGTCCTTACTCGGCAAGCAAGGCGGGGGCGGATCTGCTTGCTCGCGCGTACTTCGAAACGTACGGATTCCCCGTGATCGTCACCCGCTGCTCGAATAACTACGGGACTTTCCAGTTTCCGGAGAAGCTGATTCCTACCACCATCTCCCGGGCTTAAAGCTGTTCGAAACGGTCGTTCTTAGCGAGAGGCCGCCTGGGTAGCTTCCCGGTTTCAACTGTCGAATTTAATGTACGAAGCGCCGACCATCGGGCCGTTGCTGCACGGGCTGCTCCGTCAAGACAACGCCCATACGTAACAGGGCTTTATCGCGAGTTGTTATGTAGGGAGCCGGATCAGGAGGGCTTGGCCTGCCATTTATCTGAATTGGCTTCCGGCCATTTAAGATTTGCTTTGTTTTACCAATTCGGCACTTTGGAGGAGTGCTCCCGGCTTCTGTCGCTGCCGAGTTCCCGCCCTCTTGCGCATAAGAAATTCTTGCGCATTCATTGCGAGCATCAGAATGAACATCAGACAGGGGCCGTACACTAAGCGATACTGCGTTATCTGCAAAGGCAGGCTGTTATCTGCCTTTTTGTTGTTTTGGGAAGCAGTTGGCTGAAATAGTTGGCAATAATGCGATATGGGCCGGCAAATGCTCTGTGATCGATTGTAGCCGGACAGCGGCATCAAGCCCTATAACCGCTTATACTCAATAACACAAAGGACAAGCTCTTAGTCCGGCAGGTACTTATAAACGCCATAATCTGAACGTCATGCTCAGGCATGGATTTTCCTTGCCTCGGGCGAGATGGTACATGCTGGTTCAACAAATATGGAAAATGCAACGGTGGACGTTGTTCCACCGATTCTTTAATCGTTTGTCCGTGCAAGGTTGAAGCATGGTTCGCCATACGTTTTGTGCCAGATAAATGGTCGAGCTTTCCTGTCGTCTCCGAGATAATCACCACGAAGCCGGGAACGTTGGATATTCTGCTCAAGCAGGAGCAGATAATCGACCTTTGGTAAGATTGTTTTGCCAGGGAAGCCGAACGCTTCAGTTGTACCCGAAATTCTGAAAAGGCTCAAAGTGAACGGTGCCGGGTATGCCGTGCTCTGCGCAAGTAGAGCACGTATCGTAAATCGAAACGTAATCGATGATGGATTTTGCTGCATCCAAACATCTTGCAATAATTCGTCATTCATTTTTTATATTCATGCATAGGCAAATTTTCTTTCCGCAACGTTTGTTGATGAAGGTATAGGATTGATCACGATGTATCCCTCGCTTTTTTACAGTTTCCGAGCTATGGATTAAAAAAGAGGCTGTCGAGAGAAGCCCTCGACAGCCAATTCGTATTGGCGGAACTTATCTGTTATAAATAAAGATCATTACGGCCGGATGCGCAAGTTTCGCCTTAAAGCAGCCTTTGAGGTCCTTAAGGCCCTTGAGGCCCTTGAGTACCTTGAGGTCCTTGATCGCCTTGCGGCCCTTGGTCGCCCTGAGGTCCTTGATCGCCGGTAGCACCTTGCGGCCCTTGGTCGCCCTGAGGTCCTTGATCGCCGGTAGCACCTTGCGGTCCTTGGTCGCCCTGAGGTCCTTGAGCGCCGGTAGCACCTTGCGGCCCTTAGCACCCTGAGGTCCTTGAGCACCGGTAGCGCCGGTAACACCTTGCGGTCCTTGATCGCCTTGAGGCCCTTGAGCGCCAGTAGCGCCGGTAGCACCTTGAGGTCCTTGGTCGCCCTGAGG
>NZ_JTHN01000058.1 GCF_001399685.1 Paenibacillus sp. A3
ACCTGCAAATCTTCCAGACAGATCGTTTGGTTTTCACGGATCCACTTGGTCGAGAGCTGATGTAGAAAGTCTTGCCGAGCGTTAGCGATTCGCTCATGTATGCGAGCGACTTTTTGCTTCGCTTTTAGATAGCCCGATCCACCTTTCAGTCGACGAGACAAACGTCGCTGCCAAAACGCAAGTTGCTTTTCGTAGGTGCGCAGGTGCTTGGGATTCGGAACGTTTTCTCCGCTGCTGCAAACGGCAAACGACTTGATGCCGAGGTCTATGCCGATGGCGGTATCAACGTGAGGAAGCGGCTGGATGTCTACTTCACACAGGATCGAAACGAAGTACTTGCCTGTGCCGTTTCGACGCACCGTAGCAGACAAGATCCGTCCTTCGATTTCACGGGACTTGGCAAAGCGCACCCATCCCAGCTTCGGAAGTTTCAGCAGATCGCAGGCAACGGCAATATTGCCGTTCGTGAACTTCGTGGTGTAGCTTTGGACGGGATTGCGTTTGCTCTTGAAACGAGGCGGATCGTTTTGCTTTCGAAAGAAGCGATCAAA
>NZ_JTHN01000059.1 GCF_001399685.1 Paenibacillus sp. A3
TGTTCATCGTGTATTTCGTATCGCCTTCCCATATCCTTATTCTACCACTATTTTTGCTTGTTTTATAGTTTGAAGACAGGCCCTAATAGATTCTTAGATGATTGCAGTAGATTAGTATAGTTGGCATGAGGAAGAGTACCATATGACAATCGACACAGATAAAATTGATTGTCTTTTTGTTTTTAAATTCAATAAGGGATATACTCAAAATGTAGGGAGTGTTAGAGAATGCGTGATGAAACTGTGAAGCATAATTACACAAATCGGCTCATTAATGAGAAGTCTCCATACTTATTACAGCATGCCCACAACCCCGTAGATTGGTTCCCGTGGGGAGAAGAAGCTTTTAGTAAATCTGCACGCGAAGGCAAACCGGTATTCTTGTCCATAGGCTATTCCTAGCCTTCGGGCTAATGCGATGAAAGAAGTGTGACTAGTTTTACCTGCCATTGGTGTCACGTCATGGAAGAGAATCCTTCGAGGATGAAGAGGTTGCGGCGCTGCTGAACCGCGATTACATAGCGGTCAAGGTAGACCGCGAGGAGCGGCCGGACGTGGACCATTTGTACATGTCCGTCTGCCAGGCGATGACGGGGAGGGGCGGATGGCCGCTCACGATCGTCATGACGCCCGAGAAGAAGCCGTTCTTCGCAGGGACCTATTTCCCGAAGGCACGCAAACACGGGCGGCACGGCCTCCTGGATATTTTACCGCATCTCGCGGGCAAATGGCGGGAGGACCCGGCGAAGGTTGCGAAGATCGGCGAGCAGATCGTCGAAGAAACGCAGAAGCGGATGATTGCCAATCTGGAGGGCGAGCTGTCGAGCGATATCCTGGACCGCGCGTACCGCATATATGAAGAGGTGTACGATCCGGCCTACGGCGGCTTCGGGGACGCGCCGAAGTTCCCGACGAGCCACAACTTGTCGTTTCTGCTCCGGTATTGGAAGCGCACGGGAGAAGCGAAAGCGCTGGCCATGGTCGAGAATACGCTGGACCGAATGTATCGCGGGGGCTTGTACGATCACATCGGATACGGCTTTGCGCGGTACTCGACAGACGAGCGGTGGCTGGTGCCGCATTTCGAGAAAATGCTGTACGACAACGCCCTGCTGACGATGACGTATATTGAAGCTTACCAAGCGACAGGCAAGCGGAAGTACGCGGATATTGCCGAGCAGGTTATCGCCTATGTGATGCGCGATATGACCGATCCGGAGGGTGGATTTTATTCAGCGGAGGATGCCGACTCCGAGGGCGAGGAAGGCAAATTTTACGTATGGACGCCGGATGAGGTGGCGCAGGTGCTCGGTGAAGAGGAGGGCGAGCTGTATTGCCAGGTGTACGATCTTACCGGCGCGGGCAATTTCGAAGGACACAGCATCCCGAATCTGATCGATGCAACGGTGGAAACGTCCGCGCGGCGGATGCAATTGGACGTGACGGAATTGAAGACACGGCTCGAAGCGTCCCGCCGGAAGCTGTTCGACCACCGGGAACAGCGGATTCATCCGCATAAGGACGACAAGATTTTGACCTCCTGGAACGGGCTGATGATCATGGCGCTGGCGAAGGCGGCCAAAGTGCTGCGCAAGCCGGAGTATGCCGAGGCGGCGCGCAGAGCGGCCGATTTCATCCTGGCGAAGCTGCGCCGTGAAGACGGAAGGCTGCTGGCACGATACCGCGATGGCGAGGCAGCTTACCTCGGGTATGTCGACGATTACGCGTTCCTCGTCTGGGGCTTGATCGAGCTGTACGAAGCTTCGTTCGATCATACACTGCTGCAGCGAGCGGTGGAACTGAACAGGGACATGCTGCGCTTGTTTTGGGACGAGGAAAAAGGCGGCTTGTTCTTCTACGGGGAGGACGGGGAGCGGCTGTTCACACGCCCGAAGGAAATTTACGACGGCGCGATGCCGTCGGGGAACTCCGCCGCGGCGCTTAACCTGCACAAGCTTGCACGCTACACGTACGACGCGGCTTTGTCTCAGAAAGCGGAGGAGCAGTTGAAAGCGTTCGCCGGATCGGTGGAAAAGTATCCGTCCGGGCACGCGCTGTTCCTGATGGCCGTCGACTTTGCGTTCGGCGCGCCGTCGGAAATCGTCATAGCCGGCGATCCGGCGAAGGAAGAGACGCAGGCGATGGTCCGCGAGGTGCACCGCGCCTTCCTGCCGAATGCACTGACGATTCTGCATCCGGCCAGCGGTGCCGGGGCGGAGGAGGTCGGGCGCTTGATCCCGCTTGTACAGGACAAGCGGCCGCTCGGCGGACGGGCGACAGCCTACGTCTGCGAGAACTATGCTTGCCAGTCGCCCGTGAGCGACTTGGAGGAACTGCGTGAGCTGCTGCAGGACGGCAGCGACGAGAGTGACTATTAATACCTTTGTCCAAGAGAGCTGCGGCTCTCTTTTTTACATGAAAATACCTTGAAAAGCAGAGAGGTGGTAAAATAGAGGTAACTAACAAAAAGGACTGACTCTCATGCAAGATCTGAAAAGGATTGTTCACAAGCTTAACCAAGCGGTGGAACAAAACAAACATATTATAGGCGCAGCCGTCGGTTGCGGCCTTTTTGCCAAATATGCCGAAACGGGCGGCGCGGACCTTATCCTGGTCCTGAATGCGGGGCGTTTTCGCTTAATGGGGTATAGCTCGACGGCCAGCCTGCTTCCTTTCGGCAACAGTAACCGGATGGTCATGGAGACAGGCATCCAAGAGGTGCTTCGCAATGTAAGCTCCATTCCGTGTATTTTTGGCTTATGCGCCACCGATCCGGGAATTGTGCTGGACGATTACTTGGACGAGATCCGCGATGCAGGATTTGCAGGAATCACCAATTACCCGACGGTCGGACTGATCGACGGTATGTTTGGCGAAGCGCTTCAGGAAGCGGGGATATCGTTCGACAGGGAAGTCGCCGCCATACGTAAAGCCAGCGAAAAGGGTCTGTTTACCATTGCGTTTGTTTTTAATGAAGAACAGGCTGCCAAGATGGCAGCTGCCGGGGCGAACATCATTTGCGCACACCTTGGATTTACCAAAGGCGGAAGTTCGGGGGTCAAGCTCGCCATAAGTTTAGAAGAGAGTGCAGCACTATCCGACAAAATCTTTAAAGCCGCGGAAATGGTCAATCCGGATATTTTCAAGCTAGTGTATGGAGGACCTGTCAATTCCCCGGAAAATGCGGAGTACATCTACAACCACACGGAAGCGATGGGCTACATCGGCGGGTCCAGCTTCGAAAGAATCCCGACGGAAGCAAGCATCATCCGGGTGACGGAGCTGTTCAAGAAATACCAGGAGGTCAAGTCGGAAAACAAGCAGCTCAGACAGCAATTGGATCTGCACACGGCGATCAAGCAAGCCGACTATGTCCGCTACATCACCTCGTATGTAACCATGCACCTCCATGAGCCGATCACGTTCGATCATTTGTCCAAAGAGCTTCATCTGAACCGCAACTATTTGAGCCAGCTCTTCAGAAAAAAAATGGGGATCAGCTTCTCCGAATGGTTGATTCAGACGCGAATCGGCACTGCCAAGGATTTGTTGAAAAAGGAACACAGCAGCATTCAAGACATCGCCCGGCAGGTCGGCTACGAGGATGCGTCTTATTTTAGCAGGCTGTTCAAAAAGGAAACCGGCATGACGCCGAGCGAGTGGAAAGAAATCTCCCACAAAAATAACAATATCCCAAGGAATTGATCCTTGGGATATTGCCGTTTCTTAATTTCTGCGCAAGCTGACAAAACGCTGCGTTTGCTCGCGAATCGCACGTTCGGTGGGCAAACGTTCCATGGAGCTTGCCCCGTAAAACCCGTGAATTTCCGGGCATTTTTCCAATACGTAGGCGGCATCCTCCGGTTCGGCAATCGGACCGCCATGGCACAGAATAAGAATGTCCGGTCTTACTTGGATAGCCGCAGCCGCAATGGATCGAATCTCTTCGACACATTGGTCCAACGTCTTGGCGGTTTGGGCCCCGATCGTTCCCGAGGTCGTCAAGCCTAAATGAATGACAAGAATATCTGCGCCGGCATTCGTCATTTTGATCGCATCCTGCTCGGAAAACACATAAGGCGTCGTCAGCAAATCTTCTTCATGCGCCAGCCGGATCATCTCGACTTCTTTATCGTAGCCCATATTCGTCTCTTCAAGATTCATGCGGAAGTTTCCGTCGATCAGTCCGACCGTAGGGAAGTTTTGGACGCCGACAAAGCCTTCGTTTTTGATCTGTTTCAAGAAGCGGCCCATGACCCGCATCGGGTCCGTACCGCATACCCCCGCAATAACCGGCGTTTTCTTCACAACCGGCAAAACTTCGCTCGCCATTTCCAATACGATCGAGTTGGCATCCCCATAAGGCATAAGACCGGCTAAAGAACCGTGTCCTGCCATCCGGAACCTTCCCGAGTTATAAATGACGATCAGATCGATACCGCCGTCTTCTTCGAACTTGGCGCTAATTCCGGTGCCTGCGCCGCCGCCGATAATGTAGCCGCCTTGCTTGACTTTTTCTTGTAGGGCTGCCAGTATACGTTGTCTTGTCGAAAGCATAATATCGTCTCCATTTCTCAAGATTAAGTATGAGTCCGTACTGACAGTATGGCCGAAAGTACAGCGCGAAACCATAGATTATTGTAATTTCAATTAGTATTATGGTAGGGTCTAACCGAAAAGCTTATCATAGTCCTACTTGATGTTACCTAAATCTATTCTTTTGTCCGTCCGATTCTGCGATAGTAGAGTAGAGATATGTAAGCGCCGCCAATCACACAAAAATATATAGAGGAGGCACATCGATGAAGGGGAAAATTGTCATTATCGGTACCCTCGATACGAAGGGGAAGGAAATTTTATTTATTAAAAATATCATCGAAGGCACGGGTGTATCCACGATTGTCATGAATACGGGAGTCATCGGCGGCACGAGCTGGGATGCCGACATTTCGAACGAGACGGTCGCTCGTGCAGGAGGGGCGTCGCTTCAGGAACTGGTTGCGAAGGATGACCGGGGCTATGCGATGGATGTGATGATGAAGGGTGCTGCGTCTCTCATAGCAGAGCTGTACCGGAACAAGGAAGTTGCCGGCGTGATCAGTCTGGGAGGATCGGCGGGCACGACGATCGGCACGTATGCGATGCAAGCGCTCCCGGTCGGCGTCCCGAAGCTCATGGTATCCACGGTTGCATCCGGAAATACGAGACCCTATGTCGGGGAAAAAGATATTACGATGATGTATTCGGTCGTGGATATTTCGGGCATCAATCGGTTGTCTGCAAACATTCTTGCCAACGCCGCTTATGCCATTGCCGGAATGGCGAAGGGCGTTCCGCCGCAATTGGAAAATAAGCCTTTGATCGCGGCGACCATGTTTGGAGTGACCACGCCTTGCGTAAATAAAGCAAGAGAATACCTGGAGCAGCAAGGGTATGAAGTGCTGGTTTTCCATGCAACGGGCAGCGGCGGCATGGCGATGGAGGCGTTGATTGAAAGCGGCTTTATCGAAGGGGTGCTGGATGCCACCACAACGGAGTGGTGCGACGAGTTGGCCGGCGGCGTGCTTTCGGCCGGACCGAGCCGTTTGGAGGCTGCAGCCAAGGCAGGTATTCCGCAGGTTGTATCGACCGGCGCCTTGGACATGGTGAATTTCGGAGCCATGGATACGGTTCCGGACAAGTATGCAGGCCGAAATCTATACAAGCATAATGCAACCATTACGTTAATGAGAACAAATGTGGAAGAAAACCGGCAACTGGGTCAAATCATCGCCTCCAAACTGAACCGCTCGACCGGCCCTTGCGCGTTATTCCTGCCTCTAAAAGGAGTTTCGTTGATCGATACCGAGGGGCAGCCCTTTTATGGCCCGGAAGAGGACGCAGCATTGTTTGACGCCCTAAGAACGAATCTTGACCAAGAACGTGTCGAAGTGGTTGAGCTCGAGCATAACGTCAATGACGAAGCCTTTGCTCTGGCTATGGCGAAGAAACTAATCGAATTGATGAAAAAATAAATCAGATAAGCGAAAAGATCAGAAGCGGCATTTTCCAGAGGCTCCAGACCCGGAAAGGCCGCTTTTTATATTGCGGTCGACCCCAGACGTTCGTGCGGATTGCATCACATTGTTCGCTTAGGGCATGGTGCAGGGGCTTGATACGACTTCTTGCTTCGTTGGCATAGTTATCCAAAACTTGCTTGAAAGTATGGACGGAAATGGATAATGGATGTATAATCATTTACTGATAATGATTATCAGTATCATGGTGCACGAGGCAAAAAACCTCTTCATTCCAGCAAAGATAAGGATGGTTCTCATGAGCGTACATACGGAGGCTGCGCCCCAATCCACACCGAAGCTGCGGTCCCGGCCGGTAACGGCAACGATTGTTTTGTTTGCGGGACTTGCTGTTTTGTTAGTGGGGCTGGCCTTGTCGGTTTCCGTCGGAGCGGCGGATATTCAGCTTTCCACCGTATGGGAAGCCGTGTTTCAGTTTAATCCGGACATTACCCAGCATCAGATCATTCAGGAGCTGCGTCTTCCGCGGGCGCTTGCCGGGGCGCTGGTCGGCGCCTGCTTCGCCGTTGCCGGTGCGATTATGCAGGGGATGACCCGCAATCCGCTTGCCGATTCGGGGCTGCTCGGCCTGAATGCGGGGGCGGGGTTCGTGCTTGCTCTCTGCTTTGCCTTTTTTCCGGGGCTGCCGTTTATGCAGTTGATTCTGTACTCGTTCCTCGGCGCCGCCGTTGGGGCGTTTATGGTGTACGGGGTAGGGTCCATGTCCAAAAACGGTCTGACGCCGGTCCGGCTCGCTTTGGCTGGCGCAGCGGTCACCGCCCTTCTTGTCGCGGTCAGCGAGGGGATCGCGATTTACTTCAACATCGGACAAGATCTCGCCTTCTGGTATGCCGGCGGGGTAGCCGGGACAAAGTGGGTTCAGCTCAAAATCATGACTCCATGGGTCATTGCGGCCCTGATCGCCGCCTTGCTGCTTTCACGGTCCATTACGCTGCTGAGTCTTGGCGACGAAGTGGCGACAGGGCTGGGCCAGCGTACGGGCTGGGTGAAGCTGGCTTGTGCAGTTGTCGTGCTGGTGCTGGCAGGCACGGCTGTCTCCGCGGTTGGCGCGATCGGCTTTGTCGGGCTTATCATTCCGCATATTGCCCGGTCGCTGGTCGGCGTCGACTACCGCTGGATCATTCCATGCTCGGCGGTGCTCGGCAGCTTGCTTATGGTCATTGCCGATATCGGGGCGAGAATGATCAATCCGCCGTATGAGACACCGATCGGCACTTTGATCGCGTTGATCGGGGTTCCGTTCTTCCTTTACTTGGCGCGCAAGCAGAGGAGGGAACTGTAGATGGAAGCAGTGAAAATGGGAGCGACGGAACGCCGCAAAAAAATTCAAGCCGTCACGGTTTTATCCGTTCTGGGCGTGTTGATTGTGCTTGCTTTTCTCGTCAGCATGAACACCGGATACACCCGGCTGTCGCCGCTCGATGTCATCCGAACGCTGTTCGGTGGGGGTACGGCGAAGCAGGAGCTCATTTTGTTCGATTTCCGGCTGCCCCGCATCGTTATTTCGGTGCTGATCGGGGCGGGTTTGGCCGTTTCGGGGTGCATTTTGCAGGGGCTGTCCCGCAATCCGCTCGCCGATCCGGGCATTCTGGGGATTAATGCAGGCGCTGGTTTGATGGTCGTGCTCTTTATCTCGTTTTTCCCGTCGAAGACGGCGGCGCCCGTTTTATTTCTGCCGATTCTCGCTTTCGTCGGCGCGGGTGTCACCGCGGCCATCATCTACGGGCTGGCTTACAAGAAGCACGAAGGCTTGTCGCCGACAAGTCTGGTTCTTACCGGGATTGCCGTCGCAGCAGGAATCAGCGCTTTAATGGTGGTGCTGACGCTGCGGTTGAACCCGCAAAATTACCAGTTTGTCGCCGTCTGGCTGGCGGGAAGCATCTGGGGTTCGAACTGGAAGTTTGTCGTCGCTCTGCTGCCGTGGCTGATCGTGCTGCTGCCTTATGTGTTTTATAAAGCCAGAGTGCTTAATGTGATCAATCTCGGGGAACAGATGGCGACCGGCTTGGGCGCGCCCGTCGAGAAGGAACGGCTCGGTCTGCTTGCCGCCTCCGTCGGGATTGCCGGCGCTTGCGTCGCGGTCGGGGGAGGCATCGGCTTTGTCGGCTTGATCGGTCCGCATCTGGCCCGGCGCCTGATCGGTCCGAAGCACGAAATGCTGCTTCCGGCCTCGGCCTTGGTCGGCGGTCTGCTGATGATCGTCGCCGATACGATCGCCCGAGTCGTTATCCAGCCTGCGGAGATTCCTACCGGAATTGTCGTCGCGATCATTGGCGCGCCGTATTTTCTTTACTTGCTTGCCAGAGCGAGATAAATCAAGAGTTCTCGAGAGCAGTGGTTCGGAGGAGAGTTGTTAGGATGAGAAGATCAAGGTTTGCCTGCCTGCCGTCAAAAACAACCGGGTATACATGCTGAATCTCGATACATGGTTCGGCTATACGCCGCATGATATCGAGAAGCAATTGCAAGAAATCGTGAATTTGCTTAAAAAGTCTTAAGTCTTACTCTCATAGGAAAGACCGCCGAACGAGACCGGCGGTCTTTTGCGTATTTGCTATTATTTCTGTTGGATCATCATATTCCATAATTCCTTCGAATCGTAACCGAGACGCCAAGCGGCCACGCCGGCCAATTCGTACTTTTTGGCGATGTCGATCCGCGCTTTGACGGTCTCTTCGTTTTCCAGCCAGAAGACGTTCTTGAAGCCGTCCTGCTCATATTCGACTTTGTACTGATTGAAGCGATTGTCCCAGCTGAGCTTCGCTTGCTTGGAATCGATGAGGCCGGTCAAGTCCTTCATCAGCAGCGCGCGGTTGCTGTCCAGCTTGCCGGATTTGTCGACCTTCCACTCACGCACATAGAACGGAATTCCCATGATCAGCTTGTCGCGCGGAATGCCGTAGGCCAGAAATTCCTGCACGCCCTGTTCAACCCAAGGCAGACCTGCCACGGAACCCGGTTCGGCACTGCCTTTCCAATATTGGTCGTAAGTCATCGTGATGACGTAGTCGACGATCTGGCCGAGTTTCTCGTGCTCGAACGCGGTTTTCGCATTCCATGCGGCGCTGCCTCTTGGCAGGTCGACCGAGATGACAAGTCCTTTTTGATGGGCCGCATCCGTGATTTCTTTCATGAACGTCGTGAAGGCGGAGCGGTCCGTTCCTGCGACGCTCTCGAAGTCGATGTTCAGCCCGTCGGCCCCGATGGCGACGGCTTTATCGACCAGCGCGGAAATGAACTTGCCGCGGGCCTGCGCCGAGGCCAGAAATTGCGTCGTTATCGCCGTATCGAATTGGTTGTTGACAAGCGGATGGACGGAATACCCCTGCTTCTTCAGCCAAGCGACGGTTTCTTTGTTCGAGCTGTCGGTCAAATTGCCCGAGCCGTCGGCGAGCTGAAAGTAGGTGGGGGAGACGACATCCAGCCCCGAGGTGTTGTTCACCTGACTGCGGATCGTAGTGTCGCTGGAGCTTCCGTTCCAGCCCCAGAACTGCAGATCGCGAAGGTTGTTCCAGATGCTGGACCCGTCGTCGTACAGCCGAACGGAGGCGTTGGAATAACCCATGGCATAGGATAGCGCGCCGCCAATCGTAGAGAAGTCCGCAATCCATTTGTCTTTTTGAAATACTTGATAATAAGGATAATTATTCCATATGACGCGTGCGGTGCCGTTAAGTCCCGCCGCTTCGTCGTCGGTGATCCGGGTATGATCGAACTGCTTGGCGTACGCTACCGCCTCGTCAATGCTTAAGAACGAATTCAGCAGCGTTTCGAACTGGTACACTTTGTACGGTTTGACGTTGGAGTATACGACCTTGCCCGTTTCGGTGTTCACAATCTTTGAATTGCCCCAATTAAGCGATTCGTTAACGGCATCCTCTAAGTAAGCAAACTTCCAATTCTCAGCGGAGTATGTATCTTGATAGATTTGATAAATTTTGCTGCCGCTGCGCAGCTCCGTCTTGCGGCTGGCCGGAATGTTGTCCCATACCCAGTGGTGCGTGCTGAGCTCGACGATATGGGCATTACCCCATTTTTTCGCTTCGGCGATCGCCTGGTTCAACGTTTCGAAGTTCCAGGAATCCATCGTAATGTCGTCGCCTTGGTAGACGCGGTACTTCGGGTAATTGTTCCATACCCAGCCGCCGGACTGCAGGTCGCGTACGCTGGCATGTCCCCAATTGGACGCTTCGCGCATCGCTTGATCCAGACTGGCGTATTCCCATTTGGACGAGCTGTAGCCGTTCTGGTATACCTTGTAGCGGGGGTAGTTATGCCATACCCATTTACGGGTGCCGATCTCTTCGACATGGCTGTCCGCAAACTGCCTGGCATGATTTTCGGCGGACTTGTAATCGGACGTCTCCAGCAGCATCGTAGTATCCTGATAGACGCGGAACTTGGATGTCTTGTCGGCTGCCATAACGGAGCCCGCGGAGGAGAGGAAGAGCGTCATAACGGACAACGTCAGCAGGGTGTTGCGCTTCAACATGCATCAGCCTCTTTCTGGTCAGTCTACTCTATTAAACGTTAGAAGAGGCCTCGAAGTTGCGAGGAAAATAATAGAATCCTGCATGAGGGGGGCATTGGAGACAAAAAAACAACCCTCCAAGCCATCGCTTGAAGGGTCGTTCGGAAGGTCAGCCGATATCGGCAACGATTTCGTCTTCCAGTACGAGCTGGATTTGATCCCGGAACACGCGGATATTTTGCTCCTTGAGCAGGTAGCGCTCGATCGCTTCCAGCATGTTGGCGGCGATCAGGATCTGGCTGCGGCCTTCCGCGTGTACTTCGGCGGAGAAGCCATGGTCCTCGTCCCACATGAGCTCCACTTCGACTTGCGTCGGATGAATCTGCTTTCGTTCGGCGATATTCAGGCATATCGCATTGATAATATCTTGCTCCGAAAGTCGCATATCTTGGTAACCTCTTTTATCCTCAAATTAGAAACGCTTCGGTTCTTCCTTGAACTTCTTGCGGTCGCGGAAGTAGACGAAAATTTTGCGGATGACGACAAACAATACGACAAGCGCAAGCACGTTCACCATCAGACCGAGCAAGTCGCCGAGGAAGCCCATGCCGCCGAACAGGCTTCCGAAGAGAAGACCCGCCAGACCGCCGATCATCAAGCCTTTCATCAGACCGCCGCTGAAAAAGCCCGGTTTCTTTGCCGGCGTAGCCGCCGTGCTGGCTGGCGATTTGGAAGCGGCCGGCTCGGTTTTATTGACACCGCTGTTTGGTGTTTGCGTGGTGTTGGAACTGCTCGGGGTGTAGCTTTTTTTCGAAGACTTGTACCCTTTGGCATCGACCATACCGGGCGCGGTGAACGAAAACACCAGCATACAAGCCATCAGAATGAGAGACAACTTTTTCAACATCTTTTTGCATCCTCCATTAAATAGATTAGACTCCTTGCAATAGGTTATTACGTATAATGTGGGCGATGGTTTCAGAATTTAAACGAACTTGTTACAATAGAAAATAAAAAGATCATTTCAAAGAACAGAGGGACGTTGCGATGCCGAACTATGCCGAAGCGTATATTCAATATTTGGTGCACTTCCATGCGGAGCGCGATTATTTCGAATGCCACGAGGTGATGGAAGAATATTGGAAGGAGCATCCGGAAGATCCTTGCAGCGAGGCCTGCGTCGGGCTGATTCAAGTAGCCGTATCGCTTTACCATCAGCGCCGGGGGAATCGGGCCGGGGCGGTCAAAATGCTTGCGAGCTCGCTCCAACGGTTCAAAGACGAGCAGTTGGCGCAGCTCGGCATCGACGCGGCCGAATTCCGGCTGCGTCTGCAGGCGCGTCTGCGTGAGCTGGATAACGCTGATTTCGTTTATACCGATCTGGATATTCCGCTGCAGGACGGGGCGCTCGCCGCCTTATGCCGGGAGGCCGCCGCTCAAGCGCAGGCCGAGTGGGGACAGCCCAGCGACTTGAACGATACGTATCTCATCCATAAGCATACGCTTCGCGACCGCAGCGGCGTCGTAGCGGAGCGGGAGCTGCAGAAGCAGCGCAGGAATGAGCGCAGGACGACGGGAGACGGCGTATGAGCCGGATGTCCTTAAGCGGCGAGCTGCACAAAATTATGGTTGTGGACGACGAGCCGCATATCGTGGAAGTTATTCGGCTTTATCTGGAGCATGCGGGCTATGTCCCTATTCTGCACTTCCGGGGCGGTGAGGTGCTGGAGCGGGTGAAGGCCGAATCGCCCGACCTTGTGCTGCTGGACGTCATGCTGCCCGACGTATCGGGCTTCGAGCTGTGCAGTCAGATTCGCAAGCTGCCGGGAGCGGAAGGTGCGACGCCGATTATTTTCCTGACCGCCAAGGGCGAGTCGATCGATAAGCTGCGCGGCTTTAACCTCGGGGTGGACGATTATATCGTCAAGCCGTTCGACCCGAACGAAATGGTGGCGCGGATCAAGGCCGTCCTGCGGCGGACTGGGCAGCTGGTAACCGCTCCGACGGCACCGGCGGAGCATGCTTCGAAGCCGCTGGAAGTCGGCAATTTAAGCGTCGATCTGGATCAGTACAAGGTATGTTTAAATGGAAGCAGAGTCGACCTGACGCCGAAGGAGATCGAGCTGCTGCATTTTTTGGCTGCCAGCCCCGGCAGGGTGTACACCCGAGAGGATCTGCTCGGATACGTGTGGAACTTCGATTTCAGCGGCGGCACCCGGACCGTGGACGCCCACGTGAAAAATTTGCGCAAGAAGCTCGGCTCCCATGAGGCCTGGACGATTCAAACGCTGTGGGGCATCGGGTACTCGTTCGAGGTGCGCGGCACATGATCAAACGATGGCTGCGCAGCCTGTATATTCAAATCTTTCTTTCCTTTCTCGCCACCTGCGTGCTCGTGTTCGTAGGCTTGGCCGTATTTTGGAATTCTTACTTTACGGATTTTTTCTATAAGGACAAAAAAGAACTGCTGCGCTCGCGTTCCGCCGAAGTCGTCAAGCTGCTCCCTACGTATCAGGAGGGGGCGCTTTCCACAAGAGAACTGCGGCTCGGCAGCCGGATCATCGGCCGCAGCATCAACGGCTCGGTATGGTTGGTCGATGCGAGAGGCACGGTTTTGAACGGCTCGTCGGACCGGGAGGGAACGACGATTCCGAAGCCGCTCGAGCCGCTGCTCGCCGAAGGACTTAAAGGCGGAAACGGGTATTCGGCAGGGCAATACAAAGTCGGCCCGTACGGCGGGGAAGGGCTGCTGGCCTATTACACTCCCGCAGAGCTGAACGGTCAGCGGGTTGTTATCATGATGCTCGTCCCTGCGCTGGAAAGCAGCGAAGCGCTAAAGGCCATCCGCTGGAATATTTTCGTTCCGCTGCTGTTCTCCTTGGTAGCCGTTGGGGTCATTCTTTTCATCTTGTCCCGCAAGCTGGCGGGTCCTCTTCAGCAGATGAACCACGCGGCGCTTGAAGTGGCGAACGGCGACTTTTCAACGAGAGTGCCGGTCTCGTCCGACGACGAGATAGGCGAGCTGGCGCGCAGCTTTAACTTCATGGTCAATCAGTTGGAGCAGTGGGACGACAACCGCCAGGAGTTCCTGGCCAACGTATCGCATGAGCTGAGGTCGCCGCTGACGTCGTTGCGCGGGCTGATCGTCGCGATGAACGATCGGGTGATTCCGCCAGAGAAATTCTCGCATTATTTGAAAATATGCGATCATGAGGTGCAGCGGCTGCAGCGGCTCGTAGACGATCTGCTAGACCTGGCCCGCATTCAAAACGGAACGGACGTATTCCGGACGCGACCCATTGCGTTGTCGGCCAAGGTGAGCGAGGTGCTGGAGCTGGTGCAGAGCGCCGCTTCCGACAAAGGGCTGCAGATGCGCTTGATCGGTCCGATGCCGGGAACGCCGCCGCTGCAGTGCGAGCTTGATCCG
Organism: Paenibacillus sp. A3; assembly: GCF_001399685.1. GTDB lineage: Bacteria > Bacillota > Bacilli > Paenibacillales > NBRC-103111 > Paenibacillus_G. The sequence continues at coordinate 13,976 of NZ_JTHN01000059.1, forward strand.
GACCGGTTTGCGCAAATTTTGCTCAACCTGTTATATAACGCAATCCGGTTCACGCCGTCCGGGGGAACGATTACCGTCGAGCTTGCAACCGAAGGAGCGGAGGCCGTCATCGCCGTGCGCGATACAGGGATCGGCATGAGCGAAAGCGAGCTGCTTCGGATCTGGGACCGGTTCTACAAGGCGGAGCCGTCGCGCTCCGGCGATTCGGACGGCACCGGGCTCGGTCTGACCATCGTCAAGCATCTCGTGACGGGGATGAAAGGGTCGATTGCGGCGACAAGCGAGCTCGGCAAGGGCACGGAATTCCGGATCGCGTTCCCGCTCCTCTCCCCGGGGGGCTTCGGTAACTGATAGGGCAGCTGGAAACCAGTCCCTTGTGAAATAGCGAAAAAAAAGATAAGATTTTAAAAAAAACGTCAGCCTAACCGACTCGGAACCGGCTAAACCGAAATAAAATTAGGTAATACTAGGAAGGATGAACTGCGAATGCCGAATTTACTATCCCAGATCATGGAGTACAACCGCTCGTTTGTCGAGGAGCAAAAGTACGAGCCCTACTTAACGTCAAAATTTCCGGATCGGAAATTCGTCATTCTTACTTGCATGGATACGCGTCTTATTGAGCTGCTCCCGGCCAGCATGAATATCAAGAACGGCGACGTGAAAATGATCAAAGCGGCCGGGGGCGTCGTCTCGACTCCGTTCGGCGGTATCATGCGCAGTATTATTGTGGCGATTTACGAGCTGGGCGCGGACGAAGTGCTGGTCATCGGCCATCACGATTGCGGAATGAACCATTTGAACCCGGAGCGCGTGAAAGAGAAGTTTGTGGCGCGGGGGATTAAAGAGGAGACGCTCAAGACGCTGGAATATTCGGGCCTGAACCTCGAACGGTGGCTGCGGGGCTTCGAAGATGTGAAGGAAAGCGTCAAAAGCAGCGTGAATATTATCAAGAACCATCCGCTCGTACCGGACATCCCGGTTCACGGGCTGGTCATCGACCCTTCGACCGGCAAGCTGGATGTCATCGTCAACGGCTACTAAGCCGTTCCCGGAACGAAAAAGATGAGAAGGCCCTAAAGCCTTCTCATCGGTTCGCGACGGCGTTTCGTTTATCGATCAGCCGCATGTTCGCATTGTAGATTTGTCCGCTGCTTTTCAAGATAAAGCAGTAGCCGCTCGCTTGATAGTCAACCGTCATATTTTCCTCGAAAAATACCTCGTGCTTTCGGTCCATCAGCACTTCGAACGGGTCACCCGCTACGATAAAATCGTTCCGGTCCGGCTCGTCCGTAATCCACAGCGTCGGCACGCCGCTGACCGCGCAACCGCAGCCCTCCGCATCATAGACAAGCTTCAGCCGTCCGCCCGCTTGTCGGTCCAGGATGCGCCGGATTTCCGCTACTGCACTTTCCGTAAAGATGATTCGCATCTCACGTCACACTCCTTTCCTTTTTATCATACCTCATTTCGGCGATATTTGCTTCTGCTCCGCGAACGAAGTATGATCAATGTATATCTTTGGAAAGGGGAATGCCCGTTGTCGACAGGAAATTTGGGAGTCAAATTGACGGAATTCAAGCAATATCTGAAAAAGATGAAAAGCTATGAGGAAGCCGTCGGACTCATTTATTGGGACATGCGCACAGGCGCGCCGAAGAAAGGCATTGGGGCAAGGTCCGAAGTCGTCGGCGAGCTGTCCGGCGAGCTGTTCAAAATGTCGGTGTCGGACGAGATGGGCTCGTTTTTGGACTACTTCGCTTCGTCCGGAGTACAGTCGGAGCTGTCGGATATCGACCGCCGAATTGTAAGCGAATGCAAGAAGGAGTACGACCGCAGCAAAAAAATTCCGCCGAAGCTGTATCAGGAATATGTGGTGCTTACCTCGCAGGCGGAATCGGCTTGGGAAGATGCGAAGCATCAGGCTGATTTTCCGGGCTTTCAGCCGTACTTGGAGAAAATCGTCGATATGAACCTGCAGTTCATCGAGCTGTGGGGCTACGAGGGACACAAGTACAACACGCTGCTTGATGCGTATGAGCCGGGCATGACCGTAGAGAAGCTCGATCAAGTGTTTGGCGCACTGCGCGAGCAGGTCGTTCCGCTGCTGTTGGCCATTCAGGAGTCGGCTCACAAGCCGGAAACCGGCTTTTTGAAGCAGACGTTCGACAAGGACAAGCAAAAGAAGTTCAGCTTATACATATTGGAGCAGATGGGCTATGATTTCGAAGCGGGACGCTTGGACGAAACCGTCCATCCGTTTGCGACCGGCCTGAACCCGGGCGACGTGCGGATTACGACGCGCTACCTGCTGAACGATGTGAACAGCGCGCTGTTCGGCACGATCCACGAGGGCGGGCATGCGCTCTACGAGCAGAACATTTCGATGGACTTGCTCGGCACGCCGCTGTGCACGGGTACGTCGATGGGCATCCACGAATCGCAGTCGCGCTTCTGGGAAAATATGATCGGACGCAGCCGCCCGTTCTGGAACCGTTATTTCCCCGAGCTTCAGAAAAATTATGCCGGCCAGTTCGACAAGGTGAGCGTCGAAGATTTTTACCGCGCTACGAACGAAGTGAAGCCATCCCTCATCCGCATCGAGGCCGACGAGCTGACGTACAACTTGCACATTATAGTGCGTTATGAAATCGAGAAGGCGCTGTTCAGCGGGGCTGTGAAAGTCGCCGATCTGCCTGAGGTGTGGAACGAGAAATACCGGGAGTACCTCGGCATCGTGCCTTCCGATAACGGAGAAGGAGTGCTGCAGGACGTGCACTGGTCGGGCGGCATGTTCGGCTACTTCCCTTCGTACGCGCTGGGCAACATGTATGCCGCGCAAATTAAACGCACGCTGGAGCAGGAGCTTGGCAACGTGGAAGAGCTGGTTCGCGAAGGCAATCTGATTCCGATCAAGGCTTGGCTGGCGGATAAGATTTATCAATACGGCAAAAGCCAGACGCCGACGGAAATCATCACCCGGGTGACGGGCGAGGAGCTGAACCCGTCCTACTTGGTCGATTATTTGCGCGTGAAATATTCCGACATTTATAAGCTTTAATCCGACAAGCGGGGACACGGTCCCCGTTTTTTTATGGTCTCGGATGTAACCTTTTGGGTGTTTTTCCAGTCTATTCTTATGTAAGACGATTTTTGGTTCATCCGAAGGGAACAGACGACAAGGAGGCGACAGTGTATGCACAAGGAACTTCAAGCGGACATTGCCATTATCGGCGGAGGTGTCGGAGGCTGCGCGGCCGCATTGGCGGCAGCCCGAATGGGGAGACAGGTCATCCTGACCGAGGAGACGGATTGGATCGGCGGACAGCTGACCAGTCAGGCCGTCCCGCCCGACGAGCACCGCTGGATCGAACAATTCGGCTGCACCCGCAGCTATCGCGAATTTCGCGACGGGGTGCGGGCCTATTATAAGTCAAAGTTTCCGCTGACCGCAGAGGCGCGCTCGGTTTATTACTTGAACCCCGGCAACGGCGGCGTGAGCCGGCTTGGTGCGGAGCCGAGAGCCTATTTGGCCGTTCTGCAAGACATGCTGGCCCCCTACGTGCACAGCGGCAGGCTCATTATCATGACCCGGCACCGGCCCGTTGCAGCCGAGACGGACGGCGACCGCGTCCGGTCGGTTACCGTAATCGGGGAGACGGGTCACCGGCATACGATTCGCGCCGCGTATATTTTGGATGCGACCGAGACGGGCGAGCTGCTTCCGCTGACCTGCACGGAATATGTGACGGGCGCCGAATCGAAGCGGCAGACGGGCGAGCCTCATGCGCTGGACGGCGCGCCCGATCCGCGGGACATTCAGGCGTTTACCCACTGCTTCGCCATGGATTACAAGGAAGGCGAGAACCACGTAATCGATAAACCGAAGGATTACAACTTCTGGCGAAACTACCGGGCGGATTTTTGGCCGGACAAGCAGCTTAGCTGGGTATCGCCTGATCCGGTCACCTTGAAGCCTGTGGAGGACACGTTGTTTTGGGGTACGGATAAATATTCGCTTTTTTACTACCGGCGTATCGTCGACAAAGCAAATTTCGCGTCCGGCACGTTTCCGAGCGATATCACGATTGTCAATTGGTCGCAGAACGATTATTGGCTCGGCAATGTGTACGACGTGAAGCCGGAGGAAGCGCAGAAGCATGCGCGGCAGGCGAAGCAGCTCAGCTTGTCGCTCCTGTACTGGCTACAAACGGAAGCTCCCCGCCCGGACGGAGGGGCAGGTTACCCCGGTCTGCGGCTGCGGCCGGATGTCGTCGGTACGGAGGACGGATTGGCGAAATATCCGTACATTCGGGAGTCCAGACGTATCCGCGCGGAGTTCACCGTGCTGGAGCAGCATGTAAGCGCAGCGGTGCGCGGTGAGCAGGGGGCAGTGCCGTTCCCGGATTCCGTCGGAGTCGGCTGCTACCGGATCGACCTGCATCCCAGCATGACGGGCCGCAACTATCTTGACATCTCGTCGCTGCCGTTTCAAATCCCGCTTGGCAGTCTGATCCCGGTCCGTCTGGAAAACCTATTGCCGGCCTGCAAAAATCTCGGCACGACGCATATTACGAACGGCTGCTTCCGGCTGCATCCCGTGGAGTGGAACATCGGAGAGGCTGCGGGGGCGTTGGCCGCCTTCTGCCTGCAAAACGGCTATCAGCCCCGCGAGGTGCGGAATACGCCGGCCAAGCTTGAAGCGTTCCAGAACGCGCTTGTCAATCAAGGCTTTGAATTGGCATGGCCGAAAATAACGGCCGTTTAACGAACTTCATAGGAATAGATTCAGCTTCCAGGCTGTTTCCGCGGATTGTCCGTGGAAACGGCCTTTTTTTGGCTTCTACAGACATACGCTCTCACCATTTTCTAGGCGCGTTCATATGCTGTCATATCTAAAGTTCGTCATGCGTTAAGACGCTGACAGGGAGGGACTGGCCTATGAAAATAAGGCGTCTGGGTAGAGCGGCGGTGCTTATGCTTGTGCTGGTGCTTACGGCGTGCGCGACGCTCGCAGGCTGCGGTCCGAAGAAGAGCGGAGAACTGGTAAAGGTGCGAATCGGCGAGGTGACCCGGTCGATCTTTTATGCGCCGCAATACGTGGCGATGGAGAAAGGATTTTTCAAAGAGCAGGGGCTCGATATCGAACTGACGACGACCTTCGGCGGGGATAAAACGATGACGACGCTGCTGTCGGGCGGGATCGACGTCGCGCTGGTCGGCTCCGAGACGTCGATCTACGTGCATCAGCAAGGTGCGGGCGACCCGGTGGTCAATTTCTCGCAATTGACCCAAACCGACGGAACGTTTCTCGTGGCGCGTAAGCCGCCCGAAGGAGCGTTCGACTGGAATAAGCTCAGGGGGACGACTTTCCTCGGCCAGCGAAAAGGCGGAATGCCGCAGATGGCCGGCGAATTTACGTTGAAGAAGCACGGTATCCATCCGCAGAACGATTTGAACCTGCTTCAGAATGTGGAGTTCGCCAACATCCCGACGGCTTTCGTCTCGGGCACGGGGGACTACGTACAGCTGTTCGAGCCTCAGGCATCGATGTTCGAGAAGCAGGGCAAAGGCTACGTCGTCGCTTCCTTCGGGGTGGAGAGCGGCAATCTGCCTTATACGGTGTTCATGGCGAAAAAGAGCTACATCGGCAAGAACGCGGATACGGTCCAGAAATTCGCCAATGCCGTGCAAAAAGCGCAAAACTGGGTGCAGCAAAGCAGCGTGGATGACATTGCGGCGGCCATCGCCCCCTACTTCCAAGACACGGATAAAGATATCGTCCGCAGCGTAATCAAGCGCTATAAGGACCAAGACTCGTTCGCCGTCGACGGAATCGTCGACGAACAGGAGTGGAACAACCTCCAGGATGTGATGGAAGCGGCCGGGGAGCTCAAGAAGCGCACCGATTTTAAGACGCTCGTCAACAATCAATTTGCCGAAAAAGCGAAGCAAAATGTGAAGTAGTGCATGCTGCCGCTATGGTCAACGAGGGCGCGGCGACGCTTCGGGATTACCGTTGCAGGGGCGTGAGGTCTGGCTGCGGATACGACGCTCCGCAGGGCCGCCACGCGTACTCCCGCTGTCTCACAGGCTAAACGCACAAGGAGGGGTGGCCGTATGTATGCCGTGGAGCTGGACGGCGTTTCACAAGTATATGTTAACCGCAAAGGCGCGTTCGTCGCGCTGCAGGATGTGCAGCTCGCCATCGCGCCGGGCGAATTCGTCAGTCTCATCGGCCCGAGCAATTCGAGACCGATTGAGGCGTTCTCGAAGATCGTCCGCCAAGGAAATAAATAATCCTGTTGGAGCATATATCCGACTCTCGGAATCGGTCTTTGAATCGGTTCGCCCAGCACCCGCACGGTTCCTGAAGTCGGCGTCAGCAAGCCGCTGATTAGCGACAGCACGGTCGTCTTCCCGCAGCCGCTCGGGCCGATGAGACTGACGAATTCGCCCGGCGCGATGGCGAG
>NZ_JTHN01000006.1 GCF_001399685.1 Paenibacillus sp. A3
ATTTTGTTCGAGGATCGTGCCTCCGGTTATGAACAAGCGGTAAGCGGGCAAGCCATCCGGCTTCCGCAAAAAACGGATTCCTTCCAGCTCTGGGCGCAGCAACTCTCGATTTATGCGAACAGTCCGGCGATGGAAAGCGAGCGGGCGTACTGGCAGCAGCTCCGGCAGGCGGACGCAGCGCCGCTGCCGAAGGATGACGCACTGGAGCAAGCTTTGGTTCGGGATAGTAAAACTATAACGATCCAGTGGACCCCGGAGGAAACGGAACAGCTGTTGAAACAGGCGCATCGGGCGTATAACACGGAGATGAACGATCTGCTGCTGACCGCCTTGGGGATGGCGATTCACACGTGGACCGGAATCGGGCACGTGCTGGTCAATCTGGAAGGACACGGCCGGGAGCCGATTATTCCCGACATCGACATCACCCGTACCGTAGGTTGGTTTACGAGCCAATATCCGATCGTCTTGGACATGGGGGCGGACCGGGACGTATCGCGCCGAATCAAGCGGGTGAAGGAAGGTCTGCGCCAAATTCCGCATAAAGGAATCGGCTATGGCATTCTGAACTATTTGTCTGCACCGGAAGAGGAAGGCTCCTTGGAAGTAAGGCCGGACATCAGCTTCAACTATCTGGGCCAATTCGACCAAGACCTGCAAGCGAATGCGCTGCAAATCTCGCCTTATTCGACCGGTACGGCGGCAAGCGAAAGCGCGGAGCGGCATTATGCGCTGGATATCAACGGGATGATCTCCGGAGGAGCGCTGACGCTGACCATCGGCTATAACGGCAAGGAGTATCGCCAAGAAACGATCGAGCGATTCTCCGGACTATTCCGGGCAAGCCTTCAAAAGATCATTCAGCATTGCGTAACGAAGGAACGGGCGGAACTGACCCCGAGCGACGTTCTGCTGAAGGGGCTGACCGTTGAAGAACTGGATGAGCTAGTGGAACAGACGGGACACCTTGGCGAAATCGAGAATGTATACAAGCTGACGCCGATGCAGAAAGGCATGCTGTTCCACAGCCTCCTGGAGCCCGATTCGGGATCGTACTTCGAACAAGCGACGTTCGATCTGCGGGGAACCTTTGATGTGGAAGCTTTCGCTAAAAGTTTAGACGCCTTGGTGCAAAGACACGCCGCCTTGCGGACAAACTTTTACAGCGGTTGGAAGGACCTGCCGGTGCAGATCGTCTATCGCGACAAAAAGAGCGGATTTGTCTATGAGGATTTGCGCGGAATGGACGAGGCGCAGCGGGAGGCGTATATTGAGGCGTACGCCGCCGAGGATAAAGCCAGAGGATTCGATCTGGCCCGGGATGCGCTGCTGCGCGTGTCGATCCTGCGCACGGGGGAAGAAGCTTACCGGCTGCTGTGGAGTTTCCACCATATTATTATGGACGGCTGGTGCATCCCTCTCATTACCCGGGAAGTATTCGAGCACTATGCGGCCGTCATGCAGCAAAAACAACCAGAGCTTGCCTTGGCTTTGCCGTACAGCCAGTACATCGAATGGCTCGATCGGCAAAATGACGATGAAGCCTCCCGGTATTGGCGCGAGTATCTGGAAGACTATGAACAGCATACGACGCTGCCGTTAGCCAACACTTCCGGCAAGGCGAAAGGCCATGTTTCGGAGCAGTTCGTTTATGATCTCGACAAAGGCCTGACCCAGCGTATAGAACGCATGGCGAAGCAGCATCAAGTGACGGTCAGCACGTTGATGCAAGCGGTATGGGGGATTGTGCTTCAGAAATACAACGGTCAGCGGGACGTCGTCTTCGGAAGCGTCGTATCGGGAAGGCCGACGGAAATACCGGGCATCGAAAGCATGATCGGGCTCTTCATTAATACGATCCCGGTACGTGTCCGGACGGAAGAGCATGCAACTTTCGCGGAAGCGGTCAAAAAGCATCAGGAGCGGTATTTGGCTTCGCATGCGTACGATACGTATCCGCTCTACGAGATTCAAGCGCAAACGGGGCAAAAGCAAAATTTGATCACGCATATTATGGTGTTCGAAAACTATCCTGTCGAACAGCAGATACAGCAGTTGGGAAGCGGCGAGCAAGCTGCGTTTGAGATTACGGACGCCGAATTGTTTGAGCAGACGAACTATGATTTTAACCTGATTGTCATGCCGGGCGAATCGTTCAAGATTGTTTTCCGTTACAATGCGCTCGTTTATGATCGGGCAAGCATCGAACGGATTCAGGGACATTTGGTTCATATGCTGGAACAAATCGCGAACAACCCGCAAGTGCGATTAAGCGAGCTGGAGCTGATCACGCCGCAAGAAAAAGCGCAGATGCGGCAAGTATGGGACGATACAACGACCCGTTATCCGAAGGACAAGACGCTTCAGCAACTGTTCGAGGAGCAGGTGGAGCGTACGCCGGATGCCGTGGCGGTGATATTCGGGGACGAACAGCTGACGTATGGCGAGCTGAACGAACGGGCCAACGGGTTGGCACGCACGCTGCGGACCGAAGGCGTAGAGCCGGATCAGCCTGTCGGCCTTATGGTGGAGCGTTCCTTGGAGATGATTGTCGGGATCTTCGGCATCTTGAAAGCTGGAGGAGCTTATGTGCCGATCGATCCGGAATATCCGGAGGAGCGCATCCGTTATATGCTGGAGGATTCGGGCGCGAAGCTGCTGCTGACCCAGCCGCAAGTGCAGAAGAAGGTACAATTTACCGGGCTTGTACTGGATTTAACGGACCGGCAGATGTATCAGGGAGGCAAAGACAACCTTACGCCGGTTCATGGCTCCGAGGCGCTGGCATGCATCATCTACACTTCCGGTTCTACAGGCAAGCCGAAAGGCAACTTGACGATGCATTACAACATCAGCCGCGTGGTCAAGGAAACGAACTACATCGGGTTCGCGGCAAAAGACCGGATTCTGCAGTTATCCAGCTTCTCGTTCGACGGTTCAACGTTCGACATTTACGGAGCGCTGCTGAACGGAGCTTCCCTTGTGCTGATCACTCGCGATGAGGTGATGGACGCTCGGGAGCTGTCGCGTGTGCTGCGCACGCAGCGGATCACGAAATGTTTCATGACGACCGCCCTTTTCAATACGCTGGTGGACATCGACGTCGATTGCTTCGAAACGCTGGAAGCCTTGCTGTTCGGCGGGGAGAAGGTATCGGCAGGCCATGTGCGAAAAGCGTTTGCGCGTCTTGGCCCCGGCCGGTTGATCCATGTCTACGGACCGACGGAAAGCACCGTATTTGCTACCTACCACCGAGTCGACGATATGGACGAGAAGGCGGATACCGTGCCCATCGGCAAGCCGATCAGCAATACGTCCGTTTATGTCTTGGATCGCGATCAACGTCTGCTGCCGGCAGGTATTCCCGGAGAATTGTATATTGCCGGGGATGGCTTGGCCCGAGGCTATTTGAACTATCCGGAGCTGACGGACGAGAGATTCATTTATTCCCCGTTGGCGCCGGGCGGCAGGATGTACCGGACCGGGGATCTGGTAAAATGGCTGGAGGATGGAAGCATCGAATATATCAGCCGGATCGACGCCCAAGTGAAGATTCGCGGCTATCGGATCGAGCTTGGCGAGGTGGAGGCGCATCTCCTGAAAACGGAGGCGGTGCAGGAAGCCGTTGCGATCGCACATGAAGACGAGACCGGGCATAAGCGATTGGGCGCGTACTTCGTGGCGGACCGAACCCTGACGGCGGGTGAGCTCAGAGCCGCGCTCTCTCAAGAGCTGCCGGAGTATATGATCCCGTCCTACTTTGTACAGCTCGAGCGGATGCCGCTGACGAAGAATGGCAAAGTCGACCGTAAGGCGCTGCCTGCGCCGGAGGCGGACTTGCACGCAGGTACGGAACTCGCGGCTCCAAGAACGCCGGCGGAAGCGCAGCTCGCGCAAATCTGGCAGGAGGTGTTGGGGCTACCGCAAGTTGGGGTGAAAGACAACTTCTTCGACATCGGAGGCCATTCTTTACGGGCGACATTGCTGGTATCCCGGATTCAAAAAGAGATGAGCGGGGAGATCTCCCTGCGGGAAGCGTTCCAATATCCGACGATTGAGGAAATGGCGCAATTGCTAGAAGAGCGGGAGAACATGGCTTACGCCTCCATCCCGGTCATCGAGGAGCGGCCGTATTATCCGGTTTCTTCAGCCCAGAAGCGGCTGTACATTTTGAGCCAACTGGAGGGCGGGGAAGTCGGCTACAACATGCCGGGCGTCATGACGGTCGAAGGGGCGCTGGACCGGGAGCGGCTGGAGGAAGCGTTCCGGCAGTTGATCCGGCGTCACGAAACGCTGCGTACTGGTTTCGAGACGGTGAACGGCGAGCCGGTGCAGCGGGTGCACCCGGAGGTAGCGTTTGCGGTAGATTATGCCCAGACGGGAGAAGAGGAAGCCGAAGAGCGCATCCGCAGCTTCGTGCGGGCGTTTGATCTGGCGAAGCCGCCGCTGCTGCGCGTGGGATTGATCGGGCTGGAGAAAGACCGCCATCTGCTGCTGTTTGACATGCATCATATTATTTCCGACGGCGTGTCCATGAGCATTCTTGTCGAGGAGTTTATCCGGCTATACGAGGGAGCGGAGCTGCCGCCGCTGCGAATTCAGTACAAGGATTACGCGGCATGGCAGCAAGCGGAAGCTCAAAGCGAACGGATGAGCAAGCAGGAAGAGTATTGGCTCGATGTCTTTCGCGGGGAGCTTCCGGTGCTCGGTCTGCCGACCGATGAGTTAAGACCGGCGGTGCGCAGCTTTGAAGGGGACCGGATGGAGTTTTCCCTCGGCCAACATCGAAGCGACGCGCTGAAGCAGCTTGCGGCGCAAACGGGATCTACCTTGTACATGGTATTATTGGCAGCTTATACAACCTTGCTGCATAAATATACAGGTCAAGAAGACGTTACGGTCGGCTCTCCGATTGCGGGCAGGCGGCATGCCGACTTGGGAAGCCTGATCGGGATGTTCGTCAATACACTGGCGATACGCAATTACCCGGCAGGAGAGAAGACGTTCCAAGACTACGTGCAGGAAGTGAAGGAAACGGCGTTAAAAGCGTATGAACATCAAGACTATCCGTTCGAAATGCTGATCGATAAGCTGAATCTGAAGCGCGACTTGAGCCGCAACCCGTTGTTCGACACGATGCTTGTGCTGCAGAATATGGAGCAAGGGGCGCAAGAAATCGAAGGTTTGCAGTTTAAACCGTACGAACATCGGCATCCGGTGGCGAAGTTCGACTTGATGCTGACAGTGTCGGAGGAAGCGGGCGAACTCGTATGCAGCCTCGAATATGCGAGTGTGCTGTATAAGCAAGAATCCGTAGACCGGATGGCGAAGCATTTCATGCAGGTGATCGATATCGTCACGGAGGAGCCGCAGACCCTGCTGTCGTCCATCGAGATCATCACGCCGCAGGAGAAAACGCAAATTTTGGAGCTATGGGGCGAGTGCAAGGCGGATTACCCCCGGGATAAAACGATTCATCGGTTGTTCGAGGAACAGGCGGAGCGAACGCCGGATCTGGTGGCCGTCGTATCCGAGCGAAGCGAGCTCACGTACCGGGAGCTGAACGAACGGGCGAACCAGCTGGCGAGAACGTTAAGCGCCGAAGGGGTGAAATCCGATCAACTGGTAGGCATTATGGCCGACCGTTCCCTCGAAATGATCGTGGGGATGCTCGCCATTCTGAAAGCCGGCGGCGCGTATGTGCCGGTGGACCCGGAATATCCGGAAGAACGGATTCGCTATGTACTGGAAGACTCGGGTGCCGGGATGCTGCTGACTCAGACCCATTTGATGGAACGGGCGTTCTTTGACGGAAAGGTCGTGGACTTGCATAACTCCGCCGCGTACCATGAGGACGCATCAAACCTGGGCACAGCGGTCGGACCGAACCATCTGGCTTATGTGATCTATACGTCGGGAACGACAGGCAAGCCGAAAGGCACGTTGATCGAGCATAAAAACGTAGTCCGCCTCTTGTTTAACGACCGGAACCTGTTTGATTTCGGGCCTGCGGACACGTGGACGTTATTTCATTCGTTCTGCTTCGATTTCTCGGTATGGGAAATGTACGGAGCATTGCTCTACGGAGGCAAATTGGTCGTTGTGCCTTCCTTGACCGCGAAAAATCCGCAGCAATTCCTGCAATTGCTGAAAGCGCAGCAGGTTACCATTTTGAACCAGACGCCGACGTATTTCTATCAGCTGCTGCAGGAAGAGCTGAGCCATGACGGCAAGGAACTGAAGCTGAGACAGATCATCTTCGGCGGGGAGGCGCTAAGCCCGGCTTTATTGAAAGAATGGAGAACGAAGTACCCGCATGTCCAACTGATCAACATGTATGGAATCACCGAAACGACCGTGCATGCCACGTATAAAGAAATTACGGAAACGGAAATCGAAGAGGGTACAAGCAACATCGGGACAGCGATTCCGACGTTGAGCCTCTATATTTTGGACGAGCAGCGTCATCCGCAGCCGATTGGGATTGCCGGGGAGCTGTACGTGGCCGGAGACGGGCTGGCGCGCGGCTACTTGAATCGCCCGGATTTAACCGCGGAGCGATTCGTGGATAACCCGTTCGTGACCGGGGATCGGATGTATAAGAGCGGAGACTTGGCCCGCTGGCTGCCGGACGGCACGATGGAATATTTGGGCCGCATCGACCATCAGGTCAAAATTCGCGGGTACCGGATTGAGCTGGGAGAGGTGGAAGCCAAGCTCTTAAATGTGGCGTCCGTACAAGAGGTGATCGTGCTTGCGCGCGAAGACGTTAGCGGGCAAAAATATTTGTGCGCCTACTTCGTAGCGGATACGGAGCTGACGGTAAGCGGGCTGCGGGGAGCGCTGGCGCAAGAGCTGCCAGGCTACATGATCCCGTCCTACTTCGTGCAGCTGGAGCGGATGCCGCGTACGCCGAACGGGAAGCTGGACCGCAAAGCGCTGCCGGCCCCGGAAGGAAGCGTGCAGACGGGAGCGGAGTATGCCGCGCCGCGGACGGCCGTGGAACAAACTCTGGCTTCGGTTTGGGAAGGCGTTCTGGGCGCCACGCGGGTCGGGATTCGCGACAACTTCTTCGATCTTGGCGGCGACTCGATCAAATCGATCCAGGTCTCTTCGAGGCTGTTCCAGGCGGGCTACAAGCTGGAAATGAAAGATTTGTTCAAGTATCCGACGATCGCCGAGCTAAGCCCGCATATCCAAGCGGTCAGCCGAATCGCCGAGCAAGGGGAAGTGACCGGAGCGACCAAGCTGACGCCGATCCAACATTGGTTCTTCGAGCGCCAGACAGCGGCTCCGCATCATTATAACCATGCCGTCATGCTGTACCGGGAGGATGGCTTTGAGGAAGAGGCGCTTCGCGCGTTGATGACCAGGTTGGCCGAACATCACGACGCGTTGCGTCTGGTCTTCCGCCGGACGGACCATGGCATCGAAGCATGGAACCGCGGAGTGGACGAAGGCGAGCTTTTCACCATGGATATTTTCGATTTCAAGAACGAAGAGGACTGTGCCGCGGCGCTTGAAACCAAGGCGAACGAAATCCAAAGCGGCATCGACCTGAGCGAAGGGCCGCTGATGAAGCTGGGATTGTTCCGCTGCGCCGACGGGGATCATCTGCTGATCGTCATTCACCATTTGGCAGTTGACGGGGTATCGTGGCGCATTTTGTTCGAGGATTTTGCAGCCGGGTACGAGCAAGCCGCAAGAGGACAAGCCATTCAGCTTCCGCAAAAAACGGACTCGTTCCAGCTCTGGGCGGAGCGGCTGTCGCTTTATGCGGAAAGTGCGGCCATGGAACGCGAACGCGCCTACTGGCAGGAGATTGCAGCGGTTGATGCGGTTACGCTGCCGAAGGACCAAGCGCAGGACAGCTCGCTGCTCAGGGATGTCGAATCCGTCACGGTCCAATGGAGCGAACAGGAAACGGAGCAACTGCTCAAGCAAGCGCACCGTGCGTATAACACGGAAATGAACGACCTGTTGTTAACTGCTTTAGGGATGGCGATTCACGAGTGGTCCGGTATCGAGAAAGTTCTGGTGAACCTGGAAGGACACGGCCGGGAGCCGATCGTTCCGGACATCGACATCACCCGCACCGTGGGATGGTTTACAAGCCAATATCCGATCGTGCTGGAGATGGGAGCGGATCGGGAGATCGCGCGCCGGATCAAGCGGGTGAAGGAAGGGCTGCGCCAAATTCCGCATAAGGGGATCGGCTACGGCATCCTGAACTATTTGTCGGCTTCTTCCGAGGGCGTCCAATGGAACATCGAGCCGGAAATCAGCTTTAATTACCTCGGCCAGTTCGATCAGGACCTGCAAAGCAATGCGCTGCAGCTCTCACCGTATTCGATCGGCGAAGCGCTAAGCGGACAGACGGTGCAGAACTATGCGCTGGATATCAACGGCATGATTTCCGAAGGCGCGCTGGCGCTGACGATTAGCTACAACTGCAAGGAATACCGCCAAGAAACGATCGAGCGCTTGGCCGGTATCATCCAGGCTAGCCTGCAGAAAGTCATCATGCACTGCATCACGAAGGAACGGTCGGAATTGACGCCTAGCGACGTCTTGCTGAAGGGACTCACGATGGAGCAGTTGGAGCAGCTGGTAGAGCAAACCCGGCACGTGGGCGAGATTGAGGATGTGTACAAGCTCACGCCGATGCAGAAGGGAATGCTGTTCCACAGCTTGATGGAGCCGGGCTCGGTATCGTATTTCGAGCAAGCGGAGTTTGGACTGCGGGGCAGCCTGGATACGGAAGCGTTCGCGCACAGCTTCGATGCCTTGGCGCAAAGACATGCCATCCTGCGGACGAACTTTTACAGCGGTTGGGGAGATTTGCCGGTACAAGTGGTCTTCCGCTCGAAGAGCATCGAATTTGCGTATAAAGATCTGCGCCAAATGAATGACGCCGAGCGGCAGGCTTACCTCGAAACGTACGCTGCCGAAGACAAGGCGAGAGGCTTCGATCTTGCCCGGGATGCGCTGATGCGCGTAACGGTTCTGCATACGGGAGAAGAGAGCTACCGGGTGCTGTGGAGCTTCCACCATATCATTATGGACGGCTGGTGCATTCCGCTCATTACCGGGGAACTGTTCGAGCACTATTCCGCCATCCGCCGGAAACGTCAGCCGGAGCTTGTCGAGGCTCAGCCGTACAGCCGGTACATCGAATGGTTGGAGCGGCAAGACGATGCTGAAGCTTCCGATTACTGGAGCCGCTATTTGGAAGGCTATGAACACCAAACGATCGTGCCGGAAGGGAAACCTCAAGGCAAGGCGGAAGCCTATGTATTGGAAGAGCTCGTTTGCGATTGGGGCCAGGACTTGACCCGGCGAATCGACCTCGTGGCGAAACGTCATCAGGTTACGGTCAACACGCTGCTGCAGACGGCATGGGGAATTGCCCTGCAATGCTATAACGGCCATCGGGATGTCGTTTTCGGAGGCGTCGTATCCGGAAGACCGGCCGAAATACCGGGCATTGAAAGCATGATCGGTTTGTTTATTAACACGATCCCGGTACGGGTCCAAGCGGAGGAAGGCGAGACCTTCATGGAAGTGATGGTACGAACCCAGAAGGATTCCTTGGCCTCGCATGCGTACGATACGTATCCGCTCTATGAGATTCAGGGGAAAACCGAACAGAAGCAGGATTTGATCAGCCATATCATGGTATTTGAAAACTATCCTGTCGAGCAGCAGGTGGAGCAGACGGGAAGCGGCGAGGGCGAAGCGATTGAGCTTACGGATTTCGCCATGTTCGAGCAAACCAACTATGATTTCAACCTGATTGTTATTCCGGGCGATGCGCTCCGCGTAAGCTTCCGTTACAATGCTTGCGTCTACGAGCGGACCAGCGTCGAACGAATCCGCGGACATCTCATGCGAATCATTGAACAGGTTGCGGACAATCCGAACATTCGTGTGGATGAGCTGGAGCTGGTAACGCCACAAGAGAAAGCGCAATTGCTCGATTGGGCCGGCCACAAGGTCGAGTACCCGCGGGAGAAGGCGATTCATCAGTTGTTCGAGGAACAGGTGAAACGGACGCCGGAACGTATCGCGGCGATTTACGAAGAAAGCCGACTCACGTACAAGGAATTGAACGAACAGGCGAACCGGCTTGCGCGCACGCTGCGCGCCGAAGGTGTTCAGTCGGAACAACTGGTCGGCCTTATGGTCGAACGTTCCTTGGAAATGATCGTCGGGATTCTCGGGATTATAAAAGCGGGTGGTGCGTATGTGCCGATCGATCCGGAATATCCGGAGGAGCGCATCGGGTACATTTTGGAGGATTCGGGCGCGAAGCTGCTGCTCACGCAAAGCCATTTACGGGAACGCGTTTCCTTCGCCGGCAAGCTTGTCGATCTGAACGATCCGCAAGCGTATGCCCAAGACGGTTCGAATCCGGGATGGCCCGTGCAGCCGGAGGAACTGGTTTATCTCATCTACACCTCGGGCACGACGGGGCTGCCGAAAGGAACCATGATCACGCAGCAAGGCCTGGTCAACTATATTTGGTGGGCCAAGGACGTATATGTCGCCGGCGAAAAGCTCGACTTCCCGTTGTACTCGTCGATTTCCTTCGATTTGACGGTAACGTCGGTGTTCACTCCGTTAATTACGGGGAACACGATCCGCATCTACGACGGAGAGGACAAGGCGATGCTCATTCAGCGTATCGTCGAAGAAAATCAAGTGGACATCGTTAAGCTGACGCCGACGCATCTCAGCCTGATCAAAGAGATGAAGCTGCCAAGCGGATCAAGAATCCGGAAATTCATTGTTGGCGGCGAAAATCTCAGCACGAATCTGGCGAAAAGCATCATGGAGCAGTTTAACGGGCAAGTGCAAATTTTCAACGAATACGGTCCGACCGAAACGGTCGTCGGCTGCATGATTTACTTGTACGATCCCGTGCGGGACACGCGCGAATCGGTGCCGATTGGTGTGCCTGCGGCCAATGTGAGCATTTATTTGCTTGACGAGCAGCGGAACCCTGTGCCGCCGGGCGTGCCGGGCGAAATGTACATTGCCGGGGACGGCGTGGCCCGAGGCTACTTGAACCGTCCTGAGCTGACGGCCGAAAAATTCGTGGACAATCCGTTCGAACCCGGAGAGCGGATGTACCGGACCGGGGATTTGGCCCGCTGGCTGCCGGACGGCAATATCGAATACTTGGGCCGGATCGACCATCAGGTCAAAATCCGCGGGTACCGGATTGAGCTTGGCGAGGTGGAAGCTCAGCTTCTGAACGTGGCATCCGTGAAGGAAGCCATCGTCATCGCGCGTGAGGACAGCAGCGGGCACAAGGTTTTGTGCGCGTACTTGACGGCCGACCGGCTGCTGACGCCTGGCGAGCTTCGCACGGCGCTGGCTGAAGAGCTGCCCGGCTATATGGTCCCGTCGTATTTTGTCCAATTGGAACAAATGCCGCTGACGCCGAACGGGAAGCTTGATCGCAAAGCGCTGCCTGCCCCGGAAGAAAGCATGACGGGGGCGGAATACGCGGCGCCGCAGACCGCGATAGAACGGACGCTGGCTTCCGTGTGGGAAAGCGTATTGGGTCATCCGCGGATCGGCGTGCGGAACAATTTCTTCGACCTTGGAGGCGACTCGATCAAAGCGATTCAGGTTTCGTCGAGACTGCTTCAAACGGGACATAAGCTGAAAATGAAGGATTTGTTCAAGTATCCGACCATCGCCGAGCTAAGCCCGCATATCGAAACGGCCAGCCGGATCGCGGAACAAGGAGAAGTGGCCGGGCCGACAAAACTGACGCCGATTCAACACTGGTTCTTCGAGCAGCGGCTTGCCGATCCGCATCATTTCAATCAGGCGGTCATGCTGTACCGTGAGGAGGGCTTCGACGAAACGGCACTTCGTCAGGCGATCCGCGCCATCGCCGAGCATCATGACGCGCTGCGCCTTGTTTTTCGCCAGACGGAACATGGCATCGAAGCATGGAACCGCCGGGTAGACGAAGGCGAGCTCTACAGCTTGGATATCTTCGATTTCAAAGGGGACGCGGATTGCGCTGCCGCGGTGGAAGCGAAAGCGTCGGAAATCCAAAGCGGCATCAGCTTGAGCGACGGGCCGCTGATGAAACTGGGATTGTTCCGCTGCGCGGATGGCGACCATCTGCTGATTGCCATTCATCACTTGGCGGTTGACGGGGTATCGTGGCGGATCTTATTCGAGGATCTCGCTGCCGGCTACGAACAAGCGGCGAGCGGGCAAACGATCCGGCTTCCGCAAAAAACGGATTCCTTCCAGCTCTGGGCACAGCAGCTGTCGCTTTACGCGAATAGTTCTGCGGCTGAACGCGAACGGAGTTATTGGCAGCAGATTGAAGAGGTTGGTCCGAGTCCGCTGCCGAAGGACTACGTTCAGGCGAACGCTTTGATCCGGGACAGCCAAGCCGTTACGGTCCAATGGACCGAGCGGGAAACGGAGCAGCTGCTGAAGCAAGCGCACCGCGCGTACAACACGGAAATGAACGACTTGCTGCTAACCGCGCTGGGCATGGCGGTTCACAAGTGGACCGGCATCGAGCAGGTTCTGGTCAATCTGGAAGGGCATGGACGGGAAGCGATCCTTCCGGACATCGATATTACCCGCACCGTGGGATGGTTTACAAGCCAGTATCCGGTCGTATTGGAGATGGGAGCCGAACTGAACGTGTCGCGCCGAATCAAGCGGGTGAAGGAAGGTCTGCGGCAAATTCCGCACAAAGGAATCGGCTACGGCATCTTGAACTATTTGTCCGCTTCGACGGAGGGCGTCCCGATTGAAACGAAGCCGGAAATCAGCTTCAACTATCTGGGGCAGTTCGATCAGGACCTGCACAGCAGCGGACTGCAAGTCTCACCTTATTCGACCGGCGCGGAGGTGGGCGAACGGACGCCTCAGTCGTATACGCTGGGGATCAACGGTATGATATCCGAAGGCAAGCTATCGCTGACGATCAGCTATAGCGGCAAAGAATACCGCAGCGAAACGATGGAGCGGTTCGGCGATCTCGTCCGCGCGAGTCTTCTAGAGGTCGTTCAGCATTGCGTGACGAAAGAGCATGCGGAGCTAACGCCTAGCGACGTCTTGCTAAAGGAACTCACCGTCGAAAAACTGGAGCAGTTGGTAGAAGAAACCCGCCGCTTGGGCGACATTGAGAATGTGTACAAGCTGACGCCGATGCAGAAGGGGATGCTGTTCCACAGCCTGCTGGAGCCGGAGTCGGTAGCGTATTTTGAGCAAGCCAAGTTCTACCTGCGGGGAACCTTCCATTTGGAGGACTTTACGCGCAGTTGGGATGCGTTGGTGCAGCGCCATGCAATTTTGCGAACAAGCTTTTACACCGGGTGGAGCGAGCTGCCGGTTCAAGTCGTCCTGCGAAGCCGGAAGATCGACATAGCTTATGAAGATCTGCGTGCGACGAATGAGGCGCAGCGCGAGAAGCATATCGAGACTTATCTTGGTGCGGACAAGGTCAGAGGATTCGATCTGACACAAGATGCGCTGCTGCGTATGACGGTTTTGCGTACAGGCGAAGAAGACTTCCTGCTCCTATGGAGCTTCCACCATATTATTATGGACGGTTGGAGCTTACCTCTCGTGATCCAGGAACTGTTCGAGCATTATTTTGCGATCCGGCAGCATAGGCAGCCAGATCTTGCCGCAGTCTTGCCGTACAGCCGATATATGGAATGGCTGGAGCAACAAAATCATGAAGAAGCGGCCAACTATTGGACCGGGTACTTGGAGGGCTACGAAGAGCAGACGGTGCTGCCGCAGCGAAAAGCGGAGTCCCCTGAAAAAACGGAGGGTTATGTCTCCGAGAAGCTGCTCTACGATCTGGACCCGGGGTTGACTCAGCGTCTGGAGCTTGTGGCGAAACAATATCAGGTGACGGTCAATACGTTAATGCAAGCGGCCTGGGGAATCGTGCTGCAAAGATACAACGGCAGCCGGGATGTGGTGTTCGGCAGCGTCGTATCGGGAAGACCGGCGGAAATCCCGGGAATCGAAAGCATGGTCGGCTTGTTTATTAACGCGGTCCCGGTACGGGTGCGTACAGAGGCTGGCGACACCTTTGCCAAAGTCATGAAAGAGCGCCAGGAGCAATACTTGGCATCTCACGCCTACGATACGTATCCGCTCTATGAGATTCAAGCGCAGAGCGAACAAAAGCATCATTTGATTTCGCATATCATGGTCTTTGAAAACTATCCGCTCGAGCGTCAGGTGGAACAGGTCGGAAGCGGCGAGCGGGCGCCGTTGGAAATTGTGGACCTCGAGATGTTCGAGCAGACGAACTACGATTTCAACCTGCTTGTCTTGCCGGGCGAAGACATGAAGCTATTCTATCGGTATAACGCTTCGGTCTACGAGCAGGCAAGCATAGAGCGGATTCACGGGCATTTGGTTCATCTCATGGAACAGGTTGCCGCCAATCCGAACATCCGCGTGGATGAGCTGGAGCTGATCACTCCGCAGGAAAAAGCGCAGATCCTGAACATCTGGAACGATACGGCAGTTGATTACCCGCGGGAGAAAACGATCTATCAAGTGTTCGAGGAGCAGGCGGCGCGAACGCCGGACCGAACGGCTCTCGTATTCGAGGATCGGCAGCTGACATATGCCGAGCTGAACGAGCGGGCCAACCGGCTGGCGCGGACTTTGCGGGCCGAAGGAGTGCAGCCGGATCAACTCGTGGGGATCATGGTCGAGCGTTCCCTGGACATGATCGTAGGCATCCTTGGCATCTGGAAAGCCGGCGGCGCGTACGTGCCGATCGATCCGGAATTCCCGGAGGACCGCATCCGCTACATGCTGGAGGATTCGGGCGCGAAAATCTTGCTCACCCAGGGTCATCTGCCGGGACATCCGGCCTTTGGCGGGAAAGTGGTGAACCTGGACGATCCGCAAGCTTACGACAGGAACGGGTCGAATCCGGACCCCGCGGCGGGGCCGAATCATTTGGCGTATGTCATCTATACGTCTGGATCGACCGGTAAGCCGAAAGGTGTTATGGTCGAGCATCAATCGGCTGTTCATACCTTGAGCCAATTGGAATGCGAATATCCGCTGCTCGCGGGCGATGCGTTCCTGCTGAAGACCACTTTCACGTTCGACTTCTCGGTGCCCGAGCTGTTCAGCTGGTTTTTCGGTCAAGGGAAGCTGGTAATTTTGCCGCAAGGCGCGGAAAAAGACCCGGCCGCCTTATTGAAGGCCGTAGAGGATAATCGGATCACCCACTTGAACCTTGTGCCTTCCATGCTCAGCGTGTTGGTTCATTACATGAAGGACACCGGCGCCGATTGCATCCGAAACCTGAAATATGTGTTCGCTTGCGGAGAGACGCTGCCGGCAAAATTGGTGCAAGACTACTACAACTTGTCTCCGGGCGCCGTATTGGAAAATATTTATGGTCCTACGGAAGCAACGGTCTATGCTACCCGGTATACGACAAGTCCGGAGACGGGCAAGCTGGCCAGCGTGCCTATCGGTAAACCATACGGAAATGTGCAAGTGTGGATGATGGATAACGCATCTCATTTGTCGCCGATCGGCGTAGCCGGAGAGCTTTGCATTTCGGGAGAAGGCGTTGCCCGAGGGTACTTTAATCAACCGGAGCTGACGGCCGAGAAATTTGTGCCGAACCCGTTCGTCCCGGGACAACGGATTTATCGGACCGGAGACCTTGCCAGATGGCTCCCGGACGGGAATATCGAGTACCTGGGCCGGATCGACCACCAAGTCAAGATCCGCGGCTACCGGATCGAGCTTGGCGAACTGGAGGCACAGCTTCTGAAGGTGCCTGCCGTTCAGGAAGCGGTCGTCATCGCACGGGAGGACGAGTCCGGGCAGAAGCAGCTGTGCGCATATGTCGTGGCGGACCGGGAAATGACGGCAAGCGAGCTGAGAAGCACATTGTCCGAGGAACTGCCGGTTTACATGATTCCGTCCTATTTTGTCCAATTGGAGCAAATGCCGTTGACGCCTAACGGGAAGCTGAACCGCAAAGCGCTGCCGGCCCCGGAAGGAAGCGTGCAGGCCGGAGCGGAGTACATCGCGCCGCGAACTTCGATGGAATCGCAGCTGGCTCAGATTTGGCAAGAAGTACTGGGACTTCATAAAGTAGGAGTGAAGGAGAACTTCTTTGATCTGGGGGGCCATTCCTTAAAAGTGCTTCAATTGATTCAAAAGGTCCGTACCGACATTGGCATCGACGTTCCTCTGCATGTGGTATTTAAGCTGCCGACGCTTGAAGATTTGGCTCAAGAGCTGTTTAAATACAAGGTTGGAGAAGGGTACGGCAATGCGGAGGGCGACACGATTCGGTTGAATGAGCATGGCCCGATCAATGTGTTCTGCTTCCCGCCAAGGGTCGGCTATGGCTTGGCTTATTACGAAATGGCCAGACAGCTCGAACATCATTGCGTCGTCTATGGAATGGAATTTATAGGAGATCGTTTTCAGGGCGAAGAGATGCTTGAGCAGTATGTCAACTCCATTGTAAGCATTCAAGAGAACGGGCCATACGTGTTCCTGGGATACTCGCTCGGAGGCAACCTTGCGTTCGAAGTGGCCAAGGCGATGGAAAGCCGCGGGTACCAAGTATCGGACATCATCATGGTCGATTCGATGAGAAAGACGAGCAGAGACGAGTCCTCGCCGGAAGAGACGGAAGCTCTCGTTGAGGCGGTGCTGGAAAGCATATCCGACACGTATAAAGCTTATTTATCGGATGCGTCCGACAGGGAGAGAGTCCGACATAAAATGCACGTTTACACGATGTATCGTAACGAGTTGATCAACGAAGGAACCGTTCAAGCCAACATCCACGCCTTAGTCGCGGAAGGCTCGACAGTTAGAGCTGTAGGGCCCAAGGATGCGCTGTTGTGGCAGCAGGCTGCGCCGAACGGCTATGCGGAATACGAAGTGATCGGAACTCACGATGTGCTGCTCGATGTCGGATTTGTCGAGGAGAACGTGAAGGTGCTTCAACGCATAGTAAAAAGCATCGTCGAAGAGAAGCTTCAATTTAGCTGAGTTCGACTCGTTCGTAAAGAACCATGAAATAGAAAGGCAACCGGAAGCTCCTATACCCGATTGAAAATTCAATGCGCCGCTATCGCCAGATAGCGGCTTTTTTCCCTTATGAACTCTTTTGAAGTGAGCTTGTTGAGAAAGTGGGCGATTGAAGTAATAGAGGAGTACGAGGGGGGGGGGGTATCTACTTCCGATCGCTGTTGTCAGCGGGAAACTTGGATTGAAGCCGCTTAGTAGCGGATGTTTCCCGCAGACAAAGGCGAACGCTATCGCTCCTCCAGTAGATACCCCACCCTCCGTTTGTTACTCTATTTCAGTCAAAAACCTCTTTCTCAACACTCTGACTTCAAACATTGTTTGAAGTTGTTTCAATATAGGAAATTATAGTTGAATAATATTCAAGTTTCTTTTGAAGAAAGTTCAAGTCTCGTATACTTGAAATCATGAGGTGGGATTAAAATGACATCACGATCTGCTCGGAGAAGGTAGATGAGACAATCCTGTAAAGCTGGTTGCAAATCATATTCGAGATCTTTTTTCTGTCTTTCTTACACTTAAAGAATTTTATATTTTGGAAAGATTCGACAGGTATCACAAAGAGTCCGATATGTTAGAAGATATCGAGAAACATTATAAAGAAAGTATCATCGCAAGACAGCATGAGATTGTTTTCATTTCGGAACGGTTACAAGAGCGGTTAAACATTACGCCAAGTCCAAACGTATTTAAATACATAACCGAAATGAATGGGGGAGTACTTTATGAAAAGTAAACGTCACCTAAAGTATATTTACCATGACGCTGTGATTACCGCATTACAACTTCTAGACGATCGCACAGTTTGTTTTCATATAAATCTTAGTACCCTTTTTTACAAGGAAACAAAAAATAAAGTTATTTTGGAATTGCATCAGATTTTAAACTTCGAAGATTTCTTGGAGTATTTAAGTATTCGTGAATCGAATTCATTTCAATTGGAGTACACACAGAGACTCGAGAAATTTTTGCGAATAGATGGAATTATGCTTGCGACGAATACAATTAATGGATATCTAGTGATTACAATAGATATAGATCATCTAGGAGCATTTGGATTATTTTTAAAGACATTGCACGAAGAAGGCGACGCAGAAACGAACGAAGAATACGGTTTCTAGTAAAATCAATGGCAGACCACCCGGAAACAAGAAAGGACGTTAAAATGCCGATTACCATAAAGAATCAGAATGAGGAGTTTTTGCTTCGCGTTGCCGGAGTATTGATTAAGGAAAATAAAGTATTGCTGCATAAGACCAAGAAAGGCAATGCATGGGTATTGCCTGGTGGCAGAGGAGAAATTAACGAGGAGACGGGCAAGACGGTTATTCGGGAATTTGCCGAAGAGTTAGGATTGAATGTTAAAGCTGCCCGGTTGCTATGGATCATTGAAAGTTTCAATGCTTATGGCGAGAAAAATCTTCACGAACATGGGATCTATTATTTGGTAAAATCCGTGGAAGCGGAAATAACGATTCGTACGGAAGAATTTTTTGGATTGGAAAAAGAAGTAGGGATCGTCTATAAATGGATTGAACTGCAAGAATTACACAACATGAAGATATACCCAAGAGCATTAAAGCAACTTTTACAAAACATATCCGAAGATAATGAAATTAAACATATTATAAATACCGAGGAATCATGAAGTCAGCAGCTTCCGGGAATACCGCTTTTACACGCAGTAAAAACGTTCCGGTCGCTGCCGCTTGATTTTAAATGTTCTTGCGCGCTTGGCCGGCCGGATTATTCCCGGTAGTGAGAGGTGTCGCCATACAATTCGACTTTTGGAACATCGTCATTCATAATAATTTTGCATAGGGCAGTCGGATGGATATCGGGCATGCCCCCAATCTCATGCAGCTGCTTACCTAAAAAATAACTCATGATGGCTTTTAAAGTGATCCGGTGAGTTACAATAAGCACTTGCTGGCCTTTATGCTCTGCAAGAATATGGTTAAGTGCAGGGATCGTTCTTTCGAGCAATTGCGAATAGCTTTCTCCATGACCTGTAGGACGGTACAAATGCGGCTCATTAAAGAAATGATCGTACGGAATGGGATATTGCTGTTGAATATGGTCGATTTGCTGACCTTCCCACAGTCCCATATTTATTTCTTTGAGCGAATCGATCGTTGAGACTGGTACCGGACGATTTCCCGAGATAATTCGGGCAGTGTTGAATGCCCTTGGGCTGGAGCTGGAATAAATGGCATCGAAATGGACATTCTCCAAGCGCTCCTTCAACCATTCGGCTTGCCGCATCCCGTAGTCGGTCAGAGGAGAATCCAGATGGCCTTGCATTTGCTTCTTCGAATTCCATTCCGTTTGACCGTGCCGGGTTAAATACAACGTCGTTTGCATGATGGAAAGTGCCTCCTCATGGTGTTGGTTGTCTTGAGCCTGCATGCCGGATCATTTCCACATGCTTCCTTGGAATAGGCGAGCATGCTTGCGAAGTCGGTCCGAGCGGATATATCCGCGCTGAGTGAGGAGCCATTTCAATGGAGCGGGAGTCGGCTCCGAGAACAGAAATTGAACAAGCGGCAGCAGCTGATGAAACAACTGAGAGGAATCGTCTATTTTTCCTGCCCGGAAAAGCTCGTACACCTGTACAAACTGCTCGCTATCCAGGTTGGCGCTTGCCAGAATTCCTCCTTTGGCGCCGCAGCACAGAGAAGCGAAAAAAAGCTCATCCTCCCCGCATAAGACCGGCTTGGACATGCTCCGGGCCAGCCGAAACATACGCCTTATTTTGCCTGTTCCCTCTTTCAGTCCAATCACATGCTCCATTCCCATAATGACTTTTACCGTTTCCAAATCCAGCGCGAACCCGTCACGATGAGGGGGATCGCACAAAATAATGGGCAGGTCCGCTTCGGCTAGAGCTTGAAAATGCCGGATGACGGCTTGCTGCGATAGAAAATGGGAATCGGGCGCGGCAACGAGAGCGGCATCTGCCCCAAGAGATTTGGCTTGCGCCGTTCTTCTAACGGCCGCAGAAGTGTTGCTTTCACCTGTTCCAACAATCAGCGGGATGGTTCGCGATGCTGCGATTGCATTGCGCGCAGCGGAGATAAGGATTTCGAACTCGCGGGATTCAAGCACTGGGGATTCCCCAATCGTTCCATTGATGATCAATCCGTGAATTCCCTTGCTCACCAAACGCCGAATCAGTTCTTCAAACGATCGGATATCCAGCTCCCCGCTGTGGTCAAAAGGCGTAACGACAGGAACCATCACACCGCGTAACGTATCTTCTGTAAGCACACCGTTCCACCTCCGTTCTCCCCGCGATGCGATGCATGCTAATGAATGTAAAGCATTTCTCCCCAAAAGTAACCACCCAATTGGAGAAGTCATGTACCAATCCGGTTCGACCGGTGAAGCGGTTGGTGCAGAAAAAAGCGGAATGGATGGTTACTTGCCGAAGCATAGCCGTTATATTCGGGTTTGATCCACTAGGAGAACGCGACTGAAAGGAAGGATGGACATGGATCATCACAAAACGCCGTTGTTCACGGCATTGATGCAGCACGTCGCCAACGATCCGCTGCAATTCCACATTCCGGGCCACAAAAAAGGGAGAGGAGCAGACCCGGAATTTCGGGCTTTTGTGGGTGATAATACTTTGTCCATAGACCTGATCAATATCGTTCCGCTCGACGATCTCCACCAGCCGACGGGGCCGATTCGAGAGGCCGAGCAATTGGCGGCGGACGCCTTCGGAGCGGACCATACGTTATTTTCCGTTCAAGGGACTACAGGGGCCATCATGACGATGATTATGTCCGTCTGCTCCCCTGGCGATACCATCATCCTTCCACGCAACGCGCATAAATCCATTTTGTCTGCCGTCATCTTTGCGGGAGCGATTCCCGTGTGGGTGGAGCCGGAGAAGGATGAGCGGCTCGGCATCGAGCATGGCGTAACCACGGAGTCGATTCGGCAAGCCATAACAAGAAACCCGGATGTGAAAGCCGTGCTCCTCATCAACCCGACGTATTACGGGACCAGCATTGATTTGCGTCAGATGGTCGAGCTTGTTCACAGCTGCAACATTCCGGTGCTGGTTGACGAGGCGCATGGGACGCTGCTTCATTTTCACGAACAGCTGCCTATGTCTGCGATGCAGGCAGGTGCGGATATGGCTGCAACCAGTGTCCATAAGCTGGGAGGCTCGATGACGCAGAGTTCGATTCTGAATGTAAAAGGCGATCGGGTAAGCATCAAGCGAATTCGTACGGTCATGAGCATGCTTACGACAACTTCGACCTCTTATCTGCTGCTGGCTTCGCTTGATACCGCCAGAAGACAGCTGGCTCTGCATGGACAAGCCTTAACGGGGCAAACCATCCGATTGGCCCAGGAAGCCCGGCGTCAAATCAATGAGATTCCCGGACTGTACTGCTACGGGGAGGAAATATGCGAAAAGCGGGGCGTGTTTCGTTATGACCCGACGAAACTTTGCATTCATCTGGAACAACTGAACCTGACCGGGTACGCAGCGGAGCAGTGGTTAAGGGAAACGTACAAGCTTGAGGTTGAACTGAGCGATCTAACGAATATTTTGTGCCTGATCACACTGGGCGATACGGAGCAGGAAGTCAACCGGCTGGTTCAGGCTTTGCGGCATTTGTCAGATGCATTTCTTGGTGAGGGAAAATGGAGCAAGCGGGTTTCTGCCGCCGTCATTCCTGCTGCTTCGCGTTTTGGGTTAACGCCCAGAGAAGCTTTCTATGCTCCTACGGAGGAGGCGGCGCTGGAACAAGCCTGCGGGCGTGTTATCTCTGAATTCGTATACGTATATCCCCCGGGTATTCCGATCTTGATGCCTGGACAGGTCATCACCCGGGAAATCGTAGATTATATCAAACGGCATGTGGAAGCCAGCCTGCCGGTAAAGGGACCGGAAGATCCGGATATCCAAAAGGTCAAAGTTGTCGCTGCTCCCCGGCAACAAGAGAAGGCGCCGGGCAGGCGTACCGGGTACATCATTCCGGATTGAGGCGGGGATTGGTGCCGGAAACGAATAAATCATCTTTGAGGGGGAGGATGGAATGAACAATCATCACGTGAAAGTAGCTGTCATTCAGACAGCAGCCATCTTATTCGATATGCAATCGGCCATGGACAAGATTGAAAATATGACGAGAGAGGCTGCCGGACAAGGGGCGAATTTGATTGTTTTTCCCGAAGTCTTCTTGCCGGGGTATCCGCGAGGCCTAAGCTTCGGTACGCGGGTGGGAAGCCGTAACGCCGACGGGAGAAAGGACTGGGAGCGCTATTGGGCAAATGCCATCGACATCCCGGGGACCGAAACCGGAATTTTTGGCGAATTGGCGAAGGAGGCGGGAGTTTACCTGGTCATCGGCGTAGTCGAGCGTGACCGGGAATTTAGCACAGGAACGTTATACAATTCCATGGTGTACATCGGGCCGGACGGTGCTCTTCTGGGGAAACACCGCAAGCTTGTTCCGACGGGTTCCGAGCGTCTCTTATGGGGACAAGGGGACGGTAGTACGCTCACCGTCATCGATACTCCTTTTGGACGAATCGGCGGCTTGATCTGTTGGGAAAATTATATGCCGCTTGCCCGCATGGCCATGTATGCGCAAGGCATCGACATCTATCTGGCTCCCACGGCAGACGCCCGCGATACGTGGCAAGCGACGATTAGGCATATCGCCTGCGAAGGCCGATGCTTTGTTATTTCGTGCAATCAGTTTGCGACCAAAGCATCTTATCCTGCGGATTTGGCTTGCTACGAAGATATCAAGGACGACACCGACATGTTGAGCAGAGGGGGAAGCGCCATTGTCGGACCGCTAGGCGAATATGTCGTTGAACCGCTCTACAACCAGGAAGGCATTCTCATGGCAACATTGGATCTTTCCCAGGTCGTACAGAGCCGCTATGATTTCGATGTTACAGGCCATTACAGCCGCCCGGATGTGTTTCAACTGATCGTTAACAATAAAAAACAAGAAATCGTTCGAACCGTTGCATGCAAACTGACCGAATGCAGTGATACACAGCCGCATTGGTGATAACTATAGTGCTTCCGGCCAGTACGACATTGGCGTGCTTCAGAATGGTGAGAAAGAGGTATTTGACTGAAATAGAGAAACATACGGAGGTGGATACCCCACCCCCTCGTACACCTCGATTACCTCTATTGACCGCTTTCTCAACAAGCTCCAGCTCGACCTTGGGGTCGTGCTTTTTTATGTTCATTTTTATGTCTGGGTGTCCATTGGCTGGAATAAAAAGAAACGAAATGGATGGTTACGCTCCTGCCTGCTTCCGTTACGATATCGAGCGAGACGAACAGAAGAGGTGATTTCATTTGATATCTTTCCGTTACCGCTTGTTGGCATGGACTTCGTTCATCGGCATGTTTCTTGTGCTGCTGGCCGGGGCTTTGGTTACAAAGACTGATTCCGGGCGCGGCTGCGGAGACGACTGGCCGTTGTGCAGCGGGAAGTTTATTCCGGCCTATACGCTGGAGTCCATGATCGAGTATTCGCACCGTATGGTTACCGGGGTCGTGGGGATCGTTGTTCTTGTGACGTTTCTGTATACATGGCGGCGGCTCAAGCATCATCAGGAAGCTCTGGGGTATGCCGGCGGAACGCTGCTGTTTACGATCGTTCAGGCCTTGATGGGAGCTGCGGCGGTGAAATGGCCGCAACAGCCGGCTGTGATGGCGCTTCACTTCGGCATATCGTTGCTTGCGGTTGCCAGCAGCATGCTGCTGGTCGTATGGAGTTACCGCATGAACAAAGGGACGGAAAAGCCGCCTTCTGCTTCCATCCCGCGCTATGTTTACCCTGTAGCCTGGGGGATATGGATCTATTGTTACGGCGTCGTTTATTTGGGAGCCTATATCCGTCATATGGAAGCGGATGGCGGTTGTATGGGCTGGCCGTTATGCAATGGGCAACTGATCCCCTACTTGTCCGGGGCTTCGGGGATTGTCTTCGCGCATCGGGTTGCCGCCGCTGTCCTGTTTATGCTTATTGCCGCCTTCTATGTGCTTGTTCGCCGCGTCACACCCAAGCGGCAGCCTTCCGCATTGCGGACGGGTGCCGTCTATGCTCTCGTTCTCGTTACCGGACAAATCGGCAGCGGCGGCCTGCTCACGGTAACGATGAACAACGAAAATGTTTATCTATTTACAAGTCTTCTCCATAATGTTCTGGCAACGGCCTTGTTTGCCGTGCTGACGGATATCGCGATCCGCTCATGGAAGCATCGAAAGGTATAAAGCTTTAGCTCTTCCTAAGCTAGGGAGAGCTTTTTTATGGAGAAACGATGTCGTATTTGTTTCATTTTGTTGAACATGGTCGGTTTTTTGACTTGGCCAGTGGATGGTGACACCTCTACCGTTCCCCTTTAAAGTAAGGCGTGATCATAATCACGCAATGCGATAGGAGATGAGAAACATGAAGACACCCAAAGCGCTCCGCTGGTTCGCATCCATATCCATGCTGGCGATGCTGCTCTTGACAACGACCGGGTGTGCGGAAAAAATGATCGTGCTCGATCCCAAAGGGCCGATTGCCGAACAGCAGCGGGATTTAATGTTGATTTCCACGGTGCTGACTTGCATTATTATCGTGCCTGTCCTCGTGCTCACGGCAATCATCGTTTGGCGTTACCGGGACAAGAAAGGCAGAAAAGCGAAATATATGCCGGACTGGGAGCACAGCACGACGCTGGAAACGATCTGGTGGGGGATTCCGATCGTGATCATTACCATTCTGGGTATCATTACCATAAAGAGCACGTATGCCCTGGAGCCGTCCAAGCCGCTCGAATCGGATAAAAAACCACTGACCGTTCAAGTGACCTCGCTGGACTGGAAATGGTTATTCCAATATCCCGAGCAGGGAATCGCGACCGTGAACCACGTCCAGATCCCGAAGGGCGTACCGGTCCGCTTCGAGATTACGGCCGATGCGCCGATGAACTCGTTCTGGATTCCGCAGCTCGGCGGGCAGATGTACGCGATGTCTGGAATGGCGATGACGCTTTATTTGCAAGCGGACGAGCAAGGACAATACTGGGGATCGGGTGCGAATTTCACCGGAAAAGATTTTGCCAAGATGTTCTTCGACGTGAAATCCACTTCGCAGGAAGAGTTTGACCAATGGGTACGCGAGGTCAAAGCATCGTCGCCGGCGCTGACGCTGGAAGGCTATAAGCAGCTGGCGATGCCTTCCGCTTCGGACGTGAAGACGTTCTCCGCGTTTCCGGAAGGCTTGTTCAATATGACGGTGACCAAGTACGCTTCCTCGCACAATCACGGCTTGTCCTGGAAGGACATTCAGAAGATCAAGATCCAAGAGTAGCGGGCTTCGCTTCGATTTGAAATGTAAGGAGAGAGTGGTCCATGTGGGAGAAAGTAAAAAGCTTTGCGTCGGAATTTTTTGTGACGGGCGACCCGATGATTTATGGCGCGGATGTTGCCATCGTAATCACCATCATCGGCATTGTATTCGGACTTACCTACTTAAAAAAATGGCGCTGGCTGTGGCGTGAATGGTTGACGACCGTCGATCATAAAAAAATCGGCATCATGTATATATTCGCCGCTTTCCTGATGCTGTTCCGCGGCGGTGTGGATGCGCTCCTGATGCGGGCGCAGCTGGCTATGCCGGAGCTGAATTTCCTGGCGCCGGATCATTATAATCAGATCTTCACCACGCATGGCGTGATTATGATTTTGTTCATGGCGATGCCGTTCATGTTCGGTTTATTTAACGTGATGGTGCCGCTGCAGATCGGGGCGCGCGATGTCGCATATCCTTTTCTGAATGCGCTAAGCTTCTGGTTATTTTTCGCGGGCGCGATGCTGTTTAACTTGTCCTTTGTCATCGGAGGATCGCCGGATTCGGGGTGGCTCGCTTATCCGCCTTATTCGGAACGCATGTTCAATCCGGGGGTCGGTCAAGATTTCTATATCTGGGGAATCCAGATTTCGGGGATCGGCAGCTTGATGACCGGCATCAACTTTATCGTGACCATTCTGAAAATGCGGGCACCCGGCATGAAACTGATGAAAATGCCTATGTTCCCGTGGTCGGTATTATCGAGCTGTATCGCGATTATCTTTTCGTTTCCCATCTTGACGGCCACCTTGGCGCTGCTCTTTCTGGACCGTTATTTGGGCGCGCATTTTTTCACGCTGGACGGCGGCGGCAATCCGATGATGTATATCAATCTGATCTGGATGTGGGGGCACCCCGAGGTATATATCCTCATTCTGCCGGCTTTCGGCATTTTCTCGGAGATCGTGAGCACCTTTGCGAAGAAAAAGCTGTTCGGCTACAAATCGATGGTGTATGCGATGATGATCATCAGTATTTTATCGTTTCTTGTATGGGCGCATCACTTCTTCACGATGGGCTCCGGCGCAGATGTCAACGCCTTCTTTGCGCTCACGACGATGCTGATCGCTATCCCGACGGGCGCCAAAGTGTTCAATTGGCTGTTTACGATGTTCCGGGGAAAAATCACCTTCGAGACGCCCATGCTGTGGACGATCGGTTTTATCGTGTGTTTTATCATCGGAGGACTGACAGGAGTGCTTCTGTCGGTCGCGCCTGCGGATTTTCAATTCCATAACAGTTACTTCCTGGTCTCGCATTTTCACAATACGATCATCGGCGGCGTCGTGTTCGGTTATTTCGCCGGCTTGTATTATTGGTGGCCGAAGCTGTTCGGCTTCAAGCTGAACGAACGTATCGGCAAATGGGCGTTCTGGTTCTGGAATATCGGATTTTACGTCTGCTTCATGCCGCAATATGTGCTCGGGTTGATGGGGATGACACGGCGCCTTGTGACGTACGGATGGGATAAAGGATGGTGGGAGTTGAACCTGGTCTCCACCGTAGGGGCGGCTTTGATGGGCATGGCCTTTTTGCTCCAAGTATGGCAAATCGTATACAGCATCAAGCATTTTCAAAAAGACGAAACAGGCGACCCGTGGAACGGACGCACCTTGGAGTGGTCGATTCCTTCCCCTGCGCCGCACTATAATTTTGCAACGCTGCCGCAGGTAACTTCCCAGGATGAATGGTGGGAGGAGAAGCAGCGTAGAGCGCACGGGCAGCTTGCCCCGGCTCGGCCGAAGCTGGAGCCGATCCATTTGCCTAAAAACTCGGGGATTCCTTTTGTGATGTCGATGTTCTGGTTCGCGGCCGGATTCGGTTTTGTATTCGACTGGCTCTGGCTGACGGTATCCGGTCTGGCGGGGGTAGCCGTGTGCATGCTTGTTCATTCCTTCAACTACAAAACCGATTACTATATCCCTGTTGAGGAAATTAAACGCACGGAAGCTGCGATGAGGGGGTAACCAAGAATGGCACAAATAAACGGACATGCCCACGTATCAAGTGCGGAGCATCACGACCATCCGGATCTGGAGGAAATGCGCACATTCGGCTTCTGGATCTACCTGATGACGGACGTAATTATTTTCGGCACCTTGTTTGCCACCTATATCGTCCTGCAGGGCAATCGAAACGGCGGGCCCGGGCCTGCCGAGCTGTTCCAGTTGGGCGGGATTATTGCAAGCACGTTCATTCTGCTAACGAGCAGCTATACAAGCGGTCTTGCCGTGCTTGCGATGCACAAAGGCAAGCTTCGAGCCCTCATGGGATGGCTCGGAGTGACGGTATTGCTCGGTGCGGCCTTCATTGTGCTGGAGATCAATGAATTTATTCATCTGGTGCACGAGGGAGCGACCATTAGTACGAGCGCATTTCTATCGGCTTTCTTTACCTTGGTCGGGACTCACGGGCTTCACGTCTCCCTGGGATTGGTCTGGATGATTGCCTTGATTATTCAGCTTGCGAAGCATGGCATTACGCCGGTAACCAAGCGTAAAGTGAACGTGATCAGCTTGTTTTGGCATTTCCTGGATGTCGTGTGGATCTTCGTATTTACGATTGTTTATTTGATGGGGGTGAGATAGATGGCGCAGCATGACGTAACCACTCCGCATGACGCCGAGAGCCATGGCACGTTCAAATCGTATACGACCGGCTTTCTGTTCTCCATCGTATTGACGATCATTCCCATTGCCGTCGTCATGTCCGGCTGGTTTCAGGGGGTGGCGAACACCCTCGTTCTGATGGCGGCAGCCGTGCTACAGTTCGCCGTTCAATTGATTTATTTCATGCATCTTCGGGAGGAGAAAAAGCCTCGCT
The DNA here is from genome assembly GCF_001399685.1 of Paenibacillus sp. A3. Taxonomy (GTDB): domain Bacteria; phylum Bacillota; class Bacilli; order Paenibacillales; family NBRC-103111; genus Paenibacillus_G. The sequence continues at coordinate 28,314 of NZ_JTHN01000006.1, forward strand.
ACAACTTGGTGAGCTTGATTTTGGGCTTGATCATATTGCTGCTTGTCGTCGCCGGTTCTATGTGGATCATGCTGTACAATATGGTGGCCACATGAGCAGGTCGTCCGCAAATGCTGGGGCATGGGTGAGGAGAGACAGGAGGAGCATAAGCGACTGGATTCAACTGACCAAGCCTCGAATTCTGCAGCTCAATCTCGTCGCTGCGTTTGGCGGGTATTGGCTGGCTTCCCGATGGGTGACGGACTGGGGCCTCTTGTTTTGGATGCTGCTGGGCACCACGTTAACGATGGCCTCCTCGTGCGTCATAAACAACATTTGGGACCGGGAGCTGGATCAGAAGATGAGCCGGACGAAGGATCGGCCCCTCGCGACCGGCCGTTTGAGCATCAGGGGCGTGCTGGTGTACGCTCTGGCGCTTGGAATAGCGGGAGAAGCCGTCCTGTTCTGGAAAGTCAACGCGCTGTGCGGCTGGCTCGGACTGCTCGGCATGTTTGTCTATATCGTCATTTATACAATGTGGCTAAAGCGAACCTCGACCTGGAGCACGTCCGTTGGAGGCATGTCCGGTGCTATGCCGCCGGTCATCGGTTATTGTGCGTTTACCCATGAGGCCGACGCGGGCGCTTTGCTATTGTTCGCCTTGTTATTCCTGTGGCAGCCCGCCCACTTCTGGTCGCTTGCCATCCGGCGCGTCGACGAGTACCGGGCGGCGGGCTTCCCGCTTTTGCCGGTTCGTAAAGGGGTGCCTCGGACGAAGCTGCAAATGATCCCTTATGTCGTTCTGCTTCTTCCGACCACTGTGCTGATCTACGCATACGGTTATGCAGGCGTTATGTTCCTCACGGTCTCCTTGCTGGCCGGCCTCGTCTGGACGTGGCACACGTTGACAGGTCCTGCAGCATCGGATAACGGGAAGTGGGCCAAAACCAACTTCCTGATTTCGGTCAATTACTTAACGGCGGTCTTTATCATAATGATTCTAGACACCACGGGCCGCCCAATCTAATGAGGATGAATGGGGAGAGGATCGTTTTGCGGGCGTCGGTTCCGTTTCTAATCGTTGTCATGTCAGCAGTTGCCCTATCCGCGTGCGGCAGTCAGGCAACCGATCAAGGGATGACCGCTTCGACAGATGCAAATGCAGAGGCGATTTATAAGAAGCAGTGTCTGTCCTGCCATGCTGCCGATCTCAGGGGAAAAGTAGGCCCGGGCTTGCAGGAGATTGGCTCCAAAATGACGGAGCAGCAGCTGTTCGCGATCATACAGGATGGCGCGAGAGGCATGCCGGGCTTCAAGAAAGTGTTAAGCGCCGAAGAAATTCAGGCTTTATCGCAATGGCTCTCGACAAAGAAATAGGGCAAGGGGGGATTCGGTGAAAAAAGCGTTCTTCTACGTCATATTGGGAATCATCCTCGTCGTTGTCTCCGCATGCGGCAGCGGCAAGTCCAAACAGCTTAATTACGAGGTTAAGTCTTTCGAGGCCGTCAATCAAGACGGGAAAATGGTGTCCTTGTCCGATCTGAAAGGCAAGGTCTGGATTGCGGACTTTGTGTTCACGTACTGCGCAACGGTGTGTCCGACGATGACAGCCAATATGTCGGAATTGCAAAAGCGGTTGAAATCGGCGGGCGTGAAGGCGGAGCTGGTCTCCTTCTCCGTTGATCCGGAGCGCGACAATCCGGAGGCGTTAAAAGCTTACCTCCAAAAATTTGACGCCGATTTCTCGAATTGGCATGCATTAACCGGATATAAATTCGACGAGATTAAAACCTTCGTCCTGAGTTCGTTTAATACGGTTGTGGCGAAGGATACGTCCTCCGATCAAGTCATTCACGGCACTTCGTTTTTTTTGGTCAACCCGGCGGGCACGGTTGTGGCCAAGTACGACGGAATGACGGATACGCCATACGATAAAATATTGAAAGATATTCAAGCGCTGCAGCAGTAGGGACTCTGGTAGAAAGAGGAGCTGATCGGATTGGAGAGAGTCCTGCGCTCTTCTTGGACGCGGGCGCTAATGCTTGTCCTTATTCTCTTTGCCATCGGCTATGCGGTATTCCAATCGCAGGCGGATAGACGCGAGGAGGTGGAGGCGGGCAAGAAGGCGCCGGATTTTGCGTTAACCAATTTGCAGGGACAAACGGTGCGATTATCCGACTACGGCGGGACAGGGGTTCTTCTCAACTTCTGGGCTTCCTGGTGCGACCCGTGCGTCAATGAAATGCCGCTGCTGAACGAAGCCTACGGACGGTTGCCGGGCGTTGAAATCGTTGCGGTCAATATGGGAGAAACGAAGGAAAGGGCAAGCGAATTTGCCGACCGTCATCACTTGAAGCTCCCTATCCTGCTTGATACCCAAGGAGAAGCGAAAAAACGGTATAAAATCAGCGGCTTACCGGCAACGTTTCTGGTTGACGACAAGGGGCGAATCGTGCAGAAGTTCTCAGGGGAGCTAAACCGTTCCGATGTCATAAATTTCATGGAACGCATTCGGCCGAAGCCTGAACGCAACTAGCTTACGAATCGAAATGTCTTACTTAAAAGAGGAGATGCTGCTCATGCATATGCCGCTCGGAACAGGAACAAGCATTATTTTGAGGTTGGAGTACGATCAAGGAGTCGTAAACTTTGGAGCTATTGCATCGGCATTAAGCGATTCCGGCGGCGACATCGTAGCGATAGACACCAATCGGGTGAGCTCTGCGAAAACCGTAAGAGACATTACGGTCAATCTGAACGACTCGCACGATGTTGACCGCGTGGTTTCCTCGGTTGAACAGCTTCCCGGGGTTAAGCTGATCCATGTATCGGACCAGACCTTCCTCATGCATTTGGGCGGCAAGCTCGAAATGCATCCCAAGGTGCCGATCAAAAATCGGGATGACCTGTCCCGTGTCTACACGCCGGGTGTAGCCCGGATTTGTATGGCGATCCATGATGACCCTTCCCGGGCCCATACGCTGACGATTAAGCGAAATACGGTAGCCGTCGTCTCCGACGGCTCTGCCGTTCTCGGGCTCGGAAATATCGGCCCGGAAGCCGCCATGCCCGTCATGGAAGGCAAAGCCGTGCTGTTTAAGCAGATGGCCGGCGTCGATGCCTTCCCGATCTGTCTGAACACGCAGGATACGGACGAAATTGTTGCCATTGTCAAAGCGATCGCTCCGTCATTCGGCGGTATCAATCTCGAAGATATTTCGGCTCCGCGCTGCTTCGAGATCGAAGAACGGCTCCAGAAGGAGCTGGATATCCCGGTATTTCACGACGATCAACATGGAACCGCCGTCGTCATCCTGGCGGCCTTGTTAAATGCCTTGAAGGTCGTCGGCAAAAAGCTGGAGCAGTGCCGGGTTGTCGTGTGCGGGATCGGGGCGGCAGGAATGGCCTGCTCCAAAATATTGCTGGCCTCCGGGGTGACGGACCTGATTGGCGTTGACCGTCACGGAGCGATCGTTCGCGGAGACGCTTATCCACATGAGGTATGGAATTGGTTTGCCGAGCATACGAATCCGTTCATGGTTCGAGGCAGTCTCCCCGATGTGATCGAGGGAGCGGACGTATTTATCGGATTGTCCGGTCCGGGAGTACTGAAGGTCGAAGACGTGAAACGGATGGCGGCAGATCCGATCGTATTTGCCATGGCCAATCCGAACCCGGAAATTATGCCGGAGGAAGCTGAGCCCTATGTGCGTGTCATGGCTACAGGGCGCTCGGATTATCCGAATCAGATCAATAACGTCTTATGCTTTCCGGGTATTTTTCGCGGTGTGTTAGATTGCCGGGCTACGCAAATTACGGAAACGATGAAGCTTGCCGCCGCCTATGCGATTGCCTCCGTGGTTAGCGACGAAGAATTAAATGAGCAATATATTATTCCAAGCGTATTTAATCATCAGGTGGCGGATCGAGTCAGCAAGGCGGTTATCGCGGCAGCCTGCGATGCCGGGGTAGCTCGCCGCAGCCGGGATTCCCGCGATATCTGAAGCGTGTTGGTCCAACTTCGGCACACTTGCAAATAAGGGCAGTAAAAAAAGGTGAATGAAAAGGCTTGTATTCATGAATACAAAGCTTTCATTCACCTTTTTAGTTGGATTGGGCAAGAACGGTCCGAAGAGCTGCGGCAAATTTGGCAATGCCCGGAACGATTTCGTCTGCCTTCGGCCGTGCAAAAGTGAACCGCACATAACCGGAATCCGAACCGTACACGCTGCCGGGAACAAAGATGACGCCATGGCGGATCGCTTCTTCAAACAGCTTGTTGTCGCTCACCTCGGGTATGATTTTACACCACAGATGCAGGCCTCCTTGCGGAATCGAGAAGCTGACCAGGTCCGGCAGCTCTTGCCGAAGCGCGCTTATCAACAAATCCCGCTTGTAGAGCAGATGCATCCGCAAACGGTCCAGATGAGGCTGGACATACGGAGACTTCAAGAACTGCGCGGCCACCTGCTGCGGAACGACGCTAAGCCCGAAGTCCATCTGCTGTCTGGCATCGGCCAGCCGCTCGACAACGGAATGAGGAGCGACCATCCATCCGACGCGCAGCCCGGACGCCGCGATCTTGGAGAACGAGCCGATATAGAGGACGGATCCGATCGGATCCATCGATTTGAGCGGTCGCGGCGGCATCCCGTCATAAGCCGTCAAGCTAAAGGGATCGTCTTCGACGATAGGGAGTCCCAGCTCGCTCGCAACGTCAAGCAGCTCGATACGGCGTTCGGCATCGAGGGCAAGGCCTGTCGGGTTCTGGTAATTCGGATTGATGAACACCATCTTGATCCGGTGCTTTTTGTAAAGGGAGCGAACGTCCTCGGGCCGGATTCCTTTCGCGTCGACCGGAAGACGGAACAAGCGGAGACCGGCCGATTGAAACATGGGAAGCGAATAACAGTAAGAAGGATCTTCGATAGCAACCGCATCTCCCGGGGCCAGCAAGCATTGGGTAATTAAATACAAGGATTGCTGGGAGCCGGATGTAATAAGAATCGACGATTCCGTCGTTTGAATTCCCCGGTATTGACTTAAATACGTGACAAGCGCTTCGCGGAGCGGCCCAAATCCTTGCGGATTGGCATATCCGAGATAGGCCGTATAGTGGTTTTCGTCCATAAGCGTATTAATTTCTTCCACCGGAGAGATGTCCGCGCCAAGCTCGCCGCTGGCAAAATCAATCAACGTGTTGTCTTGTTGAAGAGCTTCCCGGACCCGCCGCAAAAAAGGCAGATTAGGCAGGAAGCTTCCGCCTTCGACATACCGGTGCCAGTTCGGGGTATGCTTCGGAGTCACTCCCCATTTATACTTGCTTACCCGGGTTCCGCTTCCCGTACGGCTTTCCACGATCCCAAGCGCGCGCAGCTCGGCATAGGCGAGAATCACGGTGCTTCGATTGACTCCCAACTGCTCGGCTAATTTTCGTTCGGAGGGCAGCAGACTGCCCGGCGGAAACTCGCCGTATGAAATTCGCCGTTCGATGTCATCGGCAATCTGCTGATATAGAGGCTGGGTACTGTGACGATCGGGCTGCCGCATGAGGTTCATCCCCTCTCCTGGTGATTATTATCACAGAATCATTTTCATCATAACATCGGACTTGTAAATAAAACGCCGCTCTTTTTATCAAAAACATGGCGAATCTATAGCAATCTATTGAACATGGATGGGGACTTTGTCGATGAATTGGATGGTTCGGCTGTTGGGCGGACAATGCGGATTTGGATAATGAAGTCTTGGTCAGCAGGTGTCGAGATCTCAGAAGAGCTGGTATCTCGGATGCCGATTCTATTCTGTACAAATATCCTACTGCATTCATGATGGAAAACAGTTTTTGGGTTAAAGCGTGAATAACAGGCTTCTGATGTTTGCGATAATTTTCTATTCCCATATATCCAAAAGTGTGTGAGAATTTACATTAAATAGAATATGGAGATGTCCGATATATATTAAGATAAGGAATCGGTTGTAAAGGCCAGGAGTAGTTAGCCGAAAGGGAGGTATGCTGTATGAGTATTTTATTGAGGGTTGAACGAGAAGCCGGCAGTCAGCCGATTGAGCTTGGCGATGGAAAAATTACTGGCTATAGCTATATCAACACAAGCCCGGCAGATTTTTTTGCCAAAGCTTATAATGCGGAGCATTCGATTCAGATCCGGGGAGAGATTCCACTTCGACTGCTTCCCCCTGTGGAACAAGAAGGGGATACCTCCAATACGCTGTATGCCTGGGCTCTTACCGAGTATAGGCCGGACAATGATTACTATCGAACCGTTACCGTCCAAATCTTGAGACACGAGAAGATGATTCGAGAGGTCAAATTTACACATGCATATGTTCACGTGTATCAAGAGCAAGTTAATGGCATGAAAGGTGTTTTGGATTTTGAGCTTGTCGTAAGACAGAAGCGGGATCAATTCGATAGCATTCAGTTTGGTCCGAATGATAATCAGAAGAGTGAAACAGTCTTAAGTTCAACGACATTGTTCATGTACAATGAAGTACAAAAGTCAAAGAACGAAAAAAGGTTGCACATTGCTTCTGTCTCTGAGGTTGAGAGTTATACGAATTCTTGGGGCGAGAGTTATGCAAACCCGTTTAAAGATCGTGATCTGGACGGACCATTGGAGCCAATAGATCATAATGCTTATCGACTCTATACAAAAAAAGATAAAGAAGAGCTGGCGTTTTATTACAATGCATATGCTAGAGCTAAAAATGCAACCGAGAGACAAGCAGCACATGACGCAGCAAACGGGTTAAGGCTAAAATACGTGGATTCTGTTATCCGAAAAGACTTTATTAATGGTGGAGAGTCAACAGTTTATAAGACAAAGAATGGTAAGAATAGGGGATACAAAATCCGGTATAGTTGTAGAACCATATGTAAAGGGCCAGTTTGCCATATCACTGGTTGGAAGTGTTGGATTGCAAGCGAAAATACAAAGCGGAGAGTTATCTGTAAGTTTAATCAAAGGTATTAATGGTGAAGTGGGTGCTCAATTAACAGCTTCGGCAGGAATATCAATAAACAATGGTGGTAACTTAGAGCATTATGTGAAGCAAGGACAGGGGAAGGGAATGGGAAGGTTTTATTTTGTTGAAGGAGAAGTAGCTATCGATCTGGAAGATGCAGATTATGAAGCAGTTTTGGGCGCGGGTATTGGTATCCGTGGCGGATATGCGCTTGTACCGACATTAGGTACAGCTTATGAACATGAAATTAAATTGTATGTAAGACGATTGGGGGATTCAAGTTATCCTCTAACGTATCAAGATTGGGTAACCCATCTTAAATAAAAAGGAGTGTATAAAAAGAATGGGTGGTAAAATAGTTTTTTCAGTATTTTTATTTTTTTTGATGGCATGGGGACTTTTTACTGTTTTCAGACCTGAATTTAACTTGAAATATAATTTAGGAAATATTTTTAAAAATGCAAAAAATACTAAATTATTACTTATAAATAGTAGACTGTCAGGAGTTGTTTCAATTTTGCTAAGTGTATATTTACTTTATCGGATATGGTCTGGTTAAGTTTATGAAGAGGGGCATGTAAATGATAAAGAAGAGTATTTTATTCGGTGTTATCCTTTTGCTTTTCCTTAACCCTAATTTATCTTATTCGGAATCGCTTGAGATTCCCATTACAGTTACGATGGACTACGATCTCTTAAATTTCGAGGAGTCGCCTCCGAAAATAATTTCGGGAGTCACCCTTGTTCCAGTCCGGCCTTTGTTAGAGAAGCTTGGCTACAGCCTCGAATGGCATCGCGAGGATTTGACCGTTCGGGCGACTAAAACCGGAGCATCCATTCAAATGAAAATTAATGAACCGAAGGCGCAAGTAAACGAGAAAAGCTTAAGCTTGGAAGTCCCGCCTCAAGTACTCAATAATGTTACCTATGTTCCATTAAGATTCATCTCCGAAATTAGTGGAGCCGTTGTATATTGGACTCCTAAAAACAATAACACCTCCGAACATTCCATAGAGATTCTAATAGACAAGAACTCTAAGCTTTATAGAGCGATCATTACCAGAGATAAGCAAGCGGTCAGTAAACTCTTACTTGAAGGGGCTGACCCTAATGCCAAGGCTCACACCGGGAAAAGCATGTTAGAAACGGCAGTTATTTTTTATAAAGATGTAGAAATTGTAAAATTGCTGCTGGAAGCAGGGGGAAACCCTAATCAAACAGGAGGTTTTTCTAGCGGAGAATCTTTGCTTCATATTGCCGCGAGGGGAACAACTCCCGAATTAGTTAAACTATTGCTCGAATATGGAGCAAAGAAAGACTTTAAAGACGGAGAAGGGAACACTCCATTGCAAATCGCAAGATCGCAATATGATGATCCGTACTTACTAGAATGGGCGAGGGATGCATATAAAGAAATAATTGATATTTTGGAGGACAAATAATTTTTTTTGCAGGATGTGATCTTTTGCTGGTAATGTTGGAAAAGGTTAAGGAAGATGGGATAGTGACATTAAACCATCTTGTAGAGCTCGCATCGTATGATCTTTCCAAATACAACGGTAGAGACATCAATGAGAATGGGTTATTTGTAGTAGACTTGGGGCGTTGGAGAGTCAATCAGTATGACTGGAATGCCCCTGCCCAACATTTTTGGAGAAGCGTTATTCAAGCTTATTCTAACCAAAATTACACAGAGACGATAAGAGAAGATATCAAAGGCCCCTCACAAGAATTTTCAAACCATGAAATGTAGACCGAATGAAGTCGGAACAAGGCTATCAAGTTCCACCCAAAATAAGTGAGCAGTTAAGGTAAGTGATTTACAATACAAGAGCGTCTTGAGACCACGCGGCGTACATCACAAAAACAAGTCTGGGGTAGTTTACGTGAAGCGTATAAAAAGACTGGGAATCATCATCGCTAGCCTTATACTCATTGGAGTAGGATCAATTTTTGCAATAAATTACCACGTCCAACCTATCTCGGAAAACGTAATACCCATAACCGCCGATGGAAGGTTAACGAACGACAAATAAATACGATCGTGACAGGCCGACCTACCCGGAGCACAGCCGCGAATAAAAAATCCGTTTTACATCATAGTTGATCCGTTACTTGGTGGCCGCCGTCCCTTTTTTCTCCTACCATTAAAAAGCAAGTATTGCAAAAAGGATGTTGGGAAGGGAGAAAGATGTGTAGATGGCACGAGTACGATTCAGCATTTTTTTTAGCGTTTTTGTCGCGATGGTCGGTTTGATGATCATTGCTCCCGTAATGCCTCCGCTTATACGCGAATTGGGGTTAAGTGAAACTCATTCGGGGTTGATTATTTCTCTGGGATCCGTTGCGATGGCGGCGATGGCGCCCGTATGGGGGAGTCTGAGCGATGCCAAAGGAAGAAAGCCTGTTATCTTGATCGGCTTCTTAGGCATGTTTGTGAGCTACGTGTTGTTCACCGTTACAATGTACGCAGGACTGACGCGGCTTATCAGCGGCGGACTGTTGGTCGTATTGCTCATTGTGGCACGCGGTTTAGTCGGTTTGTTCATCCCCGCCGTTCCGTCGTCGGCGCAGGCGTATATGGCGGATGTTACGGACGAAAAGGGCCGGTCGGCGGGGATGGCCTTGATCGGCGCAGCGAACGGAATGGGCCTCGTGCTCGGACCTGCGATTGCAGGAGCGTTTGCGCTCATTGGTCTGATCTGGCCGCTTTATATTGGCGCACTGCTGCCGATCGTCGCATTGGTCGTCGTCCTGCTGCTGATCCCGGCTCATAAACCGGTTGTTCAGGCAAAGCCTCCAAAAGTCAGCCCGTTTCAAAAAGGCGTCCGCCTTTATTTGTTCGCCGGGCTGGCAACGATGCTTAGTATTGTCACCTTGCAAGTAGTCGGCGGCTTTTATTTTCAGGACCAATTGTTCTTGACTACCAAGGAAACCGCACGGATGCTGTCTTTCGGCTTGATGCTTAGCGGTGTGGCGATGATCGTTACGCAGGGGCTGCAAATGAAAAAGCCCAAATGGCAGCCCACCCCGTTGATCCTTGTCGGATCGATGCTTCTGATGGTCAGTATGGCGCTCTTTCTGTTCGTCGTCGGCTTCGTCGGTTTTTACGCGGCCTTCTTCTTATTTGGCATCGGAGCCGGGCTGATGATGCCGGGCTTTATGGCCGGCGCTTCCCTTGCGGTGGCCCGCGAGCAGCAAGGAGGCGTGGCCGGTCTTATAGGATCGGTGCAAGGCATATCCGCCGTGATCGCCCCGATTCTCAGCACGAGTCTTTACCAGGTGGATAAGCATCTTCCCTTTGTGGTTGTTGCCGGGGTTGTGCTGCTGATGGCGATTACGCTGCTTTCCGCGAAAAATAAACCTGTCGGAAGCCAAACGGCTTCGGAACCTATGGATTCAACAAAATAACGGGAAAAACCGCTTGCTCAACCATACAAAGGCATTTTTGGCGAAGTCTCGACTTCGCTTTTTTTGCGTTGGCGAGCTCGGTAGCTCAGGCATCGTATGTCAAATTGGAGGTTCTGGAGTATTTAGTTTAAGCGTCTGTCAGACGATGTAAATAAAAGGAGGAAATATCATGGCTGACAACACAATAAAAGGATGATGCGCTATGTTCGAGCTTGAAGTTAAAGATGTATTCAAGATCACCGGCCGAGGGTACGTGATTGCAGGAGAAATTACCGAAAGCGGCGCGATTTTAAGAAATGGAGATACTTTAGTAAATAAAGAAGACAGGGAACAAAAAATTGAAGTAAACTCCATCGAAATGTTAAATTACGGATCGGCATCAAGAAAGTTGAATCATATTGGTTTTTTGACCGATATTTCAGACGAAGCGGCAAAAGCTTTGGTAGGAAAAAGACTGTGTAAAAAATAAAAGACTGCGCTGTATTCACGCGGCGGAACAAGGAGAAGGTAAATGGAAATCCACCAAACGATCTTACGGAGATTGCTGCCCGATAATAAAGAGCTAATAAATGCATCCGCTGATGAAATTATGGATCACGTCGGTATAAATAGGTACCGCCAGGAAAACATTCAGCTGAAGGATGAAGAGGTCTTCATTAAGCTTCCGGCTCTACTTCAGGACATCGTGCTGCTCATCGATTTCGATACGGAACTGATTATGAACGGCATTCTGGGATTTTTGGAAAACTCGACCGGAAAATATCTTAACGAGACAATCGAAGCGCTGGAACGCATCGGAGCGGTTCATGATGCGAATGCTTTGAAAGACATCAAAGGGATTCTGGAAAACTACAATTTGAGCACCGGACAGCTGCATCGCGATTTGCAAGACTTGGAGCCGTATGAAATTAATCATTTCAGGCAAGTCCATTCGATTGCGGATGATGAGTTTTTCGAAGAAATCCAGTACGCCGCCGAGAAATTAACTATCAGCAGCCAAGAAGAAAATATATTCGATCATTTACTTGCCTACATCGAGGCTAATAAAAGGAGCTTCGTCGAAGACGTGCAGGCTGTGCTCTCCGAAAATAAAGCTTGAAGGTGACGTGACGTAACCGGATATAATCGCTTTAGTGTTTATTGGGGTGATGGAGGGGGGCTATTGTGAAAAGCGGCGACTATGCAACGACTGGACAAATTGCCAAAAAGACAGGGATCACGCTGCGAACGCTGCGGTACTACGACCAGATCGGTCTGCTGTCTCCTTCTCAGCACAGTCAGGCGTCGGCGAGGCTGTACAGCAAGGAAGATCTGATTCGGCTGCAGAAGATTCAGACGTTGAAGTATATCGGCTTGACCCTTCAAGAGATCAAGGAGGTGATTCGCGAAGAATCGCTGTCCGGACATGACCTCCGAAGCTCGTTGACGGCGCAGAAAGAGACGCTCCGGCAGAAGCTCGCGCACATGGAAGTTGTGGTCAAAGCAATAAATCAAGCGTTGGAAATGATGAAGAACAAGCCTGAGGACGTGGAGTGGAGCAGTCTGATCGAGCTCATCCATGCGGTCCATTCGGAAAAAAATTGGGTAGAGCAGTACCATACCGCGACGCGTCTGCAAACGAGAATCCAGCTCTACGACAAATGCAGCGTCAATCCGATCGGCTGGCATCGCTGGCTGTTCGGGCATTTGATCGAGCAGTCCGGATGCACGGTACTTGAGGTCGGCTGCGGCGACGGCGCTTTATGGGCCCGGAACATGGACCGGATTCCTGAAGCTTGGAGGGTAACGCTCTCGGACTTTTCGCACGGGATGCTTGAGGAAGCGCGAAGCAGCTTAGAGGAACATGAAGCGCAATTCAAGTTTGTGATGGCTGATGTGCAGGACATTCCTTTCCATGACGAACAGTTCGATATCGTGATTGCCAACAACATGCTTTACCATGTGCCGGACATCCCCAAAGCTTTTTCCGAAATTCATCGCGTCTTAAAGCCCGGAGGACGATTGTTTGCTGCGACGATGAGCAAGCGGCATTTGCAGGAGGTCGAGCAGCTCACTGCGGCGTTTGATCCCGAGATCCGTGTGCTGGACCCCGTCATCGAGCGGTTTAATTTGGACAACGGTGAGCAGATGTTGTCCCCTTGGTTTTCCGAGGTTCGGCTGTATTCTTATGACGACCACCTGCTTGTGAGCGAAGTCGGGCCGCTCCTGGATTACATCACCTCGACTCCGATGAATGCCCGCCAGCGGTTGACGGGAGCTGCGCTGCATCATTTTGAAAGCTTTTTAAATTCCATGATCGAACGTGAAGGGAAAATCCGCATTTCGAAGGATTCCGGATTTTTCTTAGGGAGGAAGCGATCCATATGACCAGACAAGGCAACCCAAGGGTGCGTATCCTGAAAGAAGAGATGTTATCGGACAACTGGTACGTCTTAAAGAAAATGACCTTCGAGTATCAAAAACAGGACGATACTTGGGAGACTCAAGCGCGTGAAGTATACGACCGCGGCAATGGAGCGACGATCCTGCTGTATAATCGGGTGAAGCAGACGGTGGTGCTGACCAGGCAGTTTCGGATGCCGACTTATGTGAACGGAAACGACACGGGAATGCTTATCGAAACGTGTGCGGGCTTGCTGGACCGGGAAACCCCGGAAGCAAGCATTGTACGCGAGACGGAGGAGGAGACGGGATACCGCGTAAGCGAGATTTTCAAAGTCGGCGAGGCCTATATGTCCCCCGGTTCCGTGACGGAGATTTTGCATTTTTATACGGCCGAATACAGTCCGGGCATGCTGGCTGGAGAAGGCGGAGGGATGGAAGAAGAGCAGGAGCATATCGAGGTTCTTGAGCTCCCGTTCATCGAGGCGCTCGAAATGGTCCGAACCGGCGAAATCTGCGATGCCAAAACGATCATGCTGCTGCAGTATGCGCAAATTCACGGACTTCTTGAGCCGGAGGTTAAGCCGCTGCATATTCTTATCGCCGGACCGTATCGTTCGGGAACCGGGGACGATCCCGAGCTCCTGGAGCAAAACGTCCGCTTTATGAACGAAATCGCTTTGCAGGTATATGATGCGGGACATTTGCCCGTTCTAGGCGAGTGGTATGCGCTTCCGTTGATCGCGACCGCAGGGTCCAAGACCATCGGAGACGACGTGTTCAATCGCATGTTTCATCCGTCTTCCATTCGGCTGCTGGATTGCTGCGATGCGGTGCTCCGGGTTGGAGGACCGTCTCAGGGGGCGGACGAGATGGTCAAAGTGGCCGAAGAGAAAGGCAAGCTGGTTTATTGGCATCTGGACGAATTGCCAAGCGTCAGGTGAAGCTGGAGAGACCGAGAAAATTTAAAGGAGTTGCCGATGAAACGATTGCTTTCTCAGTTCCTGTTTTTAATATTGGGCGGCGCCATCATTGTTTTAGGAATGGTGTTTGCCGGGATTAACTTTTTGAACCATAATCCCGTGAACGATAGAGTCATGATTAGCGCTCCCGGTACAAAGGAAGTATTTTTAAAAGCAGGGAAACATCATTTGTTTTACGAATTTGATTCGAAACAGCTTAATTTGGGAGTGCTTCAGCTAAAAAAAGAAGAGAAATTCAATAATGTATCGAATCTGCTCGCGGTAAAGATAGTTAAGATGTCGGACCATAGGGAAATTGTGCTGGCAAAGGATTCTTCCATGAATTTTACATTTAACGATACTAGAGGCGAATCGCTTTACAGCTTCGAGGTCGTCGAAGAAGGAGATTACAGGGTTGAAATCAGTCCTACGATCGAATTGCCGAAGGCGATTACGTTTAGTATCGTGGGGGATTTGGCAAACAGTCTGTATGGCATCTTTAAGCAAGCAGGGATCGTTGTGTCCATGGCGATTCCATTTCTATTGATCGGGTGGTACATGTATGCCAGAGAGGTAAAAAGGAAGAAATATTTAACACCGTAAGCTATAATAATGACAGAAACTAGCACATAGCCATAAGCATAGAAAGTTCATTCAAAAAACATCAGGATCTCGAACACGAGTGCTTCCATGATGTTTTTTATTGCATGGAGGTTCAATCATGGAAGAGATAAAGCTGCAAACGATTACCGTAAAGGCACTTCAAGGAGATATTACCAAAATAGCCGCGGATATCATCGTGAATGCCGCCAATACAAGTTTGCTCGGCGGGGGCGGGGTTGACGGGGCGATCCACAGAGCGGGCGGCATGCAGATTTTGGAGGAATGCAGGAAAATCAGAGATCAGCAAGGCGGCTGCCAAGTCGGCGAAGCCGTTGTGACGACAGCGGGAAATTTACCGGCGTCCTTTGTAATTCACACCGTAGGTCCGGTCTGGAACGGCGGAAAGAGCGGCGAGGAACAGAAGTTGACGAACTGCTATGTAAACACATTGAAGTTAGCCTGCAAAAATCATGCCCGCAGTATCGCTTTTCCTAATATTAGTACGGGCATTTATCGATTTCCGAAGGCTTTGGCGGCTAAAATTGCCTTAGAGGCAGTGTCCGATTTCATCCGCGGTCATCACGAGTCGAATCTGGAGCAGATTTTGTTTGTCTGCTTCGATGAGGAAAATTACCGGATTTATCGGGAGCGTTTGCTCGAGGGCTTTGGGATATAAAAAGGATCTAGAGCTTTTCTTGAAAAGGGTGGAAACTTGATTATACAAGCGATAACCATAAGATGGGGCAAAGACGTGAGAGGCGCCCCTTATTCCTCATTAAGAAATCGATACAGCAAAGCGTTCCGTCTTCCGGAATCCATAGTAAATCACGAGTCATCGCGCGGAATTCCATACCATAGTCTTTTGATTGTCCAGGATAAATCCGGTTTCCGAAATCTAAGTAATCAAAGTTGGTTTCTCGAAGCGAGTGAAGCCGACTTTAAGATTGGTTGTATTGAAATCGTCCTGAAGGAAGCCAAGTATGAATTTACCTTTAAGTACTCTCATTATTGCGGAAAGCCTGCTAGATATGATAAAAAATATCATTTATTAATGGAAAAAGCATTCGAGCTATCGCCTAATGAATATGGCAGAATACTTTATAATGGACGGCATATCGCTACGGATACGGGAGAATGGTACTACGAGTTGCATATTTTAAATGCTTTTCACACCACAGAAACAAATTCGAAATTATTCGTAACCCGATCTCCGCTTAAAGAGTACAGACAATTAGAAGTATTATTTTAGTAATGTTTGTAATGGGCTATATGTAAGTTAGTCGCCGTCAATTAATTGGATATCCATGCAATAGAGTAAGGATATGGCTTCGGGCAGCGTAAATTTGGCTTTCCGGATTGGATTGAGCCCCGGGTCAATCATGTAGTTGGTTGCAGAGGAGAAGTCCGCGGCCGTCAAGTTCGTGCGCTCAAACAAACTTTCGGAGAAATCCGTAGAGCTCATGTCCGCTTCCGTAAGGTCGGCTTCCCTGAAATCTACGTTCTTTGCCGTGCATTTTGTGATTACGCTCCTCGGCAGTGTCAGTCCGATGAAAGTGGAATGACTTAGGGTACATTCTTCAAACCGCAGCAAACCGGACCCGACTTTTCGGGGGGGAGCCATCTCGGACCAGTTGATGCCGATCAATTTGGAATGGTTGAAGGAAACCTGGGAGAAGTCGCAGTCGAGCACTTGAATTAAACTTAAATTACAGTTTTCAAAGGTGCATCCCGAAAATTTGCAATCCTTAAAGACCGTCTCGCTGAAATCGCATTTCGTGAATTTGCAATCGTAGAACCGGACCGAGGTTACTTCCTGCTGCGAGTACTGGGCCTCCAAAAAGTGCTCGTCATAATATTCTTCTTCTATAAACAAAACGCATCACGTTCCTTTAGAGAGGATTGGGGCATAATTCTTCCCCAGTATATCACACTTTAGTCCATCTGGAGCAGACGGGCTTTTCGAATGAGTATACCTTTAACTGAATTGCCCTAAGAGGAGAAAATGATGTCGGAATATTATTGAGATCGTAAGATTGAATATCTGAGAAATACTCGTTGGTTATATGCCTCCAGCAGTCCCAAATGATCACGCTAGGGAGTTTACAGAAGCTGAAGCTGTATGAGAAAGATTTGTACCGGACGGGGAAGGATGGCAATATCGGAATTAAGCTGCCAATAATGTTAAGTCGACTTGGTCTGAAAGAGGTTGAATGCAGGGTAAGCGATAAGGTTAATTTTCTAGATCCAAACATGGATTTACAAAGCAAAGAAAGACTCTATAACGCTTTAAATGAAGAGGGCCTAGGAGCAAACCCTGACGAATTACAGGGATTGATGACTAAGTTAGTCAATCGTGGATTAACTCTCGACGAAGCTCGAAGTCAGGTTGAAGCTGAACTGTTTTTTTCAAAGCAATTCGAAATAGACTCTTACCTAACCTATGCTCCAAATATGAAAATTACATTTGGCATTGTAAAACGGTAGATTCAAAGATGAAATGTACAGCTACCACCGTACTCACATTTGCAACTAACTTAATGGAGGAATTATGGAAGAATCCGATTTTATCTCATATGCAGGCGATTATAGAGTTCATGACAGCACGATTGGCAAAATTCTGGATAATGGGCAGGAGCTTGTCATAACATTACATGGCATGGAAGGCGAAAGTTTGACCCTTTATTTAAGGGATGTTTTAACAATAAATATGCATAAAGCGGAAGGCATGATGCTATACGCGATAAGTGAATACAAGTATCCGGCACCGTACAGGAAGTTTATTTTTGCCAATTGGAAAGACAATGATGACGCCTTCTTAGAAGTGATTGCCAAAGATTTTTTATTGGAGCCTGAATTAACAATGCCAGTAGAAGGGTGATGCCGGTGTCGGAACAAAACACGGTAAACATGGAAGAGCTTTGGACAATCAGAAGAGTGAAAGAAGGCAAGAGGCTTCGAAATTTAGATGCCTTGGAAGGGGTCCGGGCTGCGGGAATTGTCTTGATTTTTGCTACAGCGCGGCCGCCCAGGGCTGCTCAATTCAAGGAAAGAATATATATAGGGAGGCCGTTCATGAGAGAGAGCAAAATATTGCAGCGGGTTCCTGCTTCCATAGCTGCGTCATCGAAACGTACCACGATGAGCCCCCGAGCGGCTGGCCCGGATTGGTTTTTCAACATGTCGAAGACCGTAGGGAATCAGGCTCTTCAACGGTATCTGATTTCCGGCTTTTCGAGAAAACAACCTTCTCAGGGGCAAAGCAGCGTCATTCAGCGGGCCATTGGGGTTGAACTGGAGGCTCCTGATTGGGAAGTGACAACTCCAAAAGGAAAGCCATTTAAGAAATATGCTCCGCTGGTTCGCGATGACGAAAACGGTTTCACGCTATCTTCGGATGAATACTTGATGCCTACTGGAAAAAGCTCGAACCTGGAATTTGTGTCCGATGCGCACGCTGACAAAGATGATTTTCTCAGATCCGTAGGGAGTATGGACAAGTTAGCTGGGCACTTGGAACAACAGCACCAAGAGAACCCTATCGTGCTAAGCGACTTGTTGAAGAAGGCAGGCGAATCGGAAACGACATCGCCGTATAAGCTGAAGAATCAGGCGCATATCACTCCTCGGGAAACCCTCTTACCTTCGGTCCAAGTTACAATGGGCGTTCCGCTTGGAAAAATCACATCCTTGTTCTATAAGTTGGCGAACAAACAAGAGAAGCTAGAGGAACCCAGCGGCGAAGACGCTGTCGAGAAGCTGGAGTTGGAGACATCTAACAATAAAGCCCCTGTTAAGAAGCTGGATATTTCCTCCTATGAAGATCCTGTCAGGAAGCTATTGGCAAGATTCGAACTCATGAAAAGCACGTTTCAGGAAAGACGTACGGAGCTTGGATTTAGCGTTGAAGAGAAGATGAGTCCTCAGCTTGAGGGGCTTTCCGCCATGATTGCTTACTACCTGCGCAGCAGTTTCGTGCCGATGGGACTTCCGAGAAACCAGAAACGCCAATTTCCTAAGGCGCTGTTCCCTGTGTTGGCCAAGACACCTTTTCATCGAATGTTCGAACTGATTCCTGATCATGAGCTTCAAGCTATACGGGACATGAACGGCCAGATGAAGCCTGCATGGATGGAGTGGTTTCTGGATGGAGCGTTGGGGGAATATGTTACCAAAGCGAAGAACGATGAAGACCGAGAGAAAGTACGGGAAGATATCTTTAACGGCCCGATGCTGCCGCAAAAATTTGGAGAACCGGGAGAAGAAGCGTACAGGATTGATTTAAAACGTTCGGAGTGGCTGCGAAACCTGCCAACGGACGATCTTTTAACGGAACGAAACAATCCTAAGCTTAAGGGGATGGGTGTTTTTTCCGGTAAAGGAGATGTACTTGCAGAGGAGTCCGTCGATAATACGGAAGAGCTAGAAAAATATGCACCCGTTTTTGAACTGCGTGGTATTAACGGCAGTCCGAAGACAGGAACATGGGAATCTTGGGCGGAAGATTGTTGGAGCTTCTACGAGGAGTTGGTTGGTCAAGGGGTTCGATACAAAACGCCAACGCTTAATAAACAGAAGGAGCGATGTATCCTTCAATAAGTTGGAGTTATAACCGGGCTCATGGAGGCATTGATATGGGACTAGATTATAGCTATACCATTGTTATTGACGAGAAGGATGTTGATCCGCTAAGAGATTATCTAAAAGAACATGGCGAACTATCCGGCGATTGCGCATGTATTCGATTTGAGGTAGATTCTTATGTCATGAAATATTTGGAAGGAGGCTACGATTGGACTCCGCATCAAGATAGATCGGAAATCGAAAAATATATCGGGAATGACGGAAAAGCCAGAATCGGCTGTATTTATATCAAAGAACACAAATTGCCTAATGCGAGCGGAGAAGTATCCGTATCTTTTACAGCGGCTACGACCAACATGAGTTTGCTGTTTAGGGATTCATATTCGATCCGCCGATGGTTTATTCATCTGAGTAAGGAGTTTCATTCTATCCTTACCTATGTGGATTTAGAGCATGAAGGTCATAGATTGATTTACTACCGGGGTCAAGAAGTAAATATTGAACTTAAGGGAGAAGGGCACTTAGAGATCGGCAAGAGCGAACTGCTGAGCATCATTCAAGATTTTACAGATCGTAGCCGTCATTTTTACGAGTAGTGTAGCGCAAAGAAGATTCAAGAATAGTGTAACGGAGGCATACCAGTGAAAATCCGATGTGAGTGCGGCGGTATCATTGTCGATCAAACCGATAGTTTGCCTTATAAGGGACATTTGATATCGGATCAAGATTGGTTTGATTTTTTAGATGCGATAGATCGAGCTATCGAGAAATCGGGACCGACGGATAAAGATAAGGAAAGAGCGGCAATGAGCATACGCCGACTGGCTGTGCATTTGACAAAATTGATTTATCAATGCACTAATTGCGGGCGGTTATACGTTACGAATGAAGAAGAAGAGCTTGAAACATTTCAAAATTTGAAACCGTTTGAAGGTAAAAGCATACTTGCTTCCGATAGTGGAAAAAACCAGAATTAGAGGACTTATCTATCGTTCCAGAGGAGGAGAGCCGAAAAACTATGAAAATAGCCCTATTAATCGTGGATATGCAAACCGTCTTTCTGAAGGATAAAGAACAATCGAATATCGAAAAAGCATGCGAATACATCAATTACACGGCAGACCTGCTTCGGTCAAAGGGGCATCTTATTGTCCATATTCAAGACATTGAGGGACGGCAAGAATCGAATAAGGAGCTATTCGAAATCATACCCGAAATCAAAATAGAAGAGCATGAGACGAGAGTCACTAAGGTATTCTCCAATGCCTTTTGGAAAACAGATCTGGAACAGCTCTTATTGGATAACGAAGTCGGTCTAGTGATCGTGTCGGGATTTGCAGCAGAGCACTGCGTGCTGTTCACGTACAATGGGGCGAGGGAGAGAGGCTTTAAGACGGTCATCCTGCAAAACGGAATCGTCGGTGAGCGGGATGCCGCAGTTGAAGCAGCGTACCAGGATCGAAATATCATCTCCTATCCAGTCATCGAATCTTTCATAGGGAGCTAAAGCCATGCAAAACGAAAAGCAAACAATTTTCAGGAATCCGCAGTTGATGCCGCCTGCCAATGGCTATACACAAGTTGTGGAAGTGCGAAACGGAAGAACGATCTATGTTTCCGGGCAGGTTGCTATGAACCAAAACGGGGAATTGGTAGGGCCGGGAGATCTGGCTGCACAAACCAGGCAGGTGTTCGAAAACATCAAAGCTGCGTTGGAGTCTTCCGGCGTAAGCTTCAATGATGTTGTAAAATTGACCTTCTTTGTGACGGACATCGCCCAAATGCAGATTGTTCGCGACATTCGGGATAGCTATGTCAATACGAAAAATCCGCCTGCCAGTTCAGCCGTTGAAGTGAGCAAACTGGTGAATGATCAGTTCTTGATTGAAATTGAAGCCATAGCCGTAGGCGAATAGTCTTTCAACAAACCGAGCGTGATAGCCCTCATCTTGGACAAGATGAGGGCTATTTGACGCTTTGCGCAGCGTTCCAATCATACTTCCTTTAGGCCGTATTCTTTTTCAACTCGACAGATTCTTGTTATATAATTTTCGTACCAAATCGTTTTCCCCTTATCCTGTGCCGCCAAATGCTCTTCGTTTGCTTTCCAATTTCGAATGGCATCCAAGGACTCCCAGTATGAAACGGTTATCCCGAAACCATGACCGTCCCGAACGCTTTCGACTCCCAAAAAGCCTGGTTGGTTGGATGCCAAGGCTACCATTTTTTCTGCCATGTTCCCGTAACCGCGATCCCCTTCCGAACGCTGACTTGAAAAGATAACGGCGTAGTACGGCGGCTGTGGTGTTTTTGCAAATGGTGTCATTTTCACGTTCTCCTTTTCTAACATAAAAAGTTTCATTCGTGAAAAGTATACATTTGGCGTTAAAATAAATAAAATGAATCTGATTTATGTATTGCATAAGAGTTTTTTATGTAAGAGGGAGGCGCTTTCTATAAATTTGACGAAATATGAAATATTTTGTACGGTGGTCGAATTTCAGAGTTTGACAAAAGCGGGGGAGAAACTAAACTTGACACAGCCGGCAGTAAGTCACGCGGTTTCCAGTCTGGAGCAAGAAATAGGATTTCCTTTGCTGATTAGAAACCGTTCCGGTATCAGTTTAACCAGTAATGGCGAACGAATACTGGAACCTATGCGCGAGATTGTCCGTTTGAATGAAAAATTGAAGCAAGAGTTTGCTTCCATCCGTGGTCTTGTAACAGGCACGGTATGCATCGGGACGTTCTCAAGTGTTTCCATCCAATGGCTGCCCGCGATTCTCAAAGAGTTTCAACAAAAATATCCATTGATTGAAATCGAATTGCTAGAAGGAAATTACAACGATATTGAACAATGGGTTCTGAAGGGTTCGGTCGATTTTGGTTTTATGGCATTACCCGTCTCGGGATCGTTAGAAGTGATGCCTTTAAAAAGAGATAAAATATTTTGTATTGTGCCTAAAGACCATGTTCTTCAGAAAGAGGATAAAATCAATATTGAGCAATTAAGAGAAGAGCCGTTTATCATGCCCAAGAAAGGGTGTGACTTGGATGTGAAGAGGATATTTTCAGAAAACAATATTACACCAAAGGTGAAATATGAATTAGAGGATGACCATGCGATTATTGCGATGGTGAACAGCGGTATTGGGGTAAGCCTGCTTCCTGAAATGATTTTGTCGCATATCCCGGGCAATGTGAAAGTTCTTGAATTGGAAGGCGACTATTATCGCTCGATAGGTATCGCTATGGCTTCCAGAAAAAACATCTCCCCTGCGGCTAAAAAGTTTATAGATTGTGTCCAATCTTGGGTAAAACCAGCGGAAGCGGAGGAACACAAGAAATAACGATAAAATATGATCCTGAATTTGATGCGAAAAAACCGCCTTTAAGGGCGGTTTGCTTTATTTTAGATCGTTTAAATTGGTAATTTTTAGTAATACATCCGTGGGGCGCACTCTATCATCAGAATAACTCATCGGAAAGAAAAAGTCTATTCTTTTTTTGCACGATCTTTTATATTCTATATACCGCTTTTGCAGGGGATGCAATGCAAGCTCTGCTTAGGCTAACGATTCAGAAGGAGGCTGCACGGATGTTTAACGGTACGGAAGCGGAAGAAAGACGATATCTTGAGGTCATCGTTGGCAAGCTTCATCAAGCCCTGAAGGAGATGGACGATAAAGTATCGTCCACTTACGAAGCCGTCATTGAAGCCAAGAAATACCTTTGGGACAATGCGGCTGTATTGGACCCGGCGGAGCGGGCGGCGAACCGGGTGGACGTGTCGCTAACCATTGACTTGGGGGAGAAAGCGATCGCCAAGCGCAGGCGGGTTCAGAAATTGCTGCAATCCCCCTACTTTGGGAGAGTGGACTTTAAGGAGGGACAGCAAACGAAACCGGATTCGTTCTATATCGGGGTACATTCCTTCACCGAAGACAACGGCCACGATAATTTAATCTACGATTGGCGCTCTCCTGTAGCCAGCATGTTTTATGATTTTGAGGTAGGCCAAGCGTTCTATTCGGCGCCCGTCGGAGAGGTGCGTGGCGAGATCGGCTTAAAGCGGCAGTACAAGATCAATCAAGGCGCGATGGAATATATGATCGAAAGCTCGATGACCATCCATGACGATGTCCTCCAAAAAGAGCTCAGCGGCCCTTCGAACGAGCGAATGAAAAATATCGTGGCGACGATCCAAAAAGAACAGAACGCCATCATCCGGAATGAAGCGGCTCACGAACTGATCATTCAAGGCGTTGCGGGTTCGGGAAAAACATCGGTCGCTTTGCACAGGGTTGCCTTTTTGTTGTATCGGTACAAGGAAACATTGAGCTCCAGGAATGTCTTGATCATTTCTCCCAACAAAGTGTTCTCCGATTATATCTCGAACGTGCTGCCCGAGCTGGGTGAAGAAAAGATCATGGAAGTGAGCCTGGAGGAGCTGGCTGCCAAGGAGCTGTCGGGAATCGGCAAGTTTCAGACGTTTTACGAGCAGGTATCCGAGCTGCTGGGAGGTACTGACGATGAAACGGATAACACCGTGATCGAACGGATCAAGTATAAAGCTGCCGCCGAGTTTGTCGGTCAAATGGATGCTTTTATTCAATATGCGGATGAGCAGTACTTCTCGCCTGAGGAGATGACCATCGATAAGGTGACGATTTCTAAGGAGGCTCTACTCGGCAGTTATCTGGCTTCCGGAAGGTTGCCCGTTAAAGCGAGGTTGGAGAAGACCGCAGCCCATGTTATGGCCAACTGCAAAGACGAAGACGGAAATCGGGTCTCCGCATCGGCTTCCAAAAAGATCAAGACGGCCGTCAAAAAAATGTTCAAATGCCAAGACGTCCTCTCCTTGTATAAGGAATTTTACCGATATTTGGGCAGGCCTGACATGTACAAGCTAAAGCAGGGCAAGAAGCTGGAATATTCGGATGTGTTTCCGCTCATTTATTTGAAAATTTATTATGAGGGAGCGGCGCCGTTCGATCTCGTCAAGCATTTGCTGGTGGATGAGATGCAGGATTATACGCCGATCCAATACGCGGTTTTATCGAAGCTATTCAAATGCAAGAAAACGATTCTGGGCGACAGCAGCCAATCCGTGAATCCTTATTCTTCGTCTTCGTTAGCCGAAATTAAGAAGGTGTTCCCCGAGGCGGACACGGTCGAGCTGTTAAAAAGCTACCGTTCGACCGTTGAAATTACAACGTTTGCCCAGAGGTTAAAGCCTAACAGCAAACTGATCCCGATCGAACGGCATGGCGAGGAGCCGCTCATCCTACCGTGTCACAGTCCAAGGGATGAAATGGATACGGTAGGGAGACTGACCGGCGATTTCTTGGCGTCGGGACATCATTCGCTCGGGATCATCTGCAAGACGCACGCCCAAGCCGAAGACGTGTACGCGAAGCTGAAGGATATGGGGCATATGATTCATTTGCTGGATTTCAACAGCGAGCAATTCCACGAAGGCATCGTCATCACCTATGCGCATTTGGCGAAAGGCTTGGAGTTCGATCAAGTCATCGTACCGTTTGCTGACGCATCGACGTATCGGACGGAGCTGGATAAAAGCCTGCTCTATATCGCCTGCTCCCGGGCCATGCACAAATTGATCGTGACTTGCGCCGGAGAGATCACTCCTTTTCTAAAACCATAGGTGAGGCCTATGGTTTTTATTATAACAATTGAATTGATTGATGAAAGGGACGGGATTATACTCTAGTCATGCAGCAAGGTGAAAGTCGGGGTGGTTACAATGAAGCCTGTGGAAATCCTTTCGATCAATACGAGCAAACCGGTAGAAGTGCAGTTTAACAATAAAGACGTCTCCACCGGCATTTTCAAGACACCGGTTGACGGGGAGTTGTTTTTATCGTGGGTGAATTTCGAGGGAGACGGACAGGCGGATCTTGTGCATCACGGAGGCAGGGAGAAGGCGGTATGCGTCTATCCTTACGAGCACTATCCGTTCTGGGAGAAGGAATTGCAAAGAACGTTGGAATACGGCGCATTCGGGGAAAATCTGACGGTCCGGGGAATGCTGGAGGAGGATGTTTGCATCGGCGATAGGTTTAAGCTTGGCGAAGCGATCGTTCAGGTTAGTCAACCGAGGCAGCCATGCTACAAGCTGTCCGTGCGGTACGGATTGCCCGACATGCCGCTGAAGGTTCAGGATACGGGGTACACCGGCTTTTATTTCCGCGTGCTGAAAGAAGGGGTCGTATCCCGGCGTGACGGGCTGACACGCATTTTTCCCCATCCGAAAGCCGTTTCCGTGGCCTATGCCAACCGGATCATGCACTGTGAGAAGGACCATATCGAGGGCATCAAGAAAATACTGGAAGTCGATGAATTGTCCGTCAACTGGAGAAGGACATTTCAGAAGCGCCTGGACGGGATCGAAGGGGATACCACGGAAAGACTGACCGGCAATAAATAATATAATACTCTTGAAAAGGAGGCGCTAGCGGGATTGGCGAGCGTGTGGAAAGACTGGATTTCTGTAGTAAAGCCGAGAATTATGACCTCCAACCTGTTTGGCGCGTTTGCCGGGTATTGTCTTGCATCGCGGTGGGAGTTCGAATGGCCCGGCTTGGCCTTCATGCTGATGGGGGCGGCATTAACCATTGCGGCGGCCTCGATCGGGAATAATTACTTGGACCGGTTCCGGGATGTCCACATGGAGCGGACAAGAAACCGGCCGCTGCCCGGCGGACGGCTGAACCCCCGGATCGTAGCGGGGGCCGGAATGGCAGCGGGCTTGGCCGGCTTGGCCGTTCTGTACGTATTCGTGAATCCGTTAAGCATGGCGCTGGGCTTCGTCGGCATCTTTGTTTACGTAGTGATCTATACGGTATGGCTGAAGCCGACGTCGACATGGAGCACATCCGTCGGAGGGATTTCCGGGGCGATGCCGCCCATGATCGGCTACTGCGGTTTTTCCAATGAGTTGAATCTGGGAGCATGGCTTTTATTTCTCGTCATGTTCTTATGGCAGCCGCCGCATTTTTGGGCGCTTGGGATCTTGAAGAAGGACGAGTACCGGGCGGCGGGCTACCCGCTGCTCCCTGTCGTAAAAGGCGTCCGCCGTACCAAATGGCAAATGCTGCCCTATGTCGCGGCTTTATTTCCGGTGACTTATTTGCTGTATGCTCACGACTGGGTCAGTGTCGCTTATTTGCTGATCTCTATCGTTCTGCTCGGCATTTGGTTTTTGCAATGCCTCAGCGGCTTATTTACGAAGGACGACCGGGGTTGGGCGAAAGCCAGCTTCAAGTTTTCTCTGTACTATTTAACTTTGTCGTTTTTGATCATTATCGTCGAAACAGCTTGGCGATAGCCCCCGGAGGAGCTCCGAACGCTTGATCGCGCAGCCTATAAGAAGATCGAGATTGCGCTGTACAGCAGCAACAATCCCATGGCGATATGAAATGGCCGTTCGTAGTTGGACAAAAACTTTTGAAACAACGAGCCGAACACCGCCCACATGAACGTGGACAAGAACCCTACAAACGCAAGCAGCACGGAAAAGAGCAGCAAGCTCAGGCCGGACTTGTAGAACGGAATGACGAAGGTGGAGATGGCCGTAATCCCGTACAGAATCCCCTTGGGGTTAATAAATTGCAAAATAAATCCCGTAAAGAACGAGTTTAACGTGTCGTTAGCTTGTTCTTTATTTTGCGTTTTACTCGTTTTCATAATTTTGAAGGCGAGGTAGGCCATATACAGACTCCCCAACAGGTTCATCACGAACTTAATCCTCGGGATATAATTGTATAAAATCAGATTGAAAAAGCTGGACAACAGCATAATGGCAAAAAATCCGACGGTGACGCCAAAAATAAACCGAAATGTCTTTCTTAGCCCGTGTTTATTCGCGTTGGACATCGCCATGATGTTATTGGGGCCGGGCGTGAAGCTCGTCGCAATGATGTACGACAGGAAAGGAAGGATAAGCATCGTTCGCACCTCTATGTATGTTATAGTAAATGAATTGTACGTTATGACATATTTACGTGCGTTATGATTATACAACGAGAATGCGATGTTGCACAACCGTCATTTCAAGGGAGTTTGTTTGCTTGCGTTTTTTCGCGGCACATGCTATTTTTTAGTTAAATTTATTTATTCAAATTTGAATAAAATTGAGGTGACTGCGGTGATCCGCTTAATCGTGCTGGGCATGCTTGCGAGACAATCGATGCACGGCTACGACCTGATTCAGCAGTTGGAGAAAGACCGGGTCGACTTATGGTCGAACGTGCTGCCCGGGTCGATCTATCATGCGCTGCGGCAGCTGGCCAAGGAAGGCTGCGTGCAAATCCGGGATACGGAGAGAAGCGGCAATAAGACGAGAGCGGTGTACGAAATCACGCCGCAAGGCAGCGAGCTGCTGCTGAGCTTAATCGCAGAAGCGATGAGCGTCCCGTCCACCGAATTCCCTTCGGCTTTCTACGCGGCTCTGTTCATGATGGGCCGGCTGCCGAAGAAGGAAGTGATCCGGTGCCTCGATCAGCAGATGGCAGGGCTGGAGCACAAAATTGCGCTTTGGAACAAGGGTGAGCCGGGTAAAGCGGAGCTATCCGGTAACCCTCGGCTTGTGCGGCAGGTGTTTGCCAATGGCATCGCCCATATGGAGCTGGACTTGCAGTTGTTGAAGCAAATTAAACAGGACTTGGAGGAGTCATGATGGAACCGGTATGGAGCATCGGGCAGGCGACGAACAGGATCGACGGAACTTTGGAGCTGGGGATCGGGTATTTAACCCCTGGGCAAAAGATCATGTTGGAAGCATTCGCGCAAGACGATCTGGGGCAGGTGTGGCGTTCCTTCGGCACATATCGGGCCGAAGATCAGGGGACGGTGGATATGGCGAGGACGGCTCCTGAAGAGGGTACCTACGACGGAATCGATGCGAACGGATTGCTTTGGTCGATGCGTCCGGTTTTGCGTTCGGACGGTGCTTACTTTATGAAAAGCAGCAGTGCGCCGCATGCGGTTACCTTCCGGTTGTCCTCCGACGGCGTCTTGCTTGGTGAACGCACCGTCGACCTTCATCTTGTATCCGCCGATGTTCGGGTAACGGAAATTACGGAGCCGTTCGCGGGCAAATATTTTTGCCCCGAGGCTTCAGAACGCGGACCGCTTCCTGCCGTGCTGGTGCTGGGAGGATCGGCCGGCGGCTTGCTATGGTCCGAGCAGATGGCCGCTCTCTTGAGCGCGCATGGCTTCGCGGCGTTGGCGCTGGCCTATTTCGACTGGCAGGGCCGCTCGGGCCTGCCGAACCAGCTAGCGGAGGTGCCGCTTGAGGCTGTGGACCGCGCGATGCGCTGGCTGCAGGCGCAGCCGGGAGTCGACGCAGCCAGAGCCGGAGTCATGGGTCTTTCCAAAGGAAGCGAGCTGGCGCTGCTCCACGCTTCCCTATACCCGCAGGCTGTCCGGGCCGTCGTCGGCTATTCGCCTGCGTCTCATGTATTTGAAGGCATCAGTATCGCGCCTGTCAGCCGCCGATCCTCCTGGACGCACGAAGGCCGGCCGCTTCCGTATCTTCCGTACCCCGGAGGGCCGAAGAGCTGGACCCCTGCCGAGCTTGCGCAGTTGCGGAAGCTCCACGAGCAGGCGCTGGAGATTTCGACGGACGAGGAGCTGGAAGCGGCCCGTATCCCTGCGGAAGCGATGCGCGCTCCGGCGCTGCTGATTACGGGCGCGTATGATGCGACATGGCCGGCCGCCGAAATGGCGGAGGGAGTGCTGCAAACGCTGAAGAAGTGCGGATACCGCTGGGAAGCGCGTCACGAGCATTTTCCGGAGGCGGGCCATCTCATTGACATTCCGAATCTGCCGGTGACCGCAGAGCATGGAGTCCGGGCCGAAGCTGCGGCTGCTGCGGCCCGCGAAGCGTGGCGGGATGCGCTGACCTTTTTGCGAAGGAACCTTGCCTGATCAGGCAAGGTTATTTATTATTCGTACTCCCGTCCCAGTTGATTGGCGCGTTCCAGCAGACTCGCAATATGCTCCTTCGATTCGGAAAGGGTGTCGTATATTACGGCGTCGCGGATCATTGGGTAACCGTCGCCACCGGCCAAACGATCCTGAATCCGATGCGGGTCGTTCCCAACGGCTCGGGCTGCGAGATAGTCTTCACGGCGTTCCGTCAGCCCGGGGTATCGGATGAAAGCTTCGCGAACGACACGGCGATGATCGAGAGCGACTTGCGAACGTTAAAGCGGATCATGGAAAAGTAATTTTTTTGAACGGGGAAAAACCGTAAATCGATGGCATGATGCGTCGAGGAGCGGTTTTCTTTTTGATTCCATTAGGCAGGAAATCTGAATCATAAGGAGAAACTTTCCATATGAATATTTATAGTTGAAAGTGCGGGATGATTAAATAGGCGAGGAGTTTTTACAATGGCAGAATTAATCAAAATTAGAGGCAGTGTGTTTATCGGCGGTATGCTCTATCTGCCCCCAATTCAAGATCCGTCTACAGGCATGATCTATGAATATCAGGCGGATGCCAGGGAATTTACTCCGTACGCGGTAAACACCGGGCGTTGCCGTGTGGAGCAGGAAGTGGTCATCGACTTTGTTAAGCAACGAATTACATCTTTTGCCAATACGGGTATCACCGTGCTCAAATTGACTGCTCCGGACGGTTCCGTCGAGTACAAACAAGGAAAAGCGTCTACAGACGGTATTCGCGTTAAAGACGAAGTGTGGAACGGGGATACGGTATCGTTAACCATGCAAGCGAGCGCAAGCAATCCGCTTCGTCTTGATGCGCCGACGGTAGACTACTCTCTGCAAATTACCGCGTATAAGGATGGCACCGTGCAGGTGAAGGGCAGTCATGACGGGTTTCCTTGCTTCGAGTTCTATAAACAAGTGGATTTTGGGGAATTTCAACTCTTGTACGCCCATGACTTTCGGAAGACGGGCGATACGCCAGCCGCAATGGCTGGGGAGATGGAGTATCATTTTGAAGCATAAGAGCATGGTACAACGGATAGTAAAGGGGTCACAATACATCCCGAAGAGGTTGCAAGGTACAGCCGGTTTAAGGAAGAATTAGCTCAGCGCTTCGAAAACACAAGTGAATATAGTCCGGCAAAGAAAACGTTTGTATAAAAAACGAGGCCGGGATGTGCATTGTCAGAAGCAAACGGCGGGAGATACAATGGACGGGAACGAATTGAGAATGAGAATCATTATTTATTCGAAGCTTGTATTCGTTACATTGCAGCTTATTTGGGAGAGGATCGGAATCATGATAAGGCAATGTCGCGCTGCCGCTGCATGGATGGCCATATGGCTGGTCCTGCTGACCGCTTTAGCCGGATGCGGAGCTGGACAAGGGGGGACGGCGGAGAACCGCTGCCGAAGGAAAAGCAAGAGAATGCCAAGCCGAATGCGGAGCAAGCGGACAAGGCTACTGCTGGCGGCAAAGGCGCAAAGGAGCAAGCGGGCAAGACCCGGAAGGTGAAGGATCACTTCGGCGAAGTGGAGATTCCGGTGAAGCCGCAGCGGGTAGCGGCTCTTTACTTGGAGGACTATGTGACGGCGTTAGGCGTGAAGCCGGTCGTACAATGGTATCATCCGAATTGGGGCAAGCAGCCGGGACGATCCGGTATGGCTGGCGCTTCCGGCGGTACGTAACCGGTGCGTGTACGAGGTCGATTTTTTCACTTGGATGAACTACGGCGTCATCTCTCACGGCAGGAAGATTGACGATGTGCTGCGGGTGCTTGCCTAAAATAACTTAAACTAAAACGGGAAGCGGGGAACTTCCATGCGCGACGGCCGCAAATGTAAAGGCATTATTTTCGATATGGACAATACGCTGCTGCAATCCCGCATCGATTTTGCGGCGATGAAGGAAGACATTTTCCAGCACTTGATCGGGCACGGCATGTTGACGGAGCGGTTCCCGCTCCATGAGCACACGACATCCACCATGCTCGAACAGGCCAAGCAAGCGGGTATGGACGACACCTTATACCTCTCCTGTATGAACCTTGCGGAAAAGCATGAAGTGCGCGGGATGGAAGGCGCGGGGCTGGAAAAAGGCGTGCCGGAGCTGATCGAATCGTTGCACGGCCAGTTCGTATTGGTCGTGGTCACGAACAACTCGCTTTCCGCCGCCTTGAAGGCGCTCGAAGTGACGAGAATCAAGTCCTATTTCGACGCGATTATAGGAAGAGAGCAGATGGAGGCGTTGAAGCCGTCCCCTTCCGGATTTACCTATGTTTTGAATCAATTCCGCAACATTGCGGCAGACGAATGGATATCGGTGGGTGATTCCTGGATCGACGGCAAAGCGTCCGCCGGGGCCGGCATTCCGTTTATCAGCTACAGGACGAGCATGGAAGCGATGATGGATAAAGGGGTTAGGCCGATCGCGAGAATCGAGCATATTTCGGAGGTTCGGAATTGGATATACGGATGAATATTAGGCTGACCTTGACGGAAGTGACCGAAGAGACGCAGGAGCAGGCAAGACGGATCGTTTGCGCGGGGCTGGAGGAAAGGTTCGGGGAATTGGACCCGTCCTACAACAAGGACCTGGACGATATCGTGAGTTGGTATGCCGGTCAGGGACATCTCTTCTTGACGGGTGCACTGGAAGGGCAAATGGTCTGTACGGGAGCGCTTATCCGGGAGGGGCGCGACGTCGGAAGAATCGCCAGAATGTCCGTGTGGAAGCCGTACCGGAGAAGAGGCATCGCGCGCTGCATGCTGCAGGAGCTGGAGCGGAGGGCGAGGCAGAAGGGCTATGCGAAGCTCGTGCTGGAAACGACGGCGGCTTGGCTCGACGCCGTTCAATTTTATAAAGCCAACGGCTACGTGGAAGTTCAAAGAGACGAAGAGGAAGTGCACCTGGAAAAAGTTTTATCGCATCATGCGCGCTGACGATAGTTTCTTCCTATGCAAACGATAGAAAAATCGCAATTGATACTGCCAGCGGCAGTTTCTATACTAAATATGTAGCAATGCTACATAAAAAAAGAGGAGCTGATTGAAATGGCAAAAGCGGTATTTTATCATGCAGGTTGCAAGGTTTGTGTAAATGCGGAGCAGATGGTGCTGGACTATCTCGACCCATCCAAGGCGGCTGTCGAGATCGTACATCTGGGCGAGAAGAGGGACCGCATTGCGGAAGCGGAAGGAGCGGGCATCCAGTCGGTACCGGCGCTGGTGATTGACGGGAACGTGTTCCACATTAACTTCGGCGCGAGTCTTGAAGACGTGAAAAAAGGATGAATTAAAAGTGCGGGGTGCGGAATAGGCGTCCCGCACTTTTTGCGTAAGCTTTATATTCGCGGGACGAGCGGTTACAATGGAGGATAAGGCTAGAAAGGAATGGAAGGAAGAATCCAATGCGCTACGATCCTCAACATCGGAAGGAGAATCGGGCTGCCCGAGTCAGCATGGCGCTTTTTCGAATGGCCCAGGCGGTCAAGAAAATCGGCCAGATGGAGAGCGATGATACCGGACTGTCTCCCGTGCAAATCCAGTCGTTATTGTTTACGGCGCATACGCGCGGCGATGTGGCATCGATCGGAAGCCTTGCCGATCATCTCGGAACCACCCACGTGACGGCAGTCAAAATCGTCAACGGCCTGGTGACCAAGGGGTTGATCGCCAAGTACGCGAAGCCCGAGGATCGCCGGATCACGCTGCTTCAATTGACTTCGCAAGGACAAGAAGCCGTATCCAAGCTTGACCGATGGGGGGAGGCCTTGGAGGAAACCGTCCAAAGCTTGCCGGAGGAAGCGCTGGCTTCATTGGAAACGGGACTCGGAGCGGTTCTATCCGCGCTTCAACGCGGCGGCCACCTTGTCGTGGCGGAGCCCTGCCTGGGCTGTGTTCATTTCAGACCGAACACGGGGCGGGACGAGACGCCGCACTACTGCAATTTGATCCGTAAATATTTGACCCACGAAGCTACGCTCAAACAATGTCCGGAGCACAAGCCCTCGTTCTCTGCACCGTAGCGGACGGTCGGCGGCTGCCCGGTATGAAGCAACAGTGAACGGAGGAAAGAAGCATGCATCCTGTTTTGGCTGAACGTACGAAACCGTTTCCCTGGACGAATCGGCTTCGGGACGATATCCGGGGCTTTCTAAGCTCGAACGGATGCGAGAAGACGGCGGAGCACTGTATGGACGTCGGGACGGAGGCGCGGCGTATCGCGCTGCGGTTCGGAGCCGATCCCGAGGCGGCGGAAACGGCCGGTTGGCTGCACGACATCAGCGCGGTCATCCCGAACGGGGATCGAATTGCGGTGTCGCGGGAGCTTGGCATTGAGGTGCTGCCGGAAGAAGAAGCGTTCCCGATGATCATTCATCAGAAGCTGTCGGTGGTCATGGCGGAGCAGCTATTTGGCGTAACCGATGCGGCGATTCTGGATGCGGTCGGCTGCCACACGACATTGCGGGCGGGCTCCACCTTGCTCGATCAAGTGCTGTTCGTAGCGGATAAAGTCGCATGGGATCAGCCCGGTACACCGCCGTATATCCGCGAGCTGCAGGAGCAGTTGAACCGCTCGCTTATTCATGGGGCGTTCGCTTACATCAATTACCTGTGGGAGCGAAAGCATACCTTGAAGGTCGTGCATCCGTGGCTGAAGGAAGCCTACGCAGAGCTTCGGCACCGGGTATAGAAACGCAGCGATTTGACGGTGAAGCATGACTGGGACATAATACGAAATAAGGATTTTGAAAAATGCAATACATTACTTTATACACTATAAGGAGTTCGGGCGGAATGGCGCGAAACAAAAGAGCCAAAGGGCAAGAAAGCCGGGCGAGATTGCTGGCTGCGGCGGCGGAGCAGTTTGCCGGACTCGGCTTTTACGAGACGAAGATCAGCTCGATTGTCGCTCAGGCCGGGCTGACCCAGCCGTCGTTTTACCTTTATTTTGAAAGCAAAGAAGCGGTGTTCGAGGAGCTGGTCGGACATTTCCGGTCCCGGTTGCAGGAGCTGGTCACGTCGAGCCGCCTGGAATCGGGGCTGCTGCCGGGCGAAGTGAACGCTCGGGTACGCGGCGTGCTGGAGACGCTTTTTCGTTTTTTTACGGAAGACCCGCACTTGACGCGCATCGGATTGTTTCAGGCCCCGCAGGCCGGAAGCATTAAAGCGGAGCTGGCCGCTCTGATTCGCGACAACCTGCTCGAAGAGCAGCGGTCCGGCTACTTTCGTTCGACCCTCGATATGGACGTCGTAGCGCAATGCTTCGTAGGTACGATTGAGCGCTTGACCTTTGCATATTTGTCGGAAGGCTCGGGAAGACCGGAGCAGTTGGCCGCTCAAGTGATCGAGCTGTTCATGCGCGGCATGCTGCCCGAAGAGGAAAATGGAAGGTGAAGGAGGGCCGGATGAAAAAACTGCATTCTGGAAAGTTTGTTCTCTCCATGGGACAGTTGTCTCTGATCTGCACTGCGCTTTACTATGTGTTCCGCAATAAGACGTATTTCGATTTCCTCTTGTGGAATTTGTTCCTGGCCTGGATTCCGCTGCTGCTTGCCGTCGCCGTGGCGGAGCTTGGAAAGCGGCTTGCTCCCGGATGGGTCCGTTCCGCCGTCGCGGCTGTGCTGGGAGCGGCTTGGCTTCTGTTTTTTCCGAATGCGCCCTATATCGTTACGGATCTTATTCATCTCACGCTTCAGAAAGCTTGGTATGTCGAGGCCGGCCGGTGGACGTTCCGCTACTGGTATGATTTGCTGACGATGCTGCTGATCTCATGGAACGGGTTTTTGCTTGGCTTCGGCTCAACCTATTTGGTTCAGTATCAGGTCATGAGAAGGTTCGGGAGCGCTGCTTCGTGGCTGTTCGTGGTTGCACTGTCCATGCTGGGGGGCTACGGGATCTTGCTCGGACGCGAATACCGGCTGAACAGCTGGGATGCGCTGACCGACGCGAAGGCGCTCTTGAGTCTCCTCGGGGAAAGCTTGAACGGGCAATCCGTGCTGTTCTGCTTGCTGTTCGGCGCGGTTATTCTGATCGTTCACGGCACGTTCTATTTTGTCATGAATGGCGGCTGGCATACGGAAGACCGCGACTACCCTTCGACCTACCGCTTATGATACCGGCTTGCTGCGGCAAGGCGGTTTTTTTGCATGCGTGGCGAAGAAGCCGGACGAGGGCGCCCGGCCTTGGCTCGCGGGTAGAAAATTAGGCCAATGGGCTTGCCGGCTGCCCGGCCGTCTCTTCAAGCGGCACATCCCACTCCAGCCGGTTCCACAGGCTGTCGGCATTCAGGAGCAGGCTGCGGACATAGCCCGTCATTTTCTGCGCGCTTGCCGCCGTAGGCTGCGCCCACCAAAATTGCCTTCCGGCCAAATAGGCGGTTCCGTATTCGCGCCAGCCGGAATACGATTGCTGAGCAGCGGCAATGATCGGTTTCACAAGCTCCAGCGATTGCTCCTGCGAGATGTAGCCCATGACAGCGCCTTTTCGGCTCAAATACGCATATCTGCCCAAGTCCCAAGCCGCGATCCCCGCAGCCGGGAGCCGGTTCATATAAGCTTTTACAATTTGATGCTTTCGGTACCCTTCCGTCGTTTTCGGGATCGATTCGATATATTTCGTTTGTTCGGCTTCAGACAATGCGGACAGAAAGGACCGGATCTGATTGAACGACTCGCGATGCCCCTCTTCGGCCAGCCACTCAAGATTTCTCATTAAATCTTCCGCGCTCTCGATCCCCCAATCCCGTTTAAAAGACTGCTTATGCATTTCGATATTTTTTGCGGACTCCCATTCGTCGTCGTCTCCGGGATCGAGCCCGTTCATTTTGTATAACACGGCGCATAACGAGATACTCCATAGTTCGGTCAGGTTGGATCCGCTTTGACTATCCCTATTCATCTTCTTCATCCCCATCCTCATCTTCATCCAGCATAAAATGCAAGGCGTGCACGTCGCCCACATCCTGATGCTTCAGGAAAAGCGTCTTAGGAATGCGGAACTTCTTTTTGATGCCGAAGAGGCCCCAAAGCGACTTTTTATCCGCCGATTCTTGCAGCCGGTTATAAAACAACCGGTACTCCTCGTTATCCGGATCTTCCTGACAAGCCTGCAGGGCGTAGGACAACGCTTCCGCCATCCGTTCCAGCTTGACGTGCGCCATGCTTAAGTAAATGCTGACGGTTTTTCTTTCTCCAAGCTCATGCGCGCGTTTCAAGCTCTCGATGCTTTCCGCATACTTTCCCTCGTGGTAATAAGCCACCCCGGAGTATAGCCAAATCAAGGAATCATAAGAAGGGTCGTCGCTGCAATTCGCAAAATAAGTTTTCACCAGTTCGGGGACATGTTCCCATAAATCCGTGTTGATCATAAACTTGAGGCGTTCAAGCTGCGCCCATGTATCGTTCGGCCAGCCAGCGGCAAGACGGCGGATAAAGGCAGTCATTTGCTTGCCTGTCGTCAATTTCCATTCCTTCAGAAGGTAGTACAGCGCCAATTGGGTCGGATAATAATCGTCCTTAAACAATTCCGCCGCTTCGAAATAGATTTCCTTCGCCTTGGCCTCATCTCCCATGGCGCGGTAAATATCGCCCTCGATCATATAGCCGATTGCATCGTCGGGATTAGCCCGTTTATATTTACGGATCGCCTCAAGAGCGGCCTTGTAATCGCGATTCAGAAAACACGCGCCGGCCACATAATAGTAGGAATCCTCCTCATGATTCCAAGCCATCTCGGTTTCAAAGCATGTAATCGCTTCGGGATATTGGCCCAGACGCAAATGCAGCATCCCTTTCCGGAACCACGCTTCGTCAAAATCATATTCATGCTCCACCACCACGGCATGGTCGTTAAGTGCTTCCCTGTTGTTATTCAAATGATAGTGGCAGAGGCCTCTGACGGAATAATAATGCCAGTTGGACGGATCGATGGCGATGGCGCGATCGGCAAACCCGATCCCTTCATGCCACTGCTTCTCCTTCAGGAAGATGCTCGCCAAATGACCGAGAACGGCAGCGTCATACTCGTTCATCCGCAGCGCCGCAGATAGGTCGCGGACCGCAAGCTTCGTGTTCTTCGCTTTCAGGTAAGCTATACCTCGATGAACGAGGATTTCGTAGCCGTTGACGCCTTCGCTCTGCGCTGCGGTCCATGCTTTTTCGAATAATTCGAAGGCCTTGTTCTTCAATCGCCGTTTAAACGATGCACGAGCCCACAGCAAATACATGTCGGAGTTCAATGCGGTCAAAGTCTGAATGGTGTCAAACACCTTGCAGCAGGGGTCAAACTGTTCCAAATCAAAATAAATTTGGGCCAGCGCAAATTGCAGCTCGGGCTGTTCGGGCGTAAGGATCAATTCCGTGTGTATTTTGCCTGCAAGCTGCTTGTTCACATCCATCAGCCGGATGCGGGAATCGAGGTCGAACGGATGCTGTGCGACGGTGAGCTCCAGAACCGCTTTGGCTTCGGGCAACCGGTCATAGGCTGCGTAACAGCGTGCCAGTCCGCTGAGGGCTTGCAGATCGTCAGGCATATGCGACAAAAGATGCTGGTAATCGGAGAACGCCTGTCTGAGATTCCCTGCTTCCAGCGACAGGGCGGCGCGATGGATAAATCCGTCCAGATCTGCGGGATGGAGTTCGATCAAGCGGCTGTAAGTCTGGAGCGCATGCTCCAAGTCGCCTGTGCGAACATAAAAATTGCCTATCAACCGGAGCAGGTCCGGGTCATCCGCGAACAAATCCCGGGCCGCGGCCAGATACGGCTCGGCATCCGCCAGATTGTTGTGCATCAGCGCATGCTGAGCCGCGTTCCGGTATCCGATAAACGCGTCATAATCAATCGTTTCCGGAATAAACTCGTAGCGCAGCTCCCAAGGCTTGGTGACTTCCATCAACAAATAATCGACGAAATCTTCCGGGTAGCGTTTCGTTAATTCCCTTTCCTGGCTTGTCCAACAGAAATGCTCGTCCAGCAGTGCCCAAACCGGCTTGGGCAGGTGGTTATGCTCGGCCAGAAAAGCTAACAGCTGTTCGTGCAAAGCGGCCTTTACATTCATATTCCAGAGCTCTTCTTGAGCAATCAGCTCTCTCCATAAGCCTACGTCGATCCGCGTCGGCAGCTTGGCGTATAAAGCTTCGATCCGCTTCATCGTCTCTTCGACAAACGAGTCGGAGGGAGAGGGAGCTGCCGGATCGCAATCAACCCATGAAGCGGGTTCGCGATTCGGTGCATCTGGTTGAACCGGTTCGTCCTGCGGATCGCTTGCCGGTTCCGTGGAGTCGGACCGCAACGGCTGCTGCGCCTCCTTGAGATATTTCGCTTCATTCAGCGCTTGTTCGTACGCTTCCCGCAAACGTTGGAAACCGTCCGGATCGTCTTCGGGATGGTAGACCTTTAGTTTCCTGGCATAGGCGCGTTTAATGGCGCTGACTTCAAGCGTCGGAGAAATTCCTAGTAATTCCCAAATGTTCATTTCAGAGTCCTTTACCTTTCCTTGATGTCGAGAAAACTTTCCAAATGTTTTCAGTTTTTAATCTATTATAATATCGGCGCCTCTCTAAAAAATATTAGATTATTTTACAAAAAAAAGGTCCCGGGCACCGGGACTTGCCGGAGCTGTCTTTATGACCGCTTGCCGGATAAGCTGCGTTTCAGGAAGGAAACGGTTTTCTCCAGCTTTAATAAGTGGGTGCCCTTGACCAGGATTGCGGTATCCGGCTTGATCGTTCCGGCAAGCGCTCGATGAAGCTGCGGTCGGGATGCGAAGCTGCGGATGCGGGTTGCGGGGAAGCCCGCTTTTTTGGCGCCCGCTGCGATGTGCCGTGCGAGCTTTCCGACCGTGTAGAGCCGGGTGAGTCGTTTTCGGGCGGCATATTTTCCAACCCCATCGTGAGCGCGGACAGCGTATTTGCCCATGTCCTTCATATAGCCGATGATAGCGATTTTGTGCTTTCGGTTTACCGAGGCGAGGGTGTCGAGGGCGGCCTGGGTCGCATCGGGATTGGAGCTGAACGTATCGTCGATCAAGGTGATTCGCCTCGGCAGCTCCGTTCGGACCAATCGGCGGTACGGAATCGGATACTTCGCCAACCCCTTCCGGATTTCGCCCGCCGTGAATCCCAAGCTGTGCGTAATCGCGATCGCATTCAGCGCATTGTACACATTATGGACCCCGAGACACGGAATGAAAAATCGTTCCTCTTTCCCGTTCAGCCGAACCCGGAAGGCAACTCCCCGGCCCAAGAACCGGATGCCGCGCGCCTTGTAATGGGCTTTGTTGCGGATGCCGACCTTCAGCAGCCTTCCTTGAAATCCTTTGACGGACAGCAGCCTGGAATTCGCGTTATCCGCATTCAGGACGAGCGTTCCATTCTTCCGCATATGCCGGATCAGCTCCGATTTCGCGGATGCGATGCCTTGGACCCGGTGTCCGACATTGCCGATATGCGCCGTTCCAACATTGGTAATCACGCCGTAGCTTGGTTTGAGCAAGCGGCAATGCTCGCGAATATGCCCTTTGCGGAGCATCCCGAATTCGAGCACGGCAGCGCGGTGCCAGGCGCGAAGCAGCTTGGCGTGCTTGCGGGTGTTATAGGGTAAATTCCAGTTCGACGCCGATTTGAAAATGGTCCATCGTCTCCGCAGGATGGAAGCGATCATTTCTTTCGTGGTCGTTTTTCCCGCGCTGCCTGTGACGGCGATGACGGGAACGTTTCGAGCCGGCATGTCAATCCCACCTTTTCACAGCGAATGTACGCTTTAGACTACGTCGGGAGTTAGCGGATGGAGTGGGATATGGGGAAAAATGGGCGTTTGTACGAGTCCGGCGGCAAGGATCACCCATATGGTGTAAGATGACTAACCCTCGAATCTGCAAGTGGAGAGTGAGACAAGTGAAATCATTAATGCGGATGTCGAATCTGACGAGGTATGAATCAATCGGCATCAATCAGCTGTTTAACGTAGCCGACGGCCATGCCCATCAGCCGCAAACCGATGCGCAGCGGCAAATTATCGGGCGACTGCCCGACTTGTTCGATCAGGCGGAAGCGGCGAGGCAAGCGGAGTTGGAAGACGAGTTCCGCCGTCTGTTCTACACCTTGGCCGGACAGCCGACCGCCGCCGGTCTTACCCGGACGCTGTTCTGTTACTCGGCTTCGCTATCGACCGATTTGATCGCTACTTTTTTGGCTTCGCGGGGGTTGACGACCGCGCTGCTGCATCCCTGCTTCGACAATCTGGCGACGCTGCTGCAGCGAAGAAACGTAGCCTTGACGCCGCTGCATGAGGAGGAGCTCAGGCTCGACCGGATGGAAGAGACGTTCGCAGGGCTTGCGGCGGATGCAGTGTTCGTTACGCTTCCCAACAACCCGACGGGCTTCGAGCTGTCGCGGGAAGAATGGGAGAGGCTTGTTGCGCTTTGCGCTGATTACGGCAAGCTGCTTATCGTTGACTGCACGTTCCGATTTTTTTCGAGAAAGCCTTTATGGGATCAGTACGAGCTGCTGGAGAGGTCAAACATCAGCTATTTGATGGTGGAGGATACGGGAAAGACATGGCCGACCCAAGATTTGAAATGCAGCATTCTGGCGATGAGCGAAGATTTGGCCGATGACGTGCTTGAGCTTCACAACGATATTTTGCTGAACGTTTCGCCGTTTATCCTGCAGCTGCTGATCGAATATTTGAAGGACACCGCGCGGCACGGATTGCAGTCCGTCGTATGGGAAACGATTGACCGGAACCGCCGGACACTGCGGGAAGCCATTCGCTCCTCCGGGCTTCTCTTGAACAATCCGGGTTCGACGATCAGCGTCGAATGGCTTCGCATAACCGACCCCAACGTCCGCAGCTTGGACATGGTGGATCGTTTGCAGCGGCTGGGGCTCGGGATTTTGCCGGGGGACCATTTCTACTGGCACGACCACGGACAGGGGGAGCGATATATCCGGATTGCGCTTGCCCGATGCCCGGATATGTTCGCCGAGGCCTGCAAAATTTTGCAATCGGCACTCATGACGAACAGGATGGATTCGGCATGAGAATCGTTTATCTGGATCAGCCTACTTACCTGCCGGACAATTTTGTGCAAGAGATGGAGAAGCTCGGAGAGTTTGAAGTTTATTACGACCGGCCGGACGTAACGACTGCCATTCTACGATTGTCAAAGGCAGACATTGCGATTGTGGAGTGGACGCGGCTTCGGGAAATGGCGTTCGGGAAGCTGCAGAGGCTGAAACATATCGCCCTCGTTATGACCGGATACGATCTGGTCGATATCGAGGCTGCAGGAGCCGCAGGAATCTCCGTGTCGAACTGCCCGACCTATTCGGCGCAAGCGGTAGCGGAGCATGTGTTTGCGCTCCTGCTTGCGGTCAACCGGCGCATCATCCGGGCGGACCGCCTTGTCCGGCAGGGGGAGAGCCATGTGTACGGCCCTTTCCTTGCGGGCGAGCTCGCAGGCCGAACGTTAGGGCTGATTGGCACGGGCTGCATCGGGCAGGCGGTAGCGCGGATCGCCCGGGGCTTCAGGATGCATGTGATCGGCGCGAACCGGTCCGGCAGGGCAGTCCCTGGGATAGAAACGGCGGATATCCATGAGGTGATGCGGCGAAGCGACGTTGTCTCGCTGCATGTTCCGTTCCATGCCAGGACGAAAGGGATGATTACCTCGGAGCTGCTGTCTTCGATGAAAAGGACGGCCCTGTTCATCAACACGAGCCGGGGCGGTCTGGTAGACGAAGAAGCATTGTTCGCCCTGCTTCGGGACGGAAAAATCGCCGGCGCGGGCCTTGACGACCTGGTGCAGGTTGCCGGCAATCCCTTGTATAAGCTCGATAACGTTGTGTTTACGCCAGGCACGGCGTGGTATACGGACACCGCACGGGAAGCCAATATGAAGGAATTGCTGGATAACATTCGCGGATATATAAACGGAACGCCGCGCAATATCGTGAATGAGGAGTTTCTGGCTTCGAAAAAACCGGAAAGCGAATGATCGCGTGCTATCCCGGCTGAACCAATCTGGCGGCATCGCATATAGTGAATGGAGAATTTTCAGCCCAGCTATAGTGAGGACGATTGCACGTGTCGCGTGAGATTATCATTGCCGCTGTCGGCGATCTTTTGATGAAGCCGCTGCTGATTCGGCTGATGCGCACCGGTAACAAACCGAAGGACTCCGCCGGCAATAAAGTCGGACGTTACCATTTCGAGCAGGCGTTTGAACCGGTTGCCCACTTTCTGCAGGATGCGCATCTGACGATCGGCAATCTCGAGACCACCTTCGCCGGGGGACCGGACGACGGCTACACGAAGGCGAAGCGCAATCCGAAGAACGGCTGTCCGTCGTTCAATTGTCCGGATGCTTTCGCCTCCGCGCTGAAGGCGGCCGGCTTCAATGTGCTTGCTACGGCAAATAACCATTGTATGGACTATGGCATCCGCGGGCTCAGACGGACGCTCGAAGTGCTCGACAAGAACGGGATCGCCCACGTCGGAACGTACCGGAACCGGCAAGAATCCCGATCGCTCTTCGTTCAAGAGGTCGAGGGGGTTCGTATCGGCATTCTATCCTATACGCGAGATACGAACGGGATACCGGTTCCGAAGAGCCAGCCGGCCGGCGTCAAGAAGATTGTCCGCACAAGTATGAAGAAGGATCTGAAACGGCTGCGGGCCGTCTCGGATTTCATCATTGTGTACGTGCATTGCGGCTACGAATATCACCAAAGTCCGGCCGCTCCCCAGAAAGAGCTGGTCCAGTTTTTGTTTCGTCAGGGGGCCGATGTGGTGCTTGGATCGCATCCGCATGTTCTTCAACCGGCCGTGTGCCGCACGGTGAAAGATATTGACGGCCGGACGCGGGACCGGTTCGCGATCTACTCGCTGGGCAACTTTATTTCCACCCGGCTGCACGGCAAAGATGCCGCCTTGACGGGGTTGATCGTCCGCATCAAGATTCGAAAAGCATCCCGCGATTCCGTCCGGCTCGCAGGGATCGAGTACGTCCCGACATGGGTATGTATTGCGAAGAACGGCAGGGAAAAAAAGTGCCGCATTGTACCGATTTGGCAGGCACTCGCAAAGCCCGAACCCTTTTTCGCCGGGCAGCTGGATCGGATGAAACGGGCTTACCGCAGAACGCTTCGCATGTATAATCCAAAGAAGTAAGCGGCCGCCGGGCTCCATTGCGCGGCAGTTCGTTATGTTAGGCCGTTCCTACCGTTTGACATCCCTCCAGCGGCACGTTACCATAAAACAATAAACAACATAAACATTCAACAATAAGCATGAATCAAAGAAGGGCGGGGCGGCGGTGTCATTAACGTTTGAGGAACGCAAAAAAACGATTATGGGGCAGCTGCTGCAGGACGAAAAAGTGCAGGTGCATGCGCTGGCCGAGCAGTTGAACGTGTCGCCGGAAACGATCCGGCGGGATTTGGACAGGCTGGAGAAGGAAGGCCTGCTCAAAAAAGTGTACGGCGGTGCGGTCAAAACGCGCATGGACAGCTGGGAGCCGCCGTTCATCCAGCGGGAGCAAATGAACAACGGCGCCAAGACGTCCATCGGCAAGCTGGCGGCTTCGCTGATCAAAGAAGGCGAAACGATCATGATCGACAACGGAACGACGACGATGGAGATCGTCCGTTACTTGCAGAACCGGCCCGACGTGACCGTTGTGACCCATTCCGTGCCGGTGCTGCTTCTGGCGATGGAGCTGTTCAAGGGTCGGATTATTTTTGCCGGCGGCGCGGTTAACGTGAATCAGCAATCCGTGGGGGGGACGCTGACCGAAGCGATGCTTCAGCAGTTCAAAGTGCACAAAGCGTTCATTTCCGTCGGCGGCATTTCGCTCGTCGAAGGGATTACGGATTATGACTTGAACGAAGCGAGCGTCTCGCGCAAAATGATCGAGCGGGCCGAAGAATCGGTCGTATTGGCCGATCATTCGAAATTCGGAAAAACGACATTCGCCAACATTGCGGCGCTGCAGGACATTTCGATGATCATTACCGACCGGGAATGTCCGGCCGACT
The DNA here is from genome assembly GCF_001399685.1 of Paenibacillus sp. A3. Classification (GTDB taxonomy): domain Bacteria; phylum Bacillota; class Bacilli; order Paenibacillales; family NBRC-103111; genus Paenibacillus_G. The sequence goes on from NZ_JTHN01000006.1 coordinate 72,243, forward strand.
GGATTCATCAGCTGAGAGAGAAGGGCATCGAGATTCTTATTGCGGAAGACTAAAAGTAAGATCGTGCGGAAAATAGAGCGAGCGTCCGGCTTGCTCTATTTTTGTTGCGGCAACTTGTTGAACCTGCGTTATGAATGCTTAATCTGCGTTATTTCAACATCGTCCGAAATCGTTTAGGCTTGAACTATAGCGGGAACAACTTATTATGATAGCGCTTTCGAACGAATCCCGCCGTCATGTACATTATAAGGGAGGTCGAAATATCATGAACCAAACCATGAATCGCGCGCTGAAAACCGGACTCGTTTCCGTCCTGTCGGCGGGTCTGCTTGCCGCCTGCGGCGGCGAACCGAAACCGGGCGAAAGCAAGCCGGGACAAAGCGCGGACAAGCCTTTCGCAGGGCAGAAGCTGTCGATCGTCACCGCCAACCACCCTTGGGGAGACGCGATTAAAGAGCTGCTTCCGCAATTCGAAGCGAGCACCGGGATGAAGGTGGACGTGCAGAGCTTTTTCGAAGACCAACTGGCGCAGAAGCTGACCGTGCAGCTGACGGCCGCGTCGGAAACGCCGGACGTATTCATGATGAGCCCGCTCCAGCAAGCGCGGATGTTCGTCAAGAACGATTGGATTGCCCCGCTTGACGATTACCTGAAGAAGGACGCCGCCTACGACTTCACCGACTTCTCCAAAGCGTCCGTCAGCTCCAATACGGTGAACGAAAAGCTGTACGGCATACCGATTATTACGGAGCAGCACATATTGTACTACCGCAAGGATCTGCTAGAAAAAGCGGGCATCCCCGTTCCGAAAACGATGGACGAGCTGCTTGCCGCCGCCCAAAAGCTTCACGATCCGAAGAATGAGTTGTACGGCTTCGCCGCCCGCGGGCAGCGTTCTCCGCTCGTCTCGCAAATCTCGTCGTTCATGTACTCCGAAGGCGGCGACTTTATGAACGGCGACAAGGCGACCGTCAATACGCCGGAAGCGATCAAAGGCATGACCACCTATGCCACGCTGCTGAAAGACTTCGGTCCTCCCGGAGTGCTCAACATGTCTTGGCCTCAAGCCATTGGCGTGTTCGCGCAGGGCAAGGCCGCTTTCTTCGCGGACGCGAATTCGCTCTTCAAGAACACGACCGATCCGGAAAAATCGAAGGTCGCCGACAAGGTCGGCTTCGCCAGCTTCCCGGCGGGCAAGGAGGGCTCGAAGCCGTTCAACATTACTTCCTGGAGCCTCGCGATGAATGCCAAATCCAAGAAAAAAGACGCTGCATGGGCCTTCATCCAATGGGCGACCAGCAAGGAGACCGTGACCGCCACCCAGAAAAAAGGAAATCCGGGTGCTCGTATGTCGGTATGGGATAATCCGGAAGGCATCACCGCTTTCCCGAAAGAGCTTGCCGAAGTGACCAAGGAAACGCAAAAAGGCGGCGTCGACCATTCCGTACCGTCCGTCGACAAGGTCAGCGAGGCGCGGGACATCATCGGGGCCATCGTTCAGAAGGCGATTACCGGCGAAGACATCAAAGCCGCCGCCGAGCAGGCGAACAAGGAGTTTCAAGCCCTGATCGACAAGGAGAGAGGAAAATAAGCGTGCGGAATGGAGGATGCGCCCATTTGGCGGGCGCATCCTTTTGCTTGACAAGTCGAAGCGGAAAGGATGATGCACATGCCGACGAACTGGTTCGACCGGAACCTGAAATGGATTTATACGATGCCCGCCGTTTTGTTCGTCCTGCTGATGATGGTTTTTCCAATCTTATACACGTTCCGAATCAGCTTCTACGAATGGAGCATGTCGTCGGCGACGCCGCCGAAATGGGTGGGGCTTGATAATTATACGACGCTGCTTTCCGACTCCCGGTTCTGGCAGGCGGTGCAAAATACGTTCGTGTTCTCAGCCGGTGCGCTGATTCTGGAAACGGTGCTCGGCGTCGCGATCGCCATGCTGCTGTACCGCGATTTTCGCGGCAAAAATTTCGTCAAAACGTTGTTTCTGCTGCCGATGGTGGCAACGCCCGTCGCCATGGGGCTCGTCTGGGTGCTGATTTACGAGCCTTCCATCGGCCTCGCCAACCATGTGCTTAAGGCGTTCGGCCTGGAGCCGCAGCTCTGGATCGCATCGCCGACGCAGGCGATTCCTTCGCTTATCGTGATCGACGTCTGGGAATGGACGCCGATGATCGCGCTCATCGTGATGGCCGGGCTGTCGACGCTTCCGTCCGAGCCTTATGAAGCCGCCGATGTGGACGGGGCGACGGCCTGGCAAAAATTCGTTCATCTCACGCTGCCGATGCTGCGTCCGACGATTATGGTCGCCTTTATGCTGCGTCTGATCGATGTGCTCAAAACGTTCGACATCATTTATTCCACGACGCAGGGCGGCCCGAACATGAAATCCGAGACGCTCAACATTTACGGCTATACGCTCGGCTTTCAGTACTTCAAGCTCGGACTGGCCTCGTCACTGCTGGTCGTATTTTTCGCGCTCGTGATGGGATTCACGCTGCTGATGATCTGGTTCCGCAAACGTCTGGAGGGAGCGACATGAAGAAAAAGAAACAAAAGATCACCAACGCCGTATTGTCGGGGCTGACGCTGCTCGTCGTGCTCGTGTTCTCGTTCCCGTTCATCTGGATGCTGCTGGCTTCCTTCAAGACGCAGTCGCAGATCATGTCGACGGGCCAATTTTTCGTATTCGAGCCTACCGGCAAAAATTATGCAAGCGTATTCGGTCAATACGATTTCCTGATCTTCATCTGGAACAGCTTTTTCGTCGCGGCGGGCTCGACGATCGGCTCGCTTCTTCTGGGCCTGCCTGCGGCTTATGCGATCGCCCGCTACCGTTTGCAGGGACTCGGTCTGGTCATTCTTGTCGCACGGATCATTCCCGGCATTACGTTCTTGATTCCGTGGTTTATCATTTTTTCGAAGCTGGGTCTCGTCGACAGCTTTACGTCGCTCATTTTAAGCCATATGCTGGTAGGTCTCCCCTTTATCATCTGGATCATGATATCATTCTTTGAGGGGCTTCCGACCGAAATCGAGGAGGCCGGGCTGATCGACGGCTGCACCCGTTCCCAAGTGTTCCGGCGCGTCGTGCTTCCGATCTCGGGGCCTGGCATTATTACCTCTTCGCTGCTATCCTTTATTTTCTCATGGAACAATTTTATGTTCTCGATTATTTTGGCCGGCGATCGTACGAAAACGCTTCCTGTCGCCGTCTACAATTTTATGTCGTACTCCGAAATCAATTGGGGGGCTCTCATGGCCGCAGCCTGCATCATTACGCTGCCCGTGCTGATTATTGCGCTGCTTGCGCAGCGTTATATCGTCAGCGGCTTGTCGGCGGGGGCGGTGAAAGGATAGTACCTGCGGGAAACGGCTGCAGCGGACGACCGGCGCTTTTATCGTGTATGGTTCGGAATCGGATGGCTGGCGCACACAACAATTCCGCAAGGAGCGGTGACATCATGACGGGAAAGCCAACGATCTTCACCAAGGTATTAGTGCTCATTGCATTGCTGCTTACGCCTGTGCTCTTTTTGTACATTTACACAAATCAAGTCAGCGTGAACGTCGTGCGGGAAGAAATTCAGTCTTCGAGTCTCAACCGGCTGTCCTTTTTCCTGCAGCAGTTTGATTCGACGGTCGAACAGCTTGCGATGTTTCCCGTTATTTTGAATTCGGATCCGTACTTGCGCGAGTTTGTCGACCGCAGATCGGACAAGCCATACGACAAGCTGAAGGAGCAGACCCGCCTGATGCAGAAAATCAGTCTGCAGAGCGTCTCCGCCGCCTGGACGAATGATTTGACGGTCTATTTGCCCAAAGACCAGCTCGTCATATCTTCCAATATATTTAAGTCCTATGACCCCGGGGACATCGACAAATTCGCACCGCTTAAAAGTTGGACTTACGACGGGACCGTACGGGGCGACGCCCGGACGCCGGGGGCCCGTTTCACCCGCCAGATCGTCGATCCGTTAGGGGCAACCGATCCATCCGCGATTCAAGCGATGATTCAGGTAAGCTTTCCGGTTGCCAACATTTCCGCCATGCTCGATCAGGTGAAAACGGGCGGCAAAGGCGATCCGTTTCTGTACCGGAGCGGTTTTTCCCCGATTGGCGGCGCCACGATGAACGACGGCTCCGTGCAGGCCATCGTTCGTATGCTGGACGGGCAATCGCTGCAGGAAAGCGGTCATTTCGTGGCGACGGTCGCCGGACGGCAGGTTGCCGTGTACTATGTCAAGTCCAGACAGCTGGACTGGTATCTGGTCGATTACGTGCCCGTCGACAGCATTTTGGCGCCGATCCGCAAGACGAATTTGCTGTTTTACTCAGCGCTCGGCCTGCTACTGGGTATGAGCTTTCTGGCCGCCTATTTGCTTTACCGCAACGTCCAGAAGCCGATCGGCAAGCTGTTGAACGGCGTGCGGCTGCTCAAGAAGGGAGACTTGTCCGCACGTATCCGTTACCGGCCGAATAACGAGTTCGACTTCCTGATCGACCGGTTCAACGAGATGGCCGAGCAGATTCAAGACTTGGTGCAGCGGGTATATGCCGAGAAAATCCGGCTTCACGAAGCGACGCTCAAGCAGCTTCAAGCGCAGATCAATCCGCATTTTTTGTATAACAGTCTTTTCTTTATCATCAATACCGCGATGCTGGAGGATACGAAGTCGGTCGTCGCGATGGCGCACAATCTCGCCGAATATTACCGCTACACCACGCGTATGGAAAACCGGACGGCGGCGCTTGGCGAAGAAATGAAGCTCGTGGACAATTACTTGACCATTCATAACCTGCGGCTCGGACGGCTTCACTGCGAGCTCGATATCCCGGAGCCGATGCTGGAGCTGCCCATCCCTCGCTTGCTGCTGCAGCCCATTGTGGAGAATGCCATCGTCCACGGCATCGAGAACAAGCCGGGGAAGGCCGTCATCCGGGTATCCGGAAGCGTGTGCGAAGGCTTGTGTCAAATCGTCGTGGATGACAACGGCCTCGGTATGACGGACGAGGCGATCGCCGCCATGGAGCAGCAGCTTGCGCTGCCGCAGGAGGCTGCTTCGGGCTTCGGGATGTGGAACGTGCACCAGCGCTTGCGCTACGTCTTCGGTGAAGGCGCAGGGCTCAAGCTCTCGCACAGTCCGCTCGGCGGTTTGCGCGTCACGTTGATATGGGGGAGGGATTCGGAGGATGGCGCAGCTATTGATCGTGGATGACGAGGCCCACGTGGTGGAACGTCTCGCCGAGCTCGTCCCATGGGAGCGAATCGGCATCGCCGCCGTGCATAAGGCCTATTCGGCATACGAAGCGCTCGAACTGCTGAATGCGCATGCGATCGACATCGTCATTTCAGATATCCGGATGCCGGGAATGTCGGGTCTTGAGCTTTCCCGCCACATCCGGGACAAATGGTCCAAAACGAAATGCATCCTGCTGTCGGGCTACGCCGAGTTCGAATATGCCAAGGAAGCGATTGCCAACGGTACCGCAAGCTATTTGCTCAAGCCGGTAACCGACGAAGAGCTGCTGGACACGGTTTCAGGCGTGCTGGAGACGGTTCGGGAGGAATGGAACGCGGTGATCTCGCAGGAGCGGATCGCCCGGACGCTGCGCGAAAACTTGCCGCAGCTGCGGAGCACGCTGCTTGGCGAGCTGCTTCTCGGCAAACGCTACTCCGAGGCCGACCTCCGCGACAAAATGGAGATGCTCGGCGTGCCCGACTTATTCGGGAAGCCGGTTTCGCTGCTGCTCGTCCGCCTCGAAAAGCCGTTTTACGGCTACGATCCGCGCGGCCTTGCGCTCGTGGAATACGCGGTGGGCAATATCGCCGGGGAGCTGTTTGCGCCGGGCTTTCAGCTTTGGGCCGGCAAAGACACGTACGATTATCTGGTATTCGCCGTATCGTCGGAAGCTGGCGAAGGGGAGGAGGAGCGGCAGCAGGCGCTCGAACGTGCGGCCGAGCAATTGCAGGAGGCCATTCACGCCTATTTGAAAGGCGAAGCGACGATTGTCATCAGCCGGGAAGGAACGTTCCCCGGAGATGTGTCCGCGCTGTACGACGGCACACTTTCGGCTTTGCGGAGAAGGGTCGGCTCCGAGCAGGACCTGATTCTGAGTGCGGCCGACGGGCTGCCCGAACGGACGGAGCTGCGGTCCCTCGCATCGCTGTACGAGCTTCCATCGCTCGCGCAGCTGCTTGAGGCCGGCCAATGGGATGTGGCGGATCAGCGGATCGAGCGTATTTTCGGCGAGCTGCAAACGATGAGCGGCTGCATTCAGGAGCTGCTGCTCGAAGCATATTTCGCCATCGCCTCGGCGGCGTCCTCCTATGCGCACAAGAACGGCCGGCCGCTCTCCGAGCTGATCGGGCCGGGCTACGACCAATTGCTGCAGGGCGTTCCGTACCGTTCCGTCCGGCATCTTCAGGACTGGTCGGTGGCGCTTATGAACAGCTTGCGCTGCGAAACCGAAAGCGAAACGAAGCGGTCGCGGGCGAAGCTGATCGCCGATGTCCGGCAATTCGTCGAGCGGCGGCTGGCGGAGGACGTTTCCTTGACGGCGATAGCCGAGCATGTGTATATGCATCCGGTCTATATTTCCAAGATTTACAAACGGGAAACCGGCGAAAACGTAAGCGATTACGTCCATCGGCTCCGCATGGAGAAGGCCGCCCGTCTGCTGCTCCATACCCCGGGCAAAATTTACGAAATTGCAGCGGACGTCGGCTATCAGCGGGCGCATTCGTTTATCAACGTATTTAAAAAGCATACGGGACTTACGCCCCAGGAATACCGGGACAAGTATGCTTCCCCACAATCGGATTACGAGGTGAAACGTCATGACACAACAACCTGAAGCGCTTTATCCGGCTACGCCGTATGCGTTCGTCGACCTCGACACGGTCGAGCGGAATATCCGGCGAATGTCCGACAAGCTGGCTCTATACAGGATCAAGCACCGGCCTCATATCAAAACGCACAAATCGTTGCGCTTCGCGGGCATGCAGCTCGCAGCCGGGGCGGTCGGCATAACCGTAGCCAAGCTTTCGGAAGCGGAAACGTTCGCGGACCTGGGCATCGACGATATTTTGATTGCCTTTCCGGTCATCGGAGAGCGCAACCTCGAACGGCTGGAACGGCTGCACCGCCGGATTGCCGTTGCCGTTACCGTCGACAGCTGGGAAGGGGCGGTAGGTATCTCGACCGTCGGGGTCCGCTCTGGCAAGCCGGTGCCCGTCTTGATCGAGCTGGACGGCGGACTGCATCGCGGCGGCCGGCAGCCGGGCAAGGATATTGTCGATTTCGCTTTGCGGCTCCGTGAGCTGCCGGGCATCGACATCGAAGGCGTGATGGCTTATTTCGGGCTGATCTACCGGAGCGGGGACCCGGGGGCGGTCGCCGCTGCGGTGCAGGCCGAATCGGAGACACTTGGCCGGGTCGTTGCGGATTTGCGCCAAGCGGGCTTCGCAGTCAACACGATCAGCTCAGGCTCCACGCCCACCGCCAAAATGTGCGAGCACGCCGTGGGCGTGACGGAGGTGCGGGCAGGCAACTATATTTTCAACGACGTATCGGCCGTACAGATGGGCTTGGCCGAGGAAGAGGATTGCGCGCTGCGGGTCTCGGCTACCGTCGTCAGCCTGCCGCTGCCGGGCATGGCGACGATCGACGCGGGAACCAAGGCGCTGACGAGCGACCGGGCGCACCATGGCGACGGCTTTGGCATCGTCGTCGGGAAGCCGGGCGTTGCGATTGCTGCGCTCAACGAAGAGCACGGCATGCTGCGGTTCGATCCAGGCAAGGTGTCCCTGTCCATCGGCGAGCGGATCGACATTATTCCGAACCATTCGTGCGTCATTCCGAATTTGAACGATGCGATTTACGGCGTACGCAGCGGCGCCGTGACGGAACAAATTAAGGTCGATGCGCGGGGCTGCAATTATTAACGCGAGGGATCGGGGGAAGCCGCAAGATGAGAGTGGAAATAGACGAGCAGCGCGTTGCCCGTTTGCTGCAGGATTTGGTGCGGATTCCAAGCGTTAATCCGGGCTTCGAAGGCGGCGTGCCGGAACGGGAGATGGCCGATTACGTCGAAGCTTTCTTCACGCGTCTCGGGCTGAAGGCCGAACGCAGGGAAGTGCGTCCGGACCGGCCGAATGTGATCGGCATCCTGCCCGGGGCTGCCGACGATGCGCCCGCTCTTCTGCTGGAGGCGCATATGGATACGGTGCAGACCGCGAACATGACCATCGATCCGTTCGGCGCGAAAATACGCGGGGGCAAGCTCTTCGGCCGCGGCGCCTGTGACACGAAGGCGTCGCTAGCGGCGATGCTGGCCGCAATGGAATGGTTCGCCGAGAACGGCGTCAAGCCGCCCGTGCCGGTCCATCTGGCGGCGACCGTCGACGAGGAGGTCAACTATCTCGGCGTGCTGGACGTGCTGGAGGCGGGCCATGCTTATGCCGCCGCCATTGTCGGGGAACCGACCGGGCTTCAGGCGGTTGTCGCGCATAAAGGCGTCGTCCGCTGCGAGATCGAGACGGTCGGCGTCTCCGCTCATTCCTCGAAGCCGGAGGAAGGCGTCAACGCGATCAGCGGCATGATGAAGGTCATCACACATATCGAGGGGGCGATGCAAGCCCGGCTGCTGCGTTCTGCCGCGCACCCGCTTGTCGGTCCGCCGACGCTTGCCGTGACGCAAATTCAAGGCGGCGTGGCGCCGAACACGATTCCCGAGCGATGCCTCATCCGCATCGACCGCCGAACGATCCCCGGCGAGGATAGCGAGCAAGTATGGCGCGATATCCGGGCGGAGATGGAGCAGCTGGCGGCAGAGGAGAGCGGGCTGAACGTCATCGTTCATCCTCCTTTTGTGCTGGATTACGCGATGGATACGAGTCCCGATAGCGAGATTGTGAGGCTTGTGGCTTCGGCTGCTGCGGGGAAAATCGGCGAAGTGCGCACGCTCGGCGTGCCTTACGGCACGGATGCAAGCAAGCTGGCCCGGGCAGGCATCCCTGCGGTCGTGTTCGGACCGGGCTCCATCGAGCAAGCGCACACGAAGGACGAATGGGTGGAGCTGGAGCAGGTGGTGTTGGCGGCGGAAATCATTGCGGAGACGATGCTGGAATTTGGGAAATAACGCTTGGAAAAATAAATTGCCTGAGCTTGGTCATCGCCATGCTCAGGCTTTTTTTGCTGCGTTGTTCAGCACTTCATGCTTCCCCTAAGCCCCCTGTCCGGTTTCTCCTCTCCCATGAAAGGGGCCCCAAAGGGCCTCCACGAAGTTTACGTGCTCATCTATTGCATCCACTATAAAATAAGGCTCAAAACGGCAAAGCGGACCGAAGGCCGAGCATCAGAGGAAGCCGCCGATCATCGGACAATAGACCGTTACCGGATAAACTTACGATCCGCTGCGAACAAAATGACACCCCGACGAGCTTCAGGAACAGTCTTGCGGAAAAACGCGCAAACAGACACGAAGCAGCGAACAGAAAGCCGTTTTGCGGGAAGCGCATTTTACTTATAATTCATGTAAACGCTCTCTTTCTCTTTTCGTTTGAGAGAGCCGTTATCCAGACGACGAGGGGGCTATCGGAATCCGCATGTTGTTCGATCTTCATACCGTGCCGTTCAGCCGTTTCGGTTCGTATTTTGCCTTTTCGAATCTTCCGGAGCGTCCCGACAGAGAAGCAGGTTTGTACTTGAGGCTTGTGCGGGGCGGGGATAACGATATCGGAGCCGTGTTCCGAATCGAGCTGCTCGCAGACGGCCAAGCCGTTCCTTTTACTTGCTCCGCTTCTCCAACGTTATTGCGGCTTGAGGCGGAGGAAGGGACAGCCGAGTGGTGCATACCGGAGCCGGATTTAATACGCGTTCGCACGCAGGGTGTCGGCGTGCGGTTAACCTGTGCGCCCGGCGTATACGATTATGCGTTTCCGCTTGGTGAGCGGGGCTGGGAATTCAACAGCTTCGTGCGGGAGCGCCGCTTTCTGCTTTCCCCTGTAGCCGGGTCAATTCGCGAGGACGTTTGCTGGGATGGGGTGAAGGCGCAGCGGCTTGCGTTCGACGGAGTGCCGGGCGGCGACGGAAAGCTGGAGCTTACGCTGGAGGAATACCGCACCGTTCCGCGCCCGCCGCGCCCCGGATCGTTCGATCAAGGGCTTGCGCAGGTGGAAGGCGAGTACGCCGCTTGGCGCAGCCGGATGCCTGCCGTTGTCGCGGTCTGGTCCGAAGCGGAGGAACTGGCCGCTTATATTACTTGGTCCTGCGTCGTGCAGGCCGACGGGTATTTGCCCCGGCCGGCGATGTACATGTCCAAAAACTGGATGACGAACATCTGGAGCTGGGACCACTGCTTCAATGCGATGGCACTTGCCGCGACCGATCCCGATTTGGCTTGGGACCAGTTTGCGATCTTCTTTGACCGGCAGGACGATAGCGGGATGCTGCCGGATTTCATGAACGACAAATATGCGCTGTGGAACTGCTGCAAGCCGCCGATCCACGGCTGGACGCTGAGGTGGCTGATGAACCGTTCCGAGGCTGTCACGACAGAGAGGCTTGCGGAAATTTACGAGCCGCTGGCCCGCTGGACGCAGTGGTGGTTCGATTACCGCGATGACGACCGCGACGGCGTGCCGCAGTACAATCACGGCAACGACTCCGGGTGGGACAACAGTACGGTCTTTTTGGCCGCGATTCCCGTGGAAAGTCCCGATTTGTGCGCCTTTCTTATTTTGCAGATGGAAGCGCTTGCCACGGTGGCGGCCAAACTGGGATGCGCCGGGGAAGCGGAGCGGTGGGAGCGCCGGTCGCAGGAGCTGTTGACGCGGATGATCGAGCATTTTTGGCGCGGCGACCGCTTCCAAGCCGTACAGTCCGGCACGCATGCCGGAGCCGTCGAGGGCGACAGCTTGATGGCGTATTTGCCTGTCGTATTGGGCAAGCGGCTGCCGGAGCCGATTCTGCACAAGCTGGTCGAAGGGCTGCGAGAGGAAGGGCGCTTTCTGACGGCGCACGGCTTCGCCACCGAAAGCGTCCGAAGCCCGCTGTACGCGCCGGACGGCTACTGGCGGGGGCCGATCTGGGCCCCGGTCATGCTGCTGCTCGTGGAAGGGCTAAAGGAGGCGGGCGAGGAGCACTTCGCTGCCGACGTTGCGAGGCGTTTTTGCCGGATGGCGGCTTCCGCAGGCATGGCCGAAAACTTCGACGCGCTCGAAGGGCGCGGACTGCGGGACCGGGCGTTCACGTGGACGTCCAGCGTCTTTCTGCTGCTGGCCCGGGAATACGGGGCGTAAGCCGATTAATCTAGGCTTGTCCGAGGATAAGGGGGAACAAGGAAGATGCAAATGACAGAACAATTGCTTGCATTGGATGGAAAAGTCGCTGCGATCACCGGAGGCGCTTCGGGGATCGGACTCGCTACAGTGTGGAAGCTGGCCCGGCACGGAGCGTCCGTAATCATCCTCGACGTGAACGAAAAGGCCGGGAGCCAAGCTGCAGAAGAGCTTCGGAGTGAAGGGCTTGCGGCCCGCTTCGTCGGCTGCAACGTAACCTCCGCGGCCGATTGCGAAGCGGCGGTGGCGGCGATACGCCGGGAATACGGCCGGTTGGATATTTTATTCAATAACGCCGGGGTTATCCGGAGGCGTACCGTCGTTGAAATGGCGGAGGAAGAGTGGGACGCCGTAGTCGATATTTCGCTCAAGGGCGCTTTTTTGCTCTCAAAATACGCGGTTCCGCTCATGGCAGAAAGCGGCGGAGGCAGCATCATCAACACCGGGTCCGGCTGGGGATTGAAGGGAGGCGACCGGGCGGCCGCCTACTGCGCCGCCAAGGCAGGGATCGTCAACCTGACGAAGGCGATGGCGATCGACCACGGCGGACAGCAGATCCGGGTCAACTGCGTCTGTCCCGGAGATACGGATACGCCACTGCTGCGGGACGAAGCGAAGCAGCTCCAGCGGGAGGAGCAGTCATTCGTGCAGGCGTCGGCGCTCGAACGGCCCTTGAAGCGCATCGGCACGCCGGACGACATTGCCAACGCCGTACTGTTTCTTGCGAGCGATATGTCGTCGTGGGTGACCGGCTCGGTGCTTGTCGTCGACGGCGGAGGACTGGCATAACGAAAAGGAGGAATTGCGACGCATGGCCACGCTTAAAAAAACAACGTCTCATCCGTATATCCCGAACACCGTGCCCGAGGTCCAGCAGGCGATGCTTGACGAAATCGGCATATCCGATATCGACGAGCTGTACCGGATGGTGCCGAAGGAGCTTCGGCTGACGGGCCCTCTGAAGGTGGAGCCCGCGCTGTCCGAGTATGAGCTGCAGCGTCATGTCGACCAGCTGCTGGAGCGCAACCGGAGCGCGAAGGAAACGGTCAGCTTCCTCGGAGCAGGCTGCTGGCAGCACTTTGTGCCCGCCGTTTGTGACGAAATCAACCAGCGCTCGGAGTTCGTCACCGCGTATGCGGGCGAGCCTTACGAGGACCATGGCCGCTTCCAGGTGCTGTTCGAGTACCAGAGCCTGTTGGCGGAGCTGGTCGACATGGACGTCGTGAACGTGCCGACGTTCGACTGGGCGCAGGCCGCTTCCACCGCGCTGCGGATGGCGGGCCGCATCACCGGCCGCCGTACGGCGCTGCTTCCGGCGGCAATGCATCCTGAGCGGCTGATGGTCATCCGCAATTACTTGTCGCCGCAGATGGACTGCGTGCTCGTCGATTACGAGCCGGACACCGGACTCCTCGACTTGGCCGATCTGAAGACGAAGCTGTCGGCCGACACGGCCGCCGTGTATATCGAGAATCCGTCCTACATCGGACACATCGAGAAGCAGGGCCGCGAAATCGCCGAGCTCGCGCATGCGGCGGGCGCGCTCTTCGTCGTCGGTGTCGATCCGATCTCGCTCGGCCTGCTTGAGCCGCCGTCCCGGTACGGCGCGGACATCGTCTGCGGCGACCTGCAGCCGCTCGGCATCCGCATGCAGTACGGCGGCGGTCAAGCGGGCTTTATCGCCACGCGCGACGAGGAGCAATTCGTCATGGAGTATCCGTCCCGCTTGTTTGGCATTGCTCCGACCGCGGTCGAAGGCGAGTACGGCTTCGGGGACGTCGCTTATGAGCGGACTTCTTTTGCCAAGCGGGAGAAGGGAAAGGAATCGGTCGGGACCCAAACGGCGCTGTGGGGAATCACAGCAGGCGTCTACCTCGCCTTAATGGGACCTCATGGCATGCGCGAGGTAGGTGAAACGATTATCCGGCAGGCCCGCTATGCGGCGAGCAGGCTGGCGGAGCTGGACGGAGTGCGGCTCCGGTTTCGGGGGTCGTCGTTCAAAGAATTCGTCGTCGATTTCAATGGGACGGGGCGTACGGTGAGCGACATCAACAAGCGGCTGCTGGAGCGCGGCATCTTCGGAGGGAAGGATTTGTCCGGCGAATTTCCGGCCTGGGGCCAATGCGCGCTCTACTGCGTCACCGAAATCCACACGAAAGAAGATATCGACGCGCTTGCGGCCGCTCTGAAGGCGGTCCTGTAAGCCCAAGGGCAGAAGGGAGCCATGCGAATACCTATGAAACGGATACCTAGAAACCGGAACGTGCGTCAATTTCATCAGGCCAAATGGGATGAACCCGTCATTTTTGAGCTGCATCAGCCGGGCGAACGGGGTGTCATCCCGCCGTCCGTCAGCGAGGAAGTGGCAGCGGCCGTTGGGGACGCCGAAGCCTGCGTGCCGCAAGGCATGCTGCGCAGCCAAGCTCCGGCTTTGCCGGAGATCGGGCAGGCCCGGGTGCTGCGCCATTATCTGCGCCTGTCACAGGAGACGCTGGGCTCGGATTTCAACGTCGAGATCGGGCAGGGCACCTGCACGATGAAATACATTCCGCGGGTCAACGAAATGCTGATCCGCAATCCGAAAATGACCGAACTGCACCCGCTGCAGGACGAGTCGACCGTGCAGGGGATGCTGGAGGTGTACCACCGCCTGGACCTCGCGATGCGCGAGATTTCGGGCATGGACCGGTTCACGTTCCAACCGGGGAGCGGGACGCAGGCGTTGTTCGCTATGGCGTCGATTGTGCGGGCCTACCACGAAGCGAACGGTGAAGGCGACAAGCGGGACGAAATCATAACCACCATATTTTCCCACCCGTCACAAGCGGCAACTGCTGCCGTGAAGGGGTATAAAATCATTACGCTTTACCCTGACAAAGACGGATTCCCTGATTTGGAAGCGCTGCGGGGGGCAATCTCCGAGCGGACGGCGGGCTTCGTCGTAGCCAACCCGGAGGACACGGGCATCTTCAACCCGCGGATTCGCGAGTTTACCGACCTCGTGAACGCCGCAGGCGGGATATGCTATTACGATCAAGCGAACGCGAACGGGTTGCTCGGCATTACCCGGGCGAAGGAAGCGGGCTTCGACATGTGCTTTTTCAACCTGCACAAAACGTTCGCCGCCCCTCATATGTGCGGGGGCCCGGCGACGGGAGCGCTCGGCGTGACGGAGCGGCTGGCGCCGTTCCTGCCCGGCCCGCTCGTCGAAACGGACGGAACCCGCTACACGCTGAATCATTCGCCTGCCCAAAGCATCGGCAAAGTCCGCATGTTCCAAGGCGTGGCCCAGACGGTGCTCCGCTCGTACGCATGGATTCGCGCGCTCGGGCCGGAAGGGCTGCTGGACGCGGCGAAGGTGGCGGTGCTGAACAACAACTATTTGTACAGCCGCATCCTGAAAATTCCGGGTGCCAGCGCTCCGTATGTGGAGGGCGGACGGCTGGAGCAGGTGCGCTACAGCTGGGAGCAGTTGACCAAGGAAACCGGCATTACGACGGAAGATGTGCAGCGCCGCATGTGCGACTTCGGGCTCCATTACTGGACCAGCCACCATCCGTACATTGTGCCGCAGCCGTTCACGCTGGAGCCGACCGAGTCGTATTCCAAGGAAGACTTGGATGAATACGTGAACGCCCTGGAGCAGATCGCCAAAGAAGCCTACGAGCAGCCGGACATCGTCCGCAGCGCCCCGCACAACAGCACCGTGCACCGGATCGACGAATCGAGCTTCGACGACCCGGCGAAATGGTGCATCACCTGGCGGGCTTATCTCAAAAAGACCGCCCCGCTTGAGGCCGGTGTCGAGTCTTGATCCAATAAAGCCGGGGTGATCCCGACAATGTCAGCAGCAGCCGGAATCCGCCTTGGAGTCCGGCTTTTTGCTTCATGAGCCGTGCCCGCGAAGGGGAAAGTTTCCGGGAGGTGCAGGTCCTGCGCTTGATGCTGGCGGTCTTCGGGGCGTGATATAATAAATATGGAAAGCGCTTACGAGGTCGTAAAAACAACTGCTTTGCGGGGGATGGCCATGATGTCTAGAAACGGTTTCAAGCTGCTTCGGGGTTTCCGAAGCACGCTACAGACCAAACTGGTGCTGCTTATTGCGCTTGCCGCGGCGATTCCGCTGCTGACGCTCGGGTACGTGCTGTATCACAAATCGTCAGGGACGATCAATGAGCAATTCGGCCGCTACGGAGAAAACTCCGCCTCGCAGCTGCAATTTCAGATCGATTCCACCTTGGGGCAGATGAAGTACACGGTCAGCGACATTTTGTCGTACTTGCTCGACCCGAAGTTTACGGTGCTGCACGAAGAGGTGCCGACGACGTACAAGGGCTTTCAGGAGGAGCAACAGCTTGAACAGTATTTGAAAGCCCACAAAACATTGGATATGAAAGGCATTTTCCTGATTACGAAATCGGGCTATTATTACGGCGAACGGATCATCCGCTACGATCTGCTTCAGGCGGAGCCGTGGTATCGGGACGGTGCCGATGGCTACCGTTTCGACCTGTACGAGCCGAACCATTACAACGATACGGCCCGCATTCCCGGGGAGAAGGTCATCGGCCTGCTGTTCCGCATCCGCAATCAGGTGGGGGTGCTGGAGAACAGCAGCATTTTGATCGAGACGAACGCCGATAAGCTGCTGCGGCTGTTTCGCGAATTCGAGCAGGATACCGGCTCGCAGCTGACAATCACCGGCGGCGGCAATACGGTTTACCAGACGCAGGGCTCGTTTGCGAAGCGGGACGACGATGTCGTCTGGACGAAACATTCGGACGAGACCGACTGGACAATTGAGGTGCGGACGCCGTACGAGCAATTTTATAAGCCGTCGCTGCTGATCCGCACCTTTACGTTCTCCGCGGTCAGCCTGTCGATTGCGCTGGCGTTCGTGCTGGCCTATATGTGCTCGGCTCCGCTGCTCAAGCGGGTCAAAAAAATGAAAGAATCGATCCGTCGCGTCAGCCTTGGGAAGCTCGATACGCGGATCGACGTGGAGTCCGAAGACGAGCTGGGGCTGCTCGGCCACAGCTTCAACCGGATGGTCGGGCAGCTACAGACGCTATTTCACGAAGTGAAACAGGTCGAATGCCAGAAAAAAGAAGCCGAGCTCCGCGCGCTGCATCATCAGATCAACCCGCATTTGCTTATCAACACGCTCGCTTCCATCCAATGGAAGGCCAGATTGGCAGGCGCCGCCGACATCAACAAAATGATTTATCATTTAACCAACGTGCTGGACGGCAACCTGAATGTCGACCGGGAGGTCGTCACGCTGGAACGGGAGCTTGAGGTGATCGATCATTATTTGAATTTGCAGGAGCTGCGGTACGGCAGCGTGTTCGCCTACCGGATCGAAGCCGCCGGAGTCGATCTGTCCGCCGTGGACATTCCGCGGATGACGCTGCAGCCGCTGGTGGAGAACGTGTTTTTTCACGCGTTCGAAGACGGAGAGGGGACGATCTTGCTGCGCATCGAAGCGGACGGCGCGGACGCGCTCGTCTCCGTGATCGACGACGGAAAAGGCATGAGCGAGCGCACGCGTCAGCAGCTGCTTCAACCGCACCCGGACGGCGTTCAAAAACGCCGGAGCATCGGCCTGCGCAATGTGGAGGAGCGCATCAAGCTGCATTTTGGCGAAGCTTACGGGCTCACCGTTCAATCCGCGCCGGGAGCGGGGACCCGCATCGTTATCCGATTGCCGATCAAAGCCAAGGAGGGGATCGCATGAATGCCAAACCGATTAAAGTGCTGATTGCCGACGACGAGGTCATTATCCGCCGGGGACTGATTTCAACGGTGCCGTGGGACAAGTACGGGATGACCGTCGTAGCGGACGTGCCCAACGGCAGCCGGGGCTGGGAAGCGTTTCTGGAGCACCGCCCGGATGTGGTTATCACCGACATCGTGATGCCCGAGATGGACGGAATCGAGCTCGCCCGAAAAGTGAAAGCATGCGAGCCCCGGACCAAAATATTGCTGCTCAGCTGCCACCGCGACTTCGACTATGCGCAGCAGGGGATTAAGCTGGGCGCTTCCGGTTATTTGCTGAAGACGTCGTTCAACGACGAGGAGCTGGAGGAGTTTCTGGCCGCCTTCCGTCAAGAGCTCGGCACAGACGCCGCCGAGGCTCCGGGGCACGCCGCCGCCGATCACGCCGTTCCCGCGATCTCCGGACTTCTGCTCGAATGGCTGTACGGCGTCGGCGACCGGTTTCCGGCCGAGCTGGACCGGCTGCTTCGAGGGGCGTGGAGCTGGATGAATGCGCCGACCGCGCTGTATCTGATTTCCGCGCCCGGGAAATGCGGCGGTGGGACGCTGGAGCATGAGCTGCGCGGCTGCGCGTCGGGCGAGCCCTGCGAGGTGCTGCCCTTCGGGGAAGGGCACCTGCTGCTGTTTGTGCCCGAAGCCGGGCAGCGCGAATGGGACAGCCGCCTGAGCGAGCGCAAGGCCGATCGGCCGGAGCTGCACTGGTCCCGGCTGGCGCCACTGGCCGGACGCGAGGCATGGATCGGCGCCGTGCGCAAAGCCCGCGGGCAGATGGAGCTGGAGAAGCGGTACCGCATCAGCGTCGGGCAGTGGCCCGCTCCGATTGCGGAAGCGGTGCAACTGATCGTCCGGCATACGGATACCCAACTATCCGTATCCGAGGTGGCGCACGAGGTGGGGCTGAGCCGCAGCCATTTCAGCACGCTGTTCAAGAAGACGGTCGGCGAAAGCTTCGTCTCGTTCACGTACCGGGCGAAGCTGAAAATCGCCTGCGAGCTGCTGGGCGCCCAAGGGATTACCGTTCAAGAGATCGCGGATAAAATCGGCATGCCCGACGCCAAATATTTCAGCAAATGGTTCAAGCGATGCACCGGCAAAACGCCGAGCCAATACCGGAGCGAGCGGCGCGAGGAAAGGAGCGCCATCTAAAAACACGGCGATCATCGAACGAAAAGACACCTTTGCCTGGCAGAGGCCGTTCGTGCAGCCGATGATACACGATTTTCCGAACATCCCTCCGTTTTGTATGCGCTTTACTCCCGTTACAATAATCATGTAAGCGGTTAACTAAAAGACGTTCAGGGGGAATTCGAGATGAAACGAAGGATGCTTCTTGTTACGACAGCGATATTGTCCGCTTCTTTATTGTCCGCCGGGTGCGGCAAGCCGGCAAGCGAGCCGCAAAACGGCGCAACTGAGGCGCCATCGTCCGCACCGGGCAAGCAGGTGACGCTGCGTTTTGCCACGTGGGATACGGGCGATCTGCTCAAAATCCAGGAGACGATCGCGCGCCAATTCGAAGCGAAGCACCCCGGCGTCAAGGTGCAGGTGGAGGCGTACGGGGACGGCTTCGACCAGAAGCTGGCCGCTTCGATCGGAGCGAACAATGCGCCTGACGTGATGTATATGTGGGATTTTCCGACCTACTCCCAGAACCTCGAACCGCTGGATGCGATGATGTCCGCCGATGCCGACGTCAAGCCGGACGATTTTTATCCCGGACTGTTCAACTACGTGAAGATTGGCGGCAAGACGTACGGCATGCCGGCCGGGTTTACGACCCGCGTCATGTACTATAACAAGAAGCTGTTCGACGAAGCGAACGTGCCGTATCCGAAAGCGGGCTGGACGTGGGACGATTTCAAGGAAACGGCGAAAAAGCTGACGAACCCTGCCAAGAAGCAGTACGGCTTCGGTGTTCGAGCCGAAAACGATCCGTACGACCTGCAGGGCTTTATCTGGAGCAACGGCGGCAGCTTCATCAGCCCGGACGGCAAGTCGATCGAAGGGTTCATGAACGGCAATGAAACGGCCGAAGTGCTGCAAATGTTTGGCAGCCTCGTCAAGGATAAAACGGCCGTCATTGTCGGCGGCAAAAACCAGCAGTCCGGAGACGACGTGTTCAAGGCGGGCAAAATCGCCATGTGGGAAAGCGGCGTATGGCCGCTGGACGGCTTCAAAGAAGCCAAAATCGACGTGGGCACGGTCATTATGCCGGCCTTCCCGGGCAAGAAGCTCAAGGGCGTCATCGCCGAATCGGCGGTCTCAATCTCCAAATCGTCCAAGAACAAAGAAATGGCTTGGGAATTCGTCAAATACTACGCGTCCGACGAGGCGATCAAGCTGCGGACCTCCGACCTGCCGGTGCGCAAAAGCGTCGTGGCCGAGAAAAAGCTCGACCAAGACCCGCTCTACCAATCGTTCTACAAAATGCTGGAGGCTTGCGACGACACGCCGGCGTTCCTGCTGAATCCGAAATGGAACGAAGTGAACCGCAACCTCACGTCGGCGATCAATACGATTATGCTCGGCCAGAATGCGAAGGATTCGCTTGATAAGGCCGTCAAAGACTCGGAGAAATTTTTCAAATAAAGCCGGCAGGCGAAAAACGGAAGAAGGATGGACCTATGGATACGACCGCCGTTCGACAGGCAGCCAGGCCGGGCATCCGACTGAAACGAAGAGGCTGGCTCACGCCTTACCTCTTCGTCCTTCCTTGGATGATTGGTTTCGTTTCCTTCACGCTGGGGCCGCTGCTGTTCTCGCTGGTAATCAGCTTATACGACTGGCCGATTGCGGGAGAGCGTACGTTTGTCGGGTTGCAAAATTATACCCGGATGTTCACGGACGACCCGCTTTTCTGGCAATCGCTCGGCGTCACGCTGAAATTCGCCGCGATTTTTGTGCCGCTGAATTTATCGGTAGCGCTGCTGCTTGCGGTGCTGCTGAATCAAAAGGTTCGGGGAAGCGGGATATTCCGCACGATCTTTTATTTGCCGTCCGTCATCTCCGGGGTCGCGCTCGCGATGATCTGGGCGTGGGTATACAGCGGCGAGTACGGCATCCTGAATTACTTTTTGTCGCTCATTGGCATTGCCGGACCGGATTGGCTGCGGGAGCCGGGCTGGGCACTGGCGGCGATGGTAGGCGCGAGCCTATGGGCGCAGGGCTCGATGATGCTGATCTTTTTGGCCGGGCTCAAGAATATCCCGGGCGATCTGTACGAAGCGGCCTCTATCGACGGCGCCGGCGTGTTCACCCGATTTTTCCGGATCACGCTGCCCATGCTCAGCCCGACGCTGCTGTTCAACCTCGTCACATCGATCATCGGCGCGTTCCAGCAGCTGACGCTGGCGTTGACGCTGACCGGCGGGGGGCCGTCGAACTCGACGTATTTTTACGCGATGTACGTTTATGAAAACGCCTTTAAGTATTTTCATATGGGCTACGCCGCAGCGAATGCGTGGATCATGTTCCTGATCATCTTGACGCTGACGATGCTCGTCTTCCGCTCGACCGGTATGTGGGTGTACTACGAGGGCGAAGTGAAGGCAAAACGTGCGGGCAAGCGGCGGAGGAAGGCAGCTTAAAGACTGGGGAAAGGAGAGGGACCGAAGATGAAAAAAACGCTCACGTACGCGCTGCTCGTTTTGTTCTCGCTGCTGTTTCTGATGCCGTTCTTCTGGCTCGTGACGACGGCGGTGAAAGCGCCGGACGAAATCTACATGTACCCGCCCAAATGGATTCCGTCGGAGATTCAGTGGGGCAACTTCGTCAAAGCGTGGACGATTCAGCCGTTTAATACCTTTTTGCAAAATTCCTTGACCGTGACGATTCTGTGCAATATCGGGCAGTTGATTTCTTCCTCGCTGGTGGCGTACGGCTTTGCGCGCTACCGGTTTCCGGGACGCGACGCGCTGTTTCTGATCGTGCTGGCGACGATGATGATCCCGTGGGACGTGACGATGATTCCGCTGTACATGGAATTCAACTTTCTCGGTTGGATCAATACGCTCAAGCCTTTGATTGTTCCGGCCTGGTTTGGATCGGCCTTCTATATTTTTCTGCTGCGGCAGTTTATTATGACCATTCCGACGGAGCTGGAGGAGGCGGCGAAGATCGACGGAGCGAGCGATTTCGGTATTTTCATCCGGGTGATCGTCCCGCTGATGCTGCCCGCCTTGATTCTCGTGAGCGTGTTCAACATGCTCGATACGTGGAACGATTACCTCGGTCCGCTGATTTTCCTGAACGACTCCAGCAAATATACGCTGACGCTCGGGCTCGCCCAGTTCAAAGGGGTGCACGGCGTCGATATGACGTCCGTTATGGCGGTGACATCGATCATCTGCCTGCCGCCGCTGCTTGTATTTTTCGGCGCGCAGCGGTACATCGTGGAAGGCATTGCGCAGACGGGGATTAAATAGCGGGATGGCTGCGGGTAATGCGGCAGGAAAGGAAATAACCCCGTTTTTTGCCGTACAACATCAATAAAACAGGGTAATCGGATGCATATACTAGGAGGTTTATCATGAGCGACCATCTGGCAAGACGGGATTGGCAAAATTTGAACGTACCGGAGCGGAACCGGCTGCCCGCCCGCGCCTCGTTCGTTCCGTACGGCGCTGCGGACGCGGCACTGACGTACGACCGGGGCAGCTCGGACCGGTTCATGCTGTTGAACGGCGAGTGGGCGTTTCATTACGCCGGACGTCCCGAGGAGGCTCCGGCCTCGTTCTACATGCCGGAATTCGACGACAGCGGCTGGGATCGCCTCGCCGTGCCGAGCCACTGGCAGCTTCACGGATACGGCGCGCCGCATTATACGGATTTGTACTATCCGTTCCCCGTCTGTCCGCCCGAAGTGCCCGCGGATAATCCCACCGGGACGTACCGGCGGACGTTTACGCTGCCGGAGAGTTGGCTGTCCTGGAACGTCTTCTTGCAGTTTCAAGGCGTGGACAGCGCTTTTCACGTCTGGCTGAACGGCAGCTATGTCGGCTATAGTCAAGGCAGCCGCTTGCCCTCGGAATTCGCCATTGCCCCGTTTGTGCGCGAGGGCGAGAACGTGCTGGCGGTGCAGGTCTACCAATGGTCAGACGGCAGCTATTTGGAGGATCAGGATATGTGGTGGCTGAGCGGCATTTTTCGCGATGTCGCTTTAGTTGCTCAGCCGAAGACGTATCTCGAAGATTACACGGTCGTCGCCGATCTGGACGCAGACGGCCGCACCGGATTGCTCCATGTAAGGGCGCAGGTTGCTAAAGATCGGGCGATGACGGGAAACGTCGTGTTGGAGTGGCGGCTGACGGACGGAGAGCAAGGGACGGAGGCGGCTTCCGGCGTTTGTCCGGTGGACGGCTGGAGCGAGGATGGCGATGAAGCGACGGCGCACTTCCGGGCGCAGCTGATCGACGTCCGCCCGTGGACGGCGGAAACGCCGGCTTTGTACGATCTGCTGCTCACGCTCAAGATGGCGGATGGCGATACGCTCGAAGTCGTGCCGACGCGCGTCGGCTTCCGCCGGGTGGAAGTGCGGGGCAGCAGGCTGCTCGTCAACGGGATGCCGATCCGGCTGCGCGGCGTAAACCGTCACGATCATCATCCGGAGCGCGGCCGGGCGGTCACGGTAGAGACGATGGAGCAGGACGTCGTCCTGATGAAACGGCACAACATCAACGCGGTGCGGACGGCGCATTACCCGAACGATCCGCGGTTCTACGACCTGTGCGACCGGTACGGTCTGTACGTCATGGACGAGACCGACCTGGAAACGCACGGCTTTGAGCTTATAGGAGATGCCGACCGACTGAGCAACGATCCCGCGTGGGAGGAAGCTTATGTCGAGCGGCTGCGCCGGATGGTCGAGCGGGACAAAAATCATCCGAGCATCCTGTTCTGGTCGCTCGGCAACGAATCCGGCTTCGGCTGCAATCACGAGGCGATGGCCGCTTGGTGCCGCAGCGCCGATCCGACGCGGCTCATTCATTACGAAGGCGACCGCGAAGCGAAGGTGTGTGACGTATTCAGCACGATGTATTCGACCGTGGAGAAAATGATCGGCTTCGGGCAGCGCGAAAACGAGGAAAAACCTCATGTGCTGTGCGAATACGCGCATGCGATGGGCAACGGCCCCGGCGGACTGCTCGAATACGAGGAAGCGTTCCGCAACTATCCCCGGCTTGCCGGCGGCTTTGTGTGGGAGTGGATCGACCACGGCCTCAGCCGCAGGACGGAGGACGGGCGGACGTACTACGCCTACGGAGGCGATTACGGCGACGAGCCGAACAACGGCAACTTTGTTATCGACGGGCTGGTCACGCCGGACCGTACCCCTTCGCCCGGACTGTTGGAGTACAAAAAGATCATCGAGCCGGTAACGGTGGAAGCGTTCGATGCCGGGCAAGGGACGGTCACGATCCGGAATCGGTACGATTTCCTCAACCTGAGCCATCTGCGGCTCGTATGGACCGTCCTGGCGGACGGCGCACCGCTTGCGAGCGGCAGCGCGCCGCTGCCGGACGTGCCGCCGGGCGGCACAGCGCCGCTGACGCTTCCGCTGCACAGACCGGCGCGCCTGCTGCCTGGCGCGGAGTACCGGCTCGAGCTGCGCTTCGTGCTCGCCTCGGACACAAGCTGGGCACCATACGGCCACGAAGTGGCCTGGGCGCAGCTCGAGCTGCCGGGCTGGGCGGCGGCTGGGCTGAGCGCCCAGCCTGCTGCGACGGCGCCGCACCCGCTGCTCGCGGAAGAGCGCGCTGGCGAGCTCGTCCTGCGCGGCGCGGACTTCGCGCTCAGCTTCGGCCTCGCGCGCGGCGATATCCGCTCGTGGACCGGCGCGGGCCGTCCGCTGCTCCGCCGAAGCCCCGCGCTTACGCTATGGCGGCCGCCGATCGACAACGACATGTATGTCGTGGCCGATTGGCGCAAGGCGTGCCTTCATTTGGCGCGCGACGACGCCCGTTCTTTCGCCTGGGAGCGGCTTGATTCCGGCACGGTGCGCTGCACCCGCCGCATACGCACGGCTCCGCCCGTATACGACTGGGGCTACGAGTCCGTGTGGACGTATACGGTCTACGGCAGCGGTCTTGTCGAGCTCCAAGTGCAGGGGACCCCGTATGGCAAGCCACCGGAAATGCTTCCGCGCATCGGGCTGCGGATGGAGCTGCCGGGCGACTATGACCGTGTCGTCTGGTACGGCCGGGGGCCGGGGGAGTCGTACCCGGACAGCAAGCAGGCGGCCCGGTTCGGCCGATATGACTGCTCCGTCGACGGGCTGGCGTTCCCATACGTGTATCCTCAAGAGAACGGCAACCGCTCGGATGTCCGGTGGGCTGCTTTTCTGAGCGGCAGCGGCACGGGGCTGCTTGCCGCCGGGATGCCGCAGTTCGATTTCGGCGCGCACTGGCATACACCGGAAGATATCGAGCAAGCGAAGCATACGACCGATTTGGTCAAACGGGATTTTATAACCTTGCACCTCGATTACCGGCACAACGGGCTCGGAAGCGCAAGCTGCGGACAGGGACAGCTTCCGCCTTACCGGCTGGAGCAGCATGAATTTACGTTCGCGGTCCGGCTGATGACGGTCAACGAGCAGGGGGCAGCGCTCGAGGTAGCGGCCAGATGTCTGCGTGCCGGAGATGTGCGTTAAGCAGCGGAGGAAGTCCCAGCGTTTTTCGAGATGGAACGTATATGGAGAAGATAAGTGAATAAATAATTGCAACCAACCCACGCGGGACGAAAACGTTCCGCGTTTTTTACAAGCATTGTCCCCGTAGGCCGTACTCGTGATATAATCAGCCTACTATATCGTGAAGGGATTTTGAAAGAAGATGCTTTTTGCTTTATGGAAAGGAATCGTCTTAGGCTTGTCGATTGCCGCACCGGTGGGACCCATTGGGATACTGTGCATTCGCAGAACGGTAGCCTTAAGCAGGCTGCACGGCTTTTTGTCGGGGCTCGGAGCGGCCACGGCGGATGCGCTATACGGTTTTGCAGCAGGCTTCGGCTTGACGCTGATCATGAACATGCTTCTGGAGCAGAAGCTCTGGCTTCAAGCGATCGGCGGCCTTTTTCTATGTTACTTGGGCGTGCGGACGTTTCTCTCCAATCCGGCTTCGGATCCGGCAAATGCGGCCGGGGATACTCTCTTAGGATCCTATTTTTCCACTTTTTTACTGACGATCGCCAATCCGATGACCGTTCTGTCTTTTCTGGGGATCTTCGCAGGCATAGGCATCGGAAGCGCCGGAGAAAACATCAATTCAGCGATTGCGCTGGTCGTGGGAGTTTTTTTAGGCTCGGCGCTTTGGTGGTTCGCTCTTTGCTTTACGGTCGGTTTGTTCAGAGAACGTCTGAATGTCCCGGCTCTGAAATGGATCAACCGAATTTCGGGGTCGATTGTGGTCTTGTTCGGGGTCGTTTCCTTTATCGGCCTGCTCCGTTAACACTATGAAGGGAGCGCCGTTCGGCAAGCAGCCGGGGATGTTGCCACGCATAGGCAGCGGTTGGAGTTGGCTGGTAATTATAATCGCGTCGTCGGGTACGATCGGGGAATCGTACCCGGACAGCAAGCAGGCGGCCCGTTCGGCCTGATTCCCCGTCAACGGTCTCGGAAGCGCAAGCTACGGGCAGGGACAGCTCCCGACTTACCGGCTGGAGCCGCACGAATTTACGTTCACGGTCCGGCTGATGACGGTTAACGAACAGGGTGCAGCACTTGAGGTAACCGACAGACGTCTGCTTGCCGATGATGGGCGTTAAGCGGGATCGACGCGTACCAAGCAAGGCAAGAAAATCGAAAAGCTCACGTGGGGCATAACCGTCCCGCGTTTTTTTGCAGTTGCACTAGCGGAACCATGGCGGAAATGCACAATCGGCGGCGGAAGCACAGATGGTTTGCCAGCCTCGACTCGACTTGAAAATAAAGGAACGAGGATGCGCTAAGCTAAGATTTCAGACGTTCCTCCGAAAATAGAGGAAGCAAGGTGACTTATTCGTGTCGAAAAATGTTCACTTCCCCTGGGATGAGGGCATTAAGTCATCGCAGTTCCTCTATTATGTTCAGGCGGACTAATTCGAACACAGTAGCGAACGTCAGTTCCTCTAATTTTATCGCATGTCCCTGAAACACATTCTGAAAGTGCGAGTGCAGGGCTTACTCGTTGAACGATCCAGCCAACGGGCAAGAAAACATGCCCCACGTCTTGCCGATCACATCCCCTCTGCTTATCCATCGCCCCTTTACCCATCCGTCGCCCCGCCCCGTTAACACTGCCCTGACAAATGTCTGCTAAGATGAACTCGAACTGCGCAGAGATGTCAGCGTATGGGGCGCAGAACGGACGCTTGGAAAGGGGCAGAGAACGTGAAGCAGGCATTATACGAGTACATGGGGGACAAGCGCATCATTCCCGCGGTGCGCAAAGCGGAGGATTTACAGGCGGCGTGCGCCAGCGAGTGGCCCGTCGTCTTTTTGCTGATCGGCGATCTGGTCACGGCAGGGGAGTATGTCGAGACGGCGCTCAAAGCAGGCAAAAACGTGTTCCTGCACGTCGATTTTATCGCGGGGCTCGGCAGCGACCCGATCGTCATGAAGTACGTGGCGGAGCGCTGGCGGCCGACCGGCATTATTTCGACGAAGAGCCATTTGGTCAAACAGGCGAAAAAGAACGGCTTGGCCGCGATCCAGCGGCTGTTTTTGATCGATACGTCGGCGCTGGAGCACGGCATCCACAATATCGGGCAGAGCGAGCCGGACGCCGTGGAGATTATGCCCGGTCTGATTCCCCGGGTCATTACCCAGCTGCGCCGGAGCATCTCCATGCCGATCATCGCAGGCGGGCTGATTCACGATCACGCGGAGATCGACATGGCGCTGCAGGCAGGGGCAAGCGCCGTATCGATGGGCAGCCGGAAGCTGTGGGGACCGGGTTCGGCGGCAGCCAACGTGCCGGAAAACGCACCTTTACAAAAACTACACAAACCGTTAACATCCCGATGACAAAACGCTGTTAGAGTAAGAGTCGAAAGTTTAAATTGCATATTCAAGGGTATGAGACGAGGAGAAAACCCTTATGCAGCCGCAGGAAGCGCCTTAACCAAAATGCGCCGCTTCTTTCTGCTGGATAAAGGGTTTTTTTGTGTTTTCATCACGAAGGGAGCTGCGCAGGATTTTGCCGGATTTGAGGGAAGTGGACGGATTCTTTTTCGATTTGGACGGTACGATCATGCTCGGGGAAAGGCTGCTTCCGGCGGCTGCCGAAACGTTCTCCGTCCTGCGGGAAGAAGGAAAGAGCATTTTGTTTCTGAGCAACACGACGACGCGGACAAGGAGCGACTGCCAGGCCCGTCTGCAGGCGTTCGGGTTGGAAGCGCACGTGAACGAGGTGGTGACGGCCGCCTATGCCGCTGCGGTATATTTCACGGAACTGCACGAGCCGGTGGTATACCCCGTTGGGGAGCCGGCGCTGATCCATGAATTGGACGAGCTGGGCATCCGGCGAACGGAGGACCCGCTTCGCGCGACGCACGTGCTTGTCGGGATGGACATGCATTTCGACTACGGTCGTCTGCATCAAGCGATGAAGGCCGTACGCGGCGGTGCGGCGTTGATCGCAGCCAATCCCGACCCGTATTGTCCGGTCGACGGCGACGTCATCCCCGACACGTGGGCGATGGTCAAAGCGATCGAAGCGGCGAGCTGCGCCGAAACGCAGGTTGTCATCGGCAAACCGTCGGATTATTACGCCCGCAAGGCGCTCGAATGGAGCGGTCTTCCGGCGAAGCGCTGCCTGATGGTGGGCGACCGGCTGGATACGGACATCCTGCTGGGACTTGGCAGCGGCATGCGCACGGCGTTGGTGCTGACGGGTGTGACGGCGAGGTCCGATCTGGACATGTCTCCGATCCGGCCCGACTACGTCTGGAATTCTCTGGGGGATTTACTGAAAGCACTCCGTCCCGATTTTTAACATTTGCATTACATTGCTCTAATGAGGGCATCACACACGTTTGCTACAGTACTACATACAACCACCAAAGGAGAGAAAACGATGCGTTCCGTAACTGCAAAAATGGTAAGTCTGGGTCTGTGTATTTCGATGCTCGCCGGGTGCGGCGCCAAAACCGAATCGCCTGCCGCTTCTTCCGCTTCGAATAAGGCGGACACGAAAGCGGAGACGAAGGACGAGAAAGTCGAGCTCACGTTCTATTTCCCGATTGCAGTGGGGGGACCGCTGACTGCCACCATCGAAGGGATGGCTCAGGAATTTACGAAGCAAAATCCGAACATTACCGTCAAGCCGGTCTATACGGGCAGCTATGCGGATACCGCCGTCAAAACGCAAGCGGGCGTACAGGGCAAAAATCCGCCGGATGTGGCCGTGCTGCAATCGACCGAGCTGTTCAGCCTGCTCGATATGAACGCCATCGTTCCGCTCGACGAGTTCATCGCCAAAGAAGGCGGCGACAAGTATTTGTCGGACTTTTACCCCGCGTTCCTGGCGAACTCGCAAACCGGCGGCAAGACGTACAGCATTCCGTTCCAGCGCAGCACCATCGTCCTGTATTACAATAAGGATCTGTTCAAAGCGGCCGGTCTCGATCCGAACAAACCGCCGCAAACTTGGGACGAGATGAAGGACTACGCCAAGAAGCTGACCAAAGACGGCAAGTGGGGCCTCGAAATTCCGGTCACCGGCTTCGCCTACTGGATGTTCCAGACGTTCGCGCTGCAAAACGGCAAAAATATCATGACCGAGGACGGCAAAAAGGTCATGTTCAATACGCCGGAAAACGTGGAAGGCTTGCAATATTGGGTGGATTTGGCGAAAAAGGAAAAGGCGATGCCGGAAGGCGTGACCGAGTGGGGCACCGTGCCTTCGGACTTCCTGGAAGGGAAGACGGCCATGATGTACCATACGACGGGGAACCTGTCCAACGTGAAGAAGAACGCCAAGTTCGACTTCGGCGTCAGCTTCCTGCCGAAACAAAAGAGCTTCGGCAGCCCGACGGGCGGCGGCAACTTCTACATCTTTAAAGACATCGACAAGAAAAAGCAGGAAGCGGCTTGGAAGTTCGTGAAGTTCATGACCGAATCCGAACGTGCCGCCCAATGGAGCATCGACACCGGCTATGTCGCCGTTCGCAAATCCGCCTACGAAACCGAGCGGATGAAAAAATACGCCGCCGAATTCCCGGCCGCCGTCGTGGCGCGCGACCAATTGCAGTATGCGGCCGCCGAGCTGTCCACGCACAACAACGGCAAAGTGATGAAGGCGCTCAGCGACCAGGTGCAGGCGGCGCTGACAGGCGCGATGACGCCGGCGGGCGCCTTGAAGAAAGCGCAGGAGGAAGCGGACAAAGCGCTCGCTCCTTTCAATAAGTAATCCGGATACGAAGGCGGCGGCTTGCGCTAATCCAGGCAGCCGCCCCGGGGCTCCGGCGGGCACGGTTTTATTTTAACGATCGCGGGGAGGCTTCCTTTTGGGCGGCAAAAACTTCAACTTACAATGGAAAACGGACGCATTCGCATGGCTTTTGCTTTTGCCTTCGCTCGTGTTCTTGTTCCTGTTTACGTTTTATCCGATCGCCAAGACGATCCGGCTCAGCTTTTATCAGGCGGATCTGGCGAGCCCGGTGCCGATATTCATCGGCCTGGACAATTACGCTCATCTGATGAAGGACGATATTTTCTGGCAGGTCATGTCCAACAATCTGTGGTTCGCGCTCGGCACGGTGCCGACATCGATGGCGCTGGCGCTGCTGATGGCGGTGTTCGCCAACAAGGCGATTCGCGGCAAAGGCTTTGTGCGGACGGCGTTCTTTTACCCGACCATGAGCCCGATGATCGCCATCGCCAACGTGTGGCTGTTCATCTATACGCCGCAGTACGGGCTGCTGAGCAGGCTGACCCAATGGATCGGGCAGGGCGACATCAACTGGCTTGGCACGCCGGAGTTGGTCATGTATGCGATGATCGTCATGATGATTTGGAAGGAAGCCGGGTATTTTATGATTTTTTACCTTGCCGGGCTGCAAAATATTTCACGCGACCTGTACGAGTCGGCGGAGGTGGACGGCGTCGGGCGCTGGACCGTGTTCCGCAAAATTACGTTCCCGCTGCTCATGCCGACGACTTTGTTTGTCGCCATTGTGGCGTTGACCAACGCGTTCAAGTTCGTCGATCATCTGCTCATTATGACGAAGGGCGGACCGAACAACGCGAGCAATCTGCTGCTTTATTATATTTACGAAACGGCTTTCAGCTTCTGGGATCAAGGCATGGCCTCGACCTTGACGGTCGTCATGATCGCCGTCCTTCTGTTGGTGGCGGCATTGCAGTTTTTCGGGCTGGATAAAAAAATACATTACCATTGATGTGGAAATGCCCTGTGAAAGAAGGTTGGCGGTTACATGCTGCGTAACAAATTGAAAATAAGTCATGCGTTCATATATATATTTGCATTGGTTTGGCTCGTTCCGCTCGTCTGGGTGACCAGCACGGCTTTTCGTCCGAAGCAGCTTGCGCTGCAGCCGGGCTTGTCCCTGGAGTTCACGTTGGACAACTTCACCCGCGTTTGGGCGGCTGCGCCGTTTGCGCAGTACTATGTCAATACGCTGCTGATCGTCGTCTGCGTGTTCGCCGTGCAGATGGTCACGGCGACGATGGCGGCGTTTGCTTTTGCCCGGGTCCGTTTTCGCGGCCAAAATCTCGTGTTTCTGCTGTTTTTGGTGCAGATTATGATTCCAGCGGACGTGCTGATCTTTCCGAACTATAACGTCCTGAAGGAATTGTCGCTGCTCGATACGAAGCTCGGCATTATGCTGCCTTACTTCGCGTCGGCCTTCGGCATTTTCCTGCTGCGTCAGATGTTCAAGACGATCCCGCCGGAGCTGGACGAAGCCGCTGTCATGGAAGGCTGCTCCAAGTGGCAGGTGCTGTGGAAAATTTATTTTCCGCTGGCCCGCCCGTCCTACATCGCTTTCGGGCTGGTGTCCGTCAGCTACCATTGGAACAACTTTTTGTGGCCGCTCATCATTACCAATTCCGTCGAAAACCGGCCGCTTACGGTAGGGCTCGCCATTTTCGCCCAATCGTTCGAGACCGGCGCGCAGTGGACGGAAGTGAGCGCCGCAACGCTGATGGTCATCGCTCCGCTGCTGGCCGGGTTTCTGCTTTTCCAACGCCAGTTTATGAACAGCTTTATTCAGTCGGGGATCAAGTAGACACACGAAGATGAGGGGGATGGAAGCTATGGAAGCGCTGCGTCAATGCGCCGTTTCGACTTATGCGCTGCTGGAGGAGTCTTTGGAGGCGGCGGTCGTTCGTTTGATCCGGGACGGGTGGAAGGAAATCGAGATCATGGGCGAAGGACCGCACATCGAGCTGCTGGAATGGCCCGAGGAGAAGCTTGACTGGCTTCGGCAGCTAGGGAAGGAGCATGGCGTTCGCTGGACGGTCCATGCTCCGATCACAGGTTTGAACCCGGTTGCGTACGAGGCGGAAGCGAGAAAAGTCTCGATGGAGCTCCTGTTAACGACACTTCGGATTGCGGAGCGCCTGGAATGCGCTTATGTCGTGCTGCATCCCGGAGAAGCGGACGAAGCGGATGGGCTGGAGGCCGATTCCGGGCTGGAAGTGGAGCTTGCGGAGCGGGTAGCCGAATTTGTCCGGGAAGCGCTGCGCGCAACAGCCGGTTCGGGCGTCGTGATCGGGCTGGAAAACGTGCCGCCGTATCCGAACCTGCTAGGCACGGACGTGGCATTTCTTGAGCGGATCGTCCGTTCGGTCGATTCGCCGCGTCTGCGGATCGTTTTCGATGCGGGACACGCCCATTTGATCGGCACGGGACTCTGCCTGCTGTCGCTCAAGCGCGTCATGCCTTACGTGGTCGGGCTGCATTTGAGCGACAACGGAGGCGTGCGCGACGATCACTGGGCGTTCGGCGCGGGCTCGGTTCCGCTCGATGCCGTGACGGTGCTGGCGCAGGATCACGGCTTCGCCGGCTCCTGGGTGCTGGAGCTGCGCAGCGTGCCGGACGCGGTCGCCTCGGCGGAAGCGCTGGCCCGGATGCGGCGTTCTCTATGAACCGGTCTGCGTCAGGCGGAGTAAGAGTGGGGCAGACGAGGGCTGCTTGAAATACGACCGTCACCCGGCAACGGTTCAAGCAGGCTCTCGTTTCGCCGTTTACCTCACATCCAACACCTTTAGCGCCACGGATGCATAGTTCGATACATCCTCCGGCACAACGGCTTCGAACGGTTGCAGGGAGCCGTTCCCCGGATAGGATGCATCAAATGCCAATTCCAGCGGAGCTCTGGCTATCGTTTTACCGTCCGCGTTCAGGAACGACAGCTCCGCCTTCACACGACGCTCCCCGGCAAGCTTGAAGGTAT
This sequence comes from Paenibacillus sp. A3, assembly GCF_001399685.1. Taxonomy (GTDB): domain Bacteria; phylum Bacillota; class Bacilli; order Paenibacillales; family NBRC-103111; genus Paenibacillus_G. The sequence continues at coordinate 104,773 of NZ_JTHN01000006.1, forward strand.
ATTGACCGGTCAAGATGCTGAACTCGCCATCCCGCCTCACTTGAATCGAGCCTAAGCGAAGCTCCGGATGTGCAGCATCTGCGATGGCCATCGGGTCGTCCGGTTGAATCTTGCTTACGGGTTGATCATTGAACATCCCGACTTGAACGGTGGCATACGCAAACGTCTGGATGTTCCGGTCCACCGTCAGCTCGACCGGTGTTGCTTCCCCGCCTTTAAGTCGAACTGCCGCTCCTGAGGAGGCACCGATTCGTTCGCCCTTTTCGTTGTAGAACAAGACGGTGAACCTGACCGGGATCGTCTCTCCTGTATCCCGCCACTTCGGCCCGAGCTGCACCGAGGCCCGAAATCGCGTCTGATTCCCGTCGAAATAATAAAATCGCAGGCCAGCCTCCATGCGATGATCTGCATCCGCCGCATCCAGTTCATGAAGCCGGAACCAAACCGGCCCCAGCCACGAATCGGCCCGGTACCAATCGCGCCAAACCGCAGTAACCTGCATCAGCTGAGGATTCACGCTTGCTCCGGTAACATATTCGTACGGAAAACGAAACAATTTCGTTGGCGCCGTCAGTTGAACATCCGTCTGAACTAACTTTACGCCAACCGCCGCCCAGCTTGGCGCGATCCAGCCTTCTCCTTCGGCAGTTGCGATCTTGTAACGTTTATCCCAACTGGCAATCGCTTTGACGGTTTGTTTGCCGATCTTCCCCTTAGGCGATAATAACCCGGGATCGTTGTACAAAGTTTCTTCATAGGATAGCTCGATGTACGTGTCAACCGGCTCTTCGTTTCCTCTCAGTGCGTTGTCGGGAACGATCCATGCATTGCCCATCCAGGTGGAAATCAAATATCTGGGTACCCGATATCCTTCCCCATGTCCTCTTCTTATGCTTGACGTTTGCAGCACACGAACTTTCTGGGGCGCGATCATTCCGACTTGTTGATAACGGTCGTCATAGAGCTCCGTCGGCTCGAACAGCGTTAACGTTTCGGCTGATTCCGGCAGATTCTGAGAGTCGCCGGCTAGAGCGGATGGTGCCGACGGTTGGACTGCCAGCGCACCTTCCAACAGTCCGAGGATTAGTAACATCCCGGCTTTTTTTCGCATACGTTCACTTCCTCGTCTTTCGGTAGATATCGCCAATTAACCCTAATTTTACACATTGTATGAATTGATTAAAAGCAGGCGTTCTGTTATATGTTTTTCGAACAAGGGTCCAGGAAATGTCACGTGCCAAGTAATGGGGAAAATGTACAACGTGAAATAAAAGGAGCAAGGAGTTAGTCAAGAGGCGATTACCTCGCTTTTTTGCTTTAGAAGTGGCTAGTAGTGCTGATAAAAATCGGGTCTATAAGTTTGTTACTTTATTAGAAATACATAAGCCAGTCCAATACAAACAAATATCAAGAAAACACCCGATACCCTCATTAGCAGTAAATCGGCATCGCTCGGCTTCCTTACTTTTTTCGAAATAAATTCCCTTTTCCATGTCGCTGCTGGTTTAATAATTGCAAGAATAGCGTAAGAAAGCATTAATAATAAAAGTAGTATGATCAGTGCTTTTTCCAACTTGCTCATCTCCCTATTTTCTAAAATAGATTCCCAACTTTACCGTTGAAAAATCGTTCCCATTATGCTCTTGTCGCTGACTTTTCACAGTTAAATCTTTCTATAAGCCTTTTAATACTATATTTCGGAAATAAAAAAATCTAATTAATGTAAATTTCGATACAGTTTTGTTTGCTCCCTTTTGTGGCCCTACTATGCTACTGCAAATCCAAACGATTGTGCAAAAAAATCGGTTAATCTGCTAAAGATTTTGCTCCGTCTTCCACGCTATGATTATCGATAAACCCTGCATTTACCTGCATCGTCAAGGAGGGGAGACAAAGGGAACATATGCGGCTGGCCTATGCGAAAAAACGATTGTGTAACGAAGTCTTACACCGCTACCGAAATTCGTTGGAAAAGAAGGAGAAACGACCCCTTTCACTTTCTGCGAACGAAACACCGTCTTCTGTCAGAACCGTCTAGTGAGCCACAATGTATTTTCTTACCCCGCCGATCCTCGTTTAATTTATTTTTTTTCAATCCCAACCCAAAATCATGCAGACGGCCCGCAGCCTGCCTGCCGACAGGAGCCTGGCCGTAACTAGAGGAGGATATGAACGATGTCCGAATTCAAGCCCGCCGAGTCCGAGTCCGTATCCGTATCTGTACCGCAAGAGACATCCTTTCCGCCCGAGCCGAAGCGGTTCAGCCGCCGTTCGGTCATCGCCACGCTCGGCATGGCCGGCGTGGCCGCCGCAGGCGGACTGCTGACCGGTGGCGGACTGAGGTCCGCTTACGCCGGGGAATCGCAGACCGTGACCGACATTGTATACGGAAGCCGGGTCAACCATCCGAGAGATCTGATGAACATGGATTTCTGTACACCTTCCAGTATAGCGGCGTTACGGGCGGCCAAAGATGCGAACGACGGATTTTTATACTATGTGAGGGATCAGGGGCAGGAAGGGTTCTTTTACTATGATCCGAGCGACAGCACGACGGCGGACAATACGGGGCTCGTGCTCGTTTCGACGGTGAGCGGGTACCGGTTTAAGCGGATTGTGGACCGGGATGAGGTTAGCGTGAAATGGTTTGGGGCCAAAGGGGACGGCGCAGCGGACGAATGGCGGCCATTCAAGCGGCGATCGACGCGGTCTCGGCTCTGGGGGGCGGCACCGTCTATTTTCCGGTCGGCACGTACATCGTATCGCCGCTTCTCCAGACGAAACGCATCATTCTGAAAAGCAACGTATATTTGCGTGGCGAGGGAAGCAACTCCGTGATTAAGGTGAAGAACGATGCGGGCGATTACTGGACGATTTTCGGCGGCTTTCAAGGCTCGCCCAAAGTGTCGAACGTCCGCATCAGCCATCTGCGGATCGACCAGAACGTCTTGAACAATACAACATGCAGCATTGATCCCGGCCGGGATACGAACGGAACGAAGGATTTTTACTGGCGGCAGTTTTGCATCGCGCTGTTCGACTTCGACAATATTACGATCGAGCATGTCCAGTTCGCTCCGATCTGCGGTGTCACTACGATCACGCTCAATAACCCGGCCTGTAAAAACGTCCGGATCTTGAACTGCTCCTTCGAATTCATGGAAACGCATGCGGGCCAAAGCGTCGTGTCGGGAAACATTACGGACGGCTATTTTACAGGCATTCACATACAGTCCAGTGAAATCGCAAACGACCCCGAGCTCCGAAAAACACTGGATTTCAGCGATATGACGATTTCGGGGAATACGTTCAGCAACGCTTGCCTCGCTGTTCAGCTGTGGCCACGCAAGGAGTTTCCGGTTAAGAACGTGTCGGTCACAGGCAATACGATCAGCATCAACAACAAGCACCACAATTTCTCCATGATGCTGGGCATCGGCTCGTTTCCGGGAGTGCTGCCGGACTCTGGCGGCTACGACAATATAACGATCAGCGGCAATACGATCCAGTTTCAGGAAGAGTTCGTCAGACGCAATCCGAACGACCCGAACGAGGCCGGGGTTTCCATCCTCGAAGACCGGGCATTCGGGATCGGTTTCGTGCGGCCGGTCGAAGCGAGCAACATCGTCATCAGCGGCAACGTGATCAAAAATTGCCCGTTTACCGGCATCCGCATTGGCAATCCGGAGAAGCTGGGCAAAGTAACCGGGGTGCAGATCAGCGACAACCTGATCATTAACGCCGGCCATTACCCGGCGGCGAACGAAAAGTACAAGTCCGCCATTTTGCTCCAATCCGCGGTCAGTGACGCGTACATTACGGATAATTACATCCGGGATACGTACGACACGGCCCGGGGACTCTATTCGATCCGAATTAACGAGGCGGACGGCACGTTCTCGAATATTCGCCTGAAAAACAACTGCATCGCCTCGAAGCAGGGCGGGCTGTGGCTCGACCTCGGTCCGGGCGTCCTTTTTGACGAGCGGGACGGCGCCGTTTCCAGATTTGTGCAAGCGTTTCCGCCGATCTCGGGCACGTTCGAGGCCGGCGCATTCGTCTACATGACCGATTCTGCCGTGGAACAGGGCCGGACGCCGGCCGGCTACAAGGTGACTTCGGGCGGAACGGCAGGGGCTTTGACCGGAGTTACGGCCTCGGGAAGCTCCGGATCGGCGGTGCTGAACGTGAATGACGCTTCTGCGCTTGCCGCAGGTCAATGGATTCGCATCGGAAACGGCAGCCAGCGGCTGAGGATTGTCGCTATTTCCGGCAAGGTCCTGCGCGTCCACGAACCGGTCGCCTCCGGCCAGCCGGTCACCGGCGCGGTCAGCTTCGTCGCGCCTTCGTTCGAGCCGTTCGGCGCGATTGGCCGTATGTCCGCCATCGGCGATACGAGCGACTCCACCTTGGCGCAGCTTGAGTCGGAGGTGAACAAGCTGAAGCAGGCTTTACGCGATTACGGCGTGCTGTCTCTGTAATAATCCCGCCACGGACGAAAATGCAAAATTTTCGTACCAACCTACAAACCGAAGTACAAAAAGTGCGGCGAAACGGGCAAAGCTTTTGCCAAAAGCTTCGGTTATCATTAGCAGGGAAGAGACCAAGAAAGCGGGTGAAACCTTTGGAAATCGGTGTCATTAACATTTTGCGGAACGGCGGAGATTGCTTCGGGCATGTCAGCGACTTCGGCTTGTCGGTATGTCAGCTGATGTGCTGGGACCCGGAGCTGGCCACTGCGGAAGTGGCCGATCGCGTCGTAGAATGCGCGGCCCGGGCGGGCGTCCGCATCTGCGCGGTCTGGGGCTGGGTCGCCGGTCCAGGGAAGTGGAATTTTACCGAAGGTCCGGTTACTCTCGGCCTGATCCCCGAGGAATACCGCAGCGAGCGGGTTGCGACCCTCAAGCGTTGGGCGGACTTTGCCGAGCGGATCGGCGCCCCGGCGCTCATTACCCACTGCGGCTTCATTCCGGAAAATATGACCGACCCCGCTTATCCGGCGGTGGTGGAGGCGATTCGCGAAGTCGCCGCGTACTGCGAATCGAAGGGGCTCGGTTTCTGGTTCGAGACCGGCCAGGAAACGCCGGTCGTTCTGCTTCGGACGATCGAGCGGGTCGGGACGTCCAATCTCGGCATTAATTTGGATCCGGCCAATCTGATTTTGTACGGCAAAGGCAATCCGGTCGATGCGCTCGACGTCATCGGTCCTTATGTGCGCAACGTGCATGTGAAGGACGGATTGTATCCGACCGATGGCGATCGTCTCGGCAAGGAAGTGCCCGCCGGAGAAGGAAAAGTGAACTTCCCTGTGCTGCTAGCCAGGCTGCGGGAGCTTGGCTACGACGGCGAGCTGATTATCGAACGGGAAATATCCGGCGACGAGCAGGCCCGGGATATACGGGCGACGATCGGGCGGCTGGAGCGGTGGAGGAGACGGGAGGAATTCGCATGAACTTGTTCACGACGCTGAAGGGCTCCTTGATGGAAAGCTTTTTTCCGCAAGGGTGGGATTTGGAGAAAATGGACGCCTGCTGCAGCCTGGGCCCCGAGCGGCTGCTGGCGCGTCGAAGCAACTGGCATGACCGGTTCGAGCCGGTCGCCTGCGAAGATTTGCAGGAATTTAACGCGTTGATGGGCCATGAGATCGCCCTGGCGATCAAACAGGCGCGGGACCGCGGGGAGAAGCTTGCGATCATTTTCCCGGTAGGACCGATGGGAATGTACAAGTGGGCCGTCTACTTTCTCAAGGCTTGGGATGTGAGCGCTTCCCATGTTTACGGCTTCAATATGGACGAATGGAGCGACGCGGAAGGACGCACGCTGCCGCCGTCCGATCCGGGAGCGTTCCAATACGCGATGGAGCACAGCTTTTACAACCTGCTGGGCGAACGGACAGTGCCGAAGGCGCAGCGGCATTACGCAACGGCGGAAAGCTTGCCGAGATATGCTGAACGCATTGCCATGCTGAAGAAGGATGGCGCGAAGCTGCTGGTTATTTATGGAATCGGACGCGTCTGCCACATCGCCTTCTGGGAGCCGCAATATGCCGGGGAATACGCGGACGAAGCGGCATGGCGGGCCGCCACGCACCGGATCGGGGCGAAGCTGCACCCGCTAACGATCGAGCAAAATGCGATAACGAGCTTCAAGAGCCGGACGACGCGCGTGCCATGCTATGCGAATACGATCGGGCCCGGGCTGTTCCTGCAGGCCGATTATGCGATAGGCGGCGCGGACGGCGCGCTCGGACGCGGGATGATGTGGCAGGCCATGTCGCTGGCCGTTACGCTTCAGCACGGCGCCGACCCCTGGATTCCGTCAACGTATATGCCGACGCTGCCCGGCAAGCTGTTTTTCCTAAGCGAACTGGCCGGACCGCTTGAGCCGGAGCTGAACTAAGGAGGAGGCGCTTCATGATCGTACTTGCCATCGGCGCGCACCCCGACGACATCGAAATTTCGTGCGCGGGTACGCTTGCCAAGCTGAAGCAGGCAGGGCACGAGGTCGTGCTGTGCCACGTCTGCAAAGGGGATAAAGGGCATTACCACATCCCGCCGTCCGAGCTGACGGACATCCGTCGCAAAGAAGCGGAGGAAGCGGGAGGCGTCATCGGCAGCCGGGTACTGACGCTCGGCTTCGGCGACGGCGAAGTGATCGCCGACAATCAGGAGAACCGGATGAAGTTCATCGATCTGATTCGCGAGGTGCGCCCGGATCTCGTTATCACGCACGCTCCGAACGATTATATGCCGGATCATATCGCCGTCAGCCACTTGGTGTTTTACGCGACATTTTTTGCCACGCTGCCGCATTTCGTCACGGACCGCCCGGCAACGGGCAAGGTGCCCGGACTGTACTACATGGACAACTTGTCCGGTCTCGGGTTCGAGCCGACGTTTTACGTCGATGTGACCGACCATTTTGCCACGAAGCTGGAAATGCTCAAGAAGCACCAGAGCCAACTTGTCTGGCTTAAGGAGCACGACGGGGTCGATATCGTCGATTTTGTGGATGCTCTCGGAAAGACGAGAGGAATTCAAGCAGGCTGCGCTTACGCCGAAGGGTTCGTCCAGCAATTGGTCTGGACCCGCCCGAACGCCGTCCGCTTCCCGGTCTGACGGGAGGATGTCGCCGGCGGCACGGACGTGCCCTTATTTCACTGTGGAGGAGAGAGAAACCGGATGCTGAACGTAGGATTAATCGGAATTGGCTTTATGGGCCGGACTCACATGACCCAATATCTCCGGCTGGAGCGCGAAGGCTTTCCGCTCCGGCTGACTTCGATATGCGATGTTGATGCGAAGAAATTCCAAGGCATTTTTACCGAGGGCAACATTCAAAACCCGTCGACGCAGTTTGATTTCAGCCCGTACCGGCTGTATAACGAGGTCGATCGGATGCTGGAGGAGGAACGGCTGGATATGGTCGACATCTCGCTGCCGACGTATCTGCATGCCGAAGTGGCGCTTAAGGCGCTGCGCAAAGGCGTCCATGTCCTATGCGAGAAGCCGATGGCTCTCACGACGGGCGAAGGCGAGGCGATGGTTGAAGCGGCCCGGGAATGCGGCAAGAAGCTGATGATCGCGCAGGTGCTGCGCTTTTGGCCGGAATACGAATACTTGAAGGAGACGGTCGCCGGAGGGCGGTACGGCAAGGTGCTTTCGGCTTACTTCTTCCGCGGGGGCAATCCGCCGGTATGGACGTACAACGACTGGATGGTGCTCGAGAATACGAGCGGGGGCGGCATGCTCGACCTTCATATTCACGACATCGATATGGTGAATTGGCTGTTCGGCATCCCAGGCTCCGTAGCGACGATTGCCCGCAGCGTTCTGCCGGGAAGCGCGTACGACATCATTTCGACGAACTATACGTATCCCGACGGCAAAGTGGTCAATTCGCAAATCGACCGGTCGCTGCAAGGCGATTTCGGCTTCGAAATGGCGTTTCGCGTCAACTTCGAGGGCGGCAATCTGGTCTACGACAAACGGGTGCTGAAGGATAATCCCAAGGACGGCAAAGGCTTCGTGCCGGAGCTGTCCCAAGACAGCGGGTACTACCGCGAGATTAAATACTTCGCGGAAGCGGTGATACACGACCGTCCGTTGGACCGCTCGGCTCCGGAGGATACGCTCGTATCGCTGCGAATTGCGGAAGCGGAAAAGCAATCCGCCGACCAGGAAGGATCGCCGGTGCGGATCGCGTAAAATTTACAGTTATTTGAAAGGGGGGGAGCGAATGCTTTCGGGTATCGGATTATCGGGATTTTTGCTCATTTTTTTGGTGGCGCTCATTTTGTTCGGACCGTCCAAGCTGCCGCAGCTCGGTCGGGCGGTCGGGACCACGCTGAGCGAGTTTCGCCGGGGGAGCCGGGAGCTGGTGGAGGAGATCGGGACGGAGGAGCGGCATCAAACGGAGGAAGGCAGACGATAAGCATTTTCCCTTGCTAAACGATGCAGCGGGTATCAATCAGGAGAGAATTCGATCGCTCTACGGGATCGGGTTCTCTCTTTTCGTTCCGGCAGCGAGCGAAGGAGGGCGTTGATCTCTCGAGCGCGGCGCTCCCAAGTATGCTCCAGGGCGTAGGAGATGCGGGCAGCCCCGTCCCCCGGTTCGTCAAGCCGTTCCGCGACCTTCCGAATAAACGCTTCGCGGGAGGCGGCAGCATCCACATACGGAGCCATCCCCTGACACTCGGGAAGCGCCGTAGATACCACCGGTTTGCCGGCGCCCAGATATTCGTAGGCTTTGACCGGGTTGGCTGCGACCGTCACGGGCGTTATGCGGAAAGGAATGATGCAGACGCTGAAGCTCTGAATATAGTCCCGCAGCTCCTCATGCCGCTTGAGCCCCAAGAACCGTACCGTGTCGCCGAAAGCGTCGGGCCGGAGTTTTCTGTCGAACTGCGGCCCGACGCTTTCGGCG
>NZ_JTHN01000060.1 GCF_001399685.1 Paenibacillus sp. A3
GAGGTCCTTGAGCACCTTGAGTGCCGCGAGGTCCTTGAGTGCCTTGAGGTCCTTGAACACCTTGAAGGCCGCGCTGTCCTTGAGGCCCTTGAGGTCCCTGAGGTCCTTGAGATCCTTGCGTACCACGAGGTCCTTGAGGTCCTTGAGGTCCTCCTCCCTGAGGTCCTTGAGGCCCTTGAGGTCCTGTTGGCCCAACTGCTCCATCTGTCCGTGCAGCCTCCAAATGAGTAAAGTTGGACTCGGCTATCACAGTAACCGTTCCGGCGTTGGGTTGAAGAAATACCCCCAAGCTGTCACCCGGAGCGAAATTCATTTGAGCGGTGAAGTTTACTGTGAAAGGCAGGTCCGGATGATCCGTATCTCGGATGAATATCATTCCGGATTGGTTAGGTCCTGCCAATGCGAGTGCAACGTAGTCCACGGAGGGGTCCGGCAAGAGCAGAAGGCTGACGCTAATAGTATACACGCCCCCCTGGCTGGCGACGAAGGTTGAAGTCGCAGGGTTATACTCGCCGTTCAAATCATACTCAACGGTTGGAAAGGCTACGTTAAAAGGTCCGGATATTGTAATAATTTGGTTCGCCAATGCTCGAGCTCTAAATGCGGATTCGGCCAACTGGATATCACCTCCATATACTAATGTAGCTCCACTCTCAAAAACTTAAGATCGCGAAGCCTTTAATATAGTATGTGATAATTGGCAGCGAGCCTCGGCTCTTGCAGAGGTGAAATCGTATATTTTGAGATAGCCGTAAAAGCCTCTTTCGCCGCATAACCTATTTTTAACAAGAAAAATACGCTGGCGTGAGTGCTGCACGAAACTTACCGTGTTCTCAGGGATACCGAAGTAATCGTCGTCGCCGACGGCTCGGTAATCACCGTATGTTTTTCGGCGAGAAGGGATCAGCTTCGGGGAAGCGCTCGGTCGCGATGTCAGGCGAAACATCTGCGCCAAAGAAGCCCGGGGAGGAGATCGTGCTGTCCTTCGACGGGGACATGGTCATTTCGGCGGAGTTGATTCCGCAAGCTTCGCAGATGGTCTGAGGGAAGAGGTGAAGCAGGCTCTGGGGCTTCGATGTCGGCTACGGGAAGGGGCTGTTGCCAGTTTCGTGTTGACCACGACTTCGCCCGTTCACCGCAAAAAAGCCGTCTGCCAAGCGGCAGCCGGCTCTTCTAATCGTAATTGGGGGACAGTCATTCATTGTTCGGGAACAGTCTGCTTGGTCCCAATATACAGCGTATCTTTCTCGGACAAACCGTACAGGTTTGCTTCCTCCACACCGTATTTTTCCGCCAAATTAAATAAAACGACATGAAACCCGGCCGCTTCCAATCGACCAACGAATCCTTTACGATTATAAATGCGTACATGATCGTCTTGGCCGAAGTGTTCTTTTCTTGCTTGAGGCGAGGTCACCGCCGGGTCTTCCAGAATCTCCTCGAAGTTTGAAGCGATCGGCACTTGCAGAATGCTCCAGCCGTCCGGTTTCAATACGCGGTAGATTTCTGCCATCGCTTTGTGATCTTCGGTGATATGTTCTAATACATGGCTGCAAATAACGGCATCGAATGTTTCGTCTGCGTAAGGCATGGCCGTTAAGTCCACCCGCTCCATTTCCGCATCCTGAGGCATTAAGTCGCCGCATATATAGGAAATGTTCGAATGCCTTTTTAACCATTTTCTTAAATTTTTCTCGGGTGCAATGTGCAGTAATTTTTGCGGCCTCACGAGCAGATCCGTTTCCCGTTCAATATAGAATTTATACAATCTTTCCCTGTCGAAAGAGGAGCACACGGGGCATATGGCGGTCTGCTTGTTCCACATTTCATACTGGCACTTGGGGAAATCGTAAATATCCGGCCACGGGCGAAAGCGTACAATCGTATTATTACAATAAGGACAATAGTAAGGACCTTGGTGTTTAAGATGGTCAACCAAATGATTTTTCTCCTTTCCTAATCAAGCCGTTTTTTGATGACGGCCGGCACCCCCGCAGCCATAGTAAAGTCGGGGATATCGCCTTTGACAAAGGCACCGCCGCCAATCATAGACCAGCAGCCGATGCGGCATTTCTCCCGAACCGAGGAGCCGATGCCGATGTAGGCTCCTTCGCCCACGGCCACGTTGCCCGCCAGATTCACACCCGGGGCGATGGTGACATAATCGTCAATGACCGTATCATGACTGATGTTGGCGCTTCGATTGATGATCACATGGCATCCGATCTGGATATTATCGGTAAGGATGGCCCCTTCGCAAATCATGCTGCCTTGCCCGACGATATTTCTCCTCGACAAACGGACTTGCGGATGGACCAGCGGGTCTGCGATGCGGAATCCCGACCGGATGGTATCGTAAGCGAACCGCTTCTTTAACGCCGGGTCCCCGACCCCGGCACATAAGATCTCGACTTCATGCCGCATCGCTTCGATATCGTCAAGCGTTCCTAATACGGAAACTCCATTCACCAGTTGGCCCTTCATTTCTGGCCGTTCGTCCAGAAACCCCAGCACCTGCACACCCAGCTCGTCGCAAAGCCAGTTGACCTCGCGGGCGTGTCCGCCCGATCCCCAGATGACGATCTTTCTCATATGGCACCATTCTCCTCGGTAATGCTTCCAAGCACGTTCGCAATTCGCCCAACGGTGGCCTCATTCATTTCCTCCCAGAGCGGCAGACTGACAATATGTTCTGCAATCCGTTCCGTCACCCGAAGATCGGAGTGGGGGCAGCTTTGAAACTGCTTCTGCTGATGGCATGCCGGGGAGAAGTAAGTTCGGGCTTCAATCGAATGGGAGGCTAACCGCCGGATGACTTCCCGGTTGCCGAGAGAGTCCGGGCTCAGCAGAGAGAAAAATTGCAGGGGCACCTGTCCTTGCATCTTTTGGGCTAACCATCCGCGCTGCAATAAATCCTTCTGCTGCAGTTCACGGCGATAATAGCCAATGATCGTTTTTCTTCGCTCCTGCACTGCCTGGAACCCTTCGAGAGTGGCCAAGGCGATAGCGGCCGTATATTCGGATATTTTGCTGTTTAAGCCTAACATCACAGATTCCCTGAAGCTGGAGAAGCCGAAGTTTCCGGCCCGGCGGATTCGCTGAATGAGATCCTGGTCCGCGCTATACACCAGCCCGCCTTCTCCGACGCCAAACGTTTTGGTCGCGTGAAAGCTGAACACCACGGCTCCACCGAAGCCTGTGCCGAATTGTGCGGCATCCTCCGCAACAGTCGTTCCAAAGCTGGCAGCCGCATCGATGACGACCGGAATTCCTTCCTGCAACAGGTTATTGTATATGGATAAATCGATAGCCGAACCGAAAGTGGCGTAAGGAACGACGACCGCGATCTGCTCGCCTAGCCGCTCGACCGTCTCCTCCAACTGTGCTCTGTTCATTTGCCAATCGTCCGGTTCAATATCCAGAAAATACGGCTCAAGCCCGCACCACTCGGCGGCAAGCGGGGTCGCTGCAAAAGTAAAGCTGGGCATCACCGCATATTTGCCCCGGGGCCGCTTGCATTGCGAAATCGCCAGCATCAGCCCGATTGTAGCGTTATGCACCGTCACGGCTGCGCCGATGCCACCGAACATTTGGGCAATCACGCGCGTTTCAAACAGATGATTTAAGGGTCCGTAATTGGAGTAAATCCGGCTTGCTTCTATGTTTTCAAAATAAGAAAGCAACCGCTCCTTTTTGATTAAGTTCGGTCGCAAGAACGGAATTTCATACATGAGGCAACCTCTTCTCACTGGAATCCATTTTCCAATCCATGTGTACACCTTATAGTATGAACCCCACGAATGGGTGGAACGGCGAATAACTGGCTCTCCGATTTTCGCAATGCTTCATTCCATCGTATTCAAGATCGTATCGATCCGCTGAATGTCCGCTGCAAATTGCGGGTATCCCTGCACGCGTTTGCGGTAAGCAAGAAGGGCGGTTTTGTATGACTCCTCCGTTTCGAGAAAGCCGTCATCTCTGGAGGCGATCGTTATATCGAGCCATTCACTGAACGCTTTAAATCCAAGCGTGCTGTTGTTTTGGTTGGCATGTAACCGAAAGTGGCTGAGCGCTTCCGGAATATAAACCGCTTTTCCTTTGGACAATAGAGATAGCCAGGCAGCCATATCGTTGATCAGCGAATATTGCTTCCCGCGGTATACTCCGAACGGTTCGGTAAGGTCCGCCTTTTTAAATAAAACGGTCGTCGGCTCGCCGATCACATTTAAGCAGCGGGTTAACGCGATGTTCCCCAGCATTTTTCCATCCATCACTCTCGTCTCTTCGTAGAGTCTGACCGTTGCGGCGATGGGCGCAAGAAAGCTCCCCGATTCATTGATGGTTTGCCGGTAGGAGGTGACCAGCGTAATGTTTTCGAATTCGTGAAAAAAACGGAGCATCTTGGAGATCTTCTCTTTATGAAAAACGTCGTCATCCATCAAGTAATTGATATATTCCCCCGAGGCCAGATCGAAGCATTTGTGCCAGTTTTCAAGAAAAAGGTTTTTCTCGTTTTTGTGATATTTGATTTGGGGATAAGACGGCAGATAAGCGGCTTCCAGCATTTGTTGCACTTCGTTATTGGAGCTGTCGTCGCAAATAACGATTTCGATATTCGGGTAGGTTTGTTCGAGTACGCTGTCAATGGCGATTTTTAGCGTATGGGGCCGGTTATAAGCGGGAATAACGACACTAACCAACGGATGTTCCAAGATAACTCCACCTTTCATAAAAATAGTTGTGTCCCGCATTGTACGATAGAATTATTACCTCCCAGAGTATGCGTTCTCAAGCGAAATGTGCGTTCATACAAGGCTTTTGGGCGGACAAAGGTTAGGGTGGAGGAATACACTGCGTATGTGAAAAAAGAGAATGAATCGGCACTTGGGCTCCAGCTTGTATTCGACATTTGAGAAAGGGGAATCAACTCTTGTCATCGGACTTCATTCCTTTATTGACGGTTCATCTGTTTGTGACAGACAAGATTTCGAAGGATAAATTGAAACAACCGATCTTGAGGTTGGCAGAAAACCACATCACCGTGAAAATGTATGGACCTGATAATCCATTAGTCGACGCCGGCCCCCGGAAGCCACGCGTCTATGTTTCCATAGGAGATGAATGGAATGCTTTTACAACTCTAAAATCGCTGCCTGTTCAAGAAAAAAAACGTTGGCTGCACTTCCACTCGCCGGACGAACTCGAATCGTATAAATTGTTTTATTGCTGGCTCAGTGGGACGGATCCTCTCCCTGAAAACAAAACCGTTCCTCCAACCCGTTTTTCTTCCGATACGCCTCTGATATCCGTGTTCACGGCCAGCTACAGGTCAAAAGAAAGAATTCAACGCCCTTATCGATCGCTATTAAATCAGACTTACCCGAACTGGGAATGGGTCATTGTGGACGATTCCGGAGATGACGAGGAAACTTACAAGAATGACTTGCTTTCTTTGAAAGACCCGCGCGTGCGCAGATATCGTCAGGATTCCCGCAATGGCTATATTGGGGCGCTCAAAAGGTATGCCGCAGGCCTTTGTACAGGGGAAATCTTAGTCGAGGTGGATCATGACGACGAGCTGATGCCCGATTGCCTGGAGAAGATTGTTCGGGCATTTCAGCAAAATCCCGAATGCGGCTTGGTTTACGGGGATTGCACCGAGGTGTACGCAGAGAACCTTCATGCGCATTGGTACGGCTGGGATTGCGGTTTTGGCTACAGCGTATTTTATCGGGTCTGGCTGCACGCAATGAACCGCTGGCAAAATGCGCACAGACATACGACAATCAACGGCAATACGGTCCGCCATTTGGTCGGGTTGCCGAATCATCCGCGCGCATGGTCCCGGGATTGTTATCATCTGGTCGGGGGCCATCGCGATGAGTTGCTGGTGGCCGACGATTACGACATGCTGATTCGGACGTTTCTTTGTTCCAAGTTTGCGGCCGTTCCCGATTTACTCTATATCCAATATCGGAACGAAAGGGGAAACAACACCACTTTTCTAAGAAATAAGCAGATCCAGATTTTGGTTAGAGAACTGGAACGGGTTTACCACGATAGAATTCATTCGAGGCTGACCGAGTTGGAACTGCCGGAGCATCTGCCGTACAGCCGTATATGGGAGACCTCCGTACACGATCCCTCCCGCAAAACGGCTCACGTCATTCACGAAGACACTACCCGAGTTTCGATATTGTTCCCGATTCCACACTCTCATCCGGAAACGGAGCATACTCAATTAAGGAAGACCCTCCAAATGGGTATGAAGTCGGGCTTTAAGAACACCGAGGTTATCGTTGTGGGCCGTATCCCCAAGGAGGTGGAGTTTTTTGCTTCCCAAGCGCCTGCGGGGGCGATCCGCTGGTGGCCGATGGAGCCGGACGATTCATTGGAGACTTGCATCCAATATGCGAAGTATTGTGCATCTTGTAAAGAGAAAGTGGTTGTGATGCCTTAAAAGACAGGGCAGCATAAAGCGGGGAAGGAAGGAGCAGTTTGCAGAATAGAAGAGGTGATTTTATGCCCAAAATAACCGAGCTTATGCCCGTCTTTAATGCCGCACTTCATCTGGATGTCGCCGTATGCAGGACGGCCATCTAATGGCGTATTGATTGCTTTTCGTTATAGCAAACGGGAGCGGTGGCTGCAGCAACCACCGCTTTATTATTGCATTTGAACCGCTCAATCGTATGAAGCGTGCGCTCCATCGTAGCCCGGTCCGTTCGCATATCGATTCGAGAATGCGGATATCGGCGCTGTGCTGGATAACTGGAATGTATGCTTCTCTATTTTTGTAAAAGCTCACTTTCTCAACACAATATAGTTTACATAATAAATATTATGTAAACTATATTGGAACAAGCAAGCTGCCGATGAAATATGGTATAATAGTAAGAAACCCAAACCGTGGGAGGGCGGAGGCCATGTTTGCCGTCACGGCGGAAGAAATGAGAAGGATCGATCTGCATACGATTCAAACGGTCGGCATCCCGGCGCTTATGCTGATGGAGAATGCTGGCCGGGCCGTGGCGGAAGAAGGCATGGAGCTGTTCGATGGCCGCAGAGGCGCCTTGGCCGTTCTCGCAGGGAAGGGCAATAACGGCGGGGACGGACTTGTAGCCGCCAGACATTTGATCGAAGCGGGGTACGACGTTAAAATCATATATGCCGAATCCCCGGAATCGTTCCGTGGGGAAGCGGCGATTCAGCGGGACATCGCGTCCCGGTTAGGAATACCTTACGAAGTGTACGATTCGTCGTCAATCGATTGGAGAGGCTATAGCGGTATCATTGATGCACTGCTCGGAACCGGCAGCCGCGGGGCGCCGAGAGAGGCGTATGCCGCTTTGATCGGATCAGCGAATCTTTCCGGATTGCCTATCCTCTCCGTTGACTTGCCGAGCGGCTTGGACGCGAATACCGGGCAAGTCTCCGATCCTTGCATCCGGGCGACCCGTACCGTTGCGCTGGCTTTTACGAAGCGCGGCTTGGAGCAGTATCCGGGCGCAGAGCTTGCCGGCGAGGTGAAGGTGCGTTATATCGGCATCCCTCAGAAGGCGGCTGCTGAAGCGAATGTCCGCACGTTCCGGATCGAAGAGCCGCTCTTGTCTCGGCAGCTCCGGCTAGGGGATTACCGGCTGCGGCGGGCCGATTCGCATAAAGGCACCTACGGCCACGTGCTCGTTGCCGCAGGCAGCCGATCCATGAGCGGGGCAGGGCTGCTGTCCGCCAAAGCTGCGCTTCGAGGCGGAAGCGGCTTGGTTACGTGGGCCTTGCCGGATCGGCTGGCCGAGCCGATGTTCGGCCAGGAGGCCATGCTTGCTGGGCTGGAGGATGAGCAGAGAGGAGACTGGAGCGCTGTCCGGGCGGACGCTCTGGCGCAGCTCGCCGTCGGAAAAGATGCGCTGCTCTTCGGTCCGGGCGTCGGACGATGGGCACAGGACACGGCCTTCTTGCGAACGCTATGGGAGGGAACCGATTGCCCCCTCGTGCTTGATGCGGATGCGCTTAATATACTGGCGTCTGCGGGAGATGCCGCAGCTTGGCTGAAGCGCGGCGCACCGGTCGTACTGACGCCGCACCCGGGGGAAATGGCGCGCTTGACCGGCTCCTCTGTACCGATTGTCCAGCGGGATCGCATTGAGACGGCCCGCCGTTATGCGGCGCGCACCGGCATGACGCTTGTCCTGAAGGGGGCGCGGACGGTGATTGCCGATCCTGAAGGGAGCGTTTATGTCAACCCGACCGGCAATGCAGGCATGGCTACCGGAGGGGCCGGGGACGTGCTGGCGGGAATCATCGCTAGCTTGTTGGCCCAAGGCTGGCGCGGTCCTGAGGCGGCAGCGCTTGGGACATATCTCCACGGCGCAGCCGGAGACCGGGCGGCCGTCAGCCGCGAGCTTCCTGCATCGCTGACAGCCGGGGATATTATCGATCATTTGTGACGGTTATCGGCATTTACAATTAATACAATTGATTATACTTGTCATTAATATTTAATGACGTTTAATATAAATTTCGACACGTTTATGTTCTTTTTTCGTCATAAACGCCTCAAAAAAATCATTCGGCTGTCGAATACTATAATTATGACGTTTGAAGGAGGTTTCCATGGAGAAATCCATCAATCAACGTTACGTGCTAACCGAGCCGATTCTTCCAATGTTAAGCGGAATGCTATACAGCGGGAAAGATTTGCCTTTGCGAAGAGACGTCGTTTTTTTCGTCGTGGAAAGCACGGACGAAGCCGCCAAAGAGGCGTATATCCGCAAGCTGCGCGAGGTCGCGCCGCTTAGCGACAATCGTTTTTTACATATCCTCGATGTAGGGATGGAGCCGAATTATATTTTTGCCGTGCTGAAGACGTTCGACGGCAAGCCGTTTATCCAAGAGCTGAAGGGGCATCGGTTTACCCCGGAGGAAACGGTCTCCAAAGTGCTCGAGCTTGGAAAAGGCCTGATGGATGCGCTGGAGGAAGGGATATCCGGGTGTTCCGTACATGCTGCGAACCTGTGGCTCAACGATGACGGTCAGCTCAAGATCATTAATTATTGGGAAAAAGGGACACACACGCAGCGCGGCGCTCAAGGTCTTGGCTGCCTGCTGTACCAGATCCTGACCCGTTCCGAATCGATCCCGGTTTCGTTCGATACGATAGAGCTCCGTCTTCGCGAAGCGCTTGCGACGATTCCGGGCGTAGAACAGGACCTGCTGATTTCCACGCTGCGCCGGGTGTGGAACGATCAGGAAACGCTAGCTTCGTTTATGCTCGTACTGCAGAGCTTGCGGCAGGACACGGCCATCAGGCAGGAGGTGTCCATGCCGGTATGGGATAGGCAGGTCCGGGAAAAGACAGAACCGGAGAGAGCTTACGAAGAGGAAGATCCGGTTGAAGAGGAAGATGAGGCTCCGCCCCGGAGAAGCTTGGGACGGGCAGGCCGTAAGCTTCTGGTCGGTACGGCAATTGCCTGCTTGGGAGGCGCCGCAGCTTTCGTATGGCTGGGGAAGGATCATGAGGAACCTTCGAGCAAGGGAGCCTCGCCGGCCCAAACCGAGCATCGCGCTCCCGTACCGCATCAGACGTACGACAAGCCAGCCGGACCAGAAGTCGTGGAGACGAATGATTCGAATCCGAATCAAGCGGAAGACGAAATCGTATTCGTTCCTAATTTGATCGGGTTGCAGAACGATACAGCCGGCAAGCAGGCCATGGCGGCCGGTTTGCGGTTCGAATTCGCCATGGAGGTGAACGAGCGCGAGGAAGGCACGGTGTTTAAGCAGGAGCCGGCTGCCCAAACGCAAGTCCCTAAAGGAACCCGGGTCAAATATTGGGTAAGCAAAGGAAAGCAGCAATAAGCAAGCCGGCCCCGAGCGAGACGGGGACCGGCTTACAGGCGTTATTCCGAAGGCTTATCGATCGCTTCGGCCATCGTTTTATCGGTCAGGTGGGCGTAAATTTGCGTCGTTTCCGGCGACGCGTGCCCTAGCTGCTCCTGCGTTTTGTACAAATCGTTGCGCAGGTAGTAGTCGGTCGCGAACGAGTGGCGCAGCTTATGCACGGACAAGTAAGGCTTGCCGAACCGTTTGGCGTATTTGATCACCATCTCCTGTATGGCGCGCTTCGTCATGCGCTCGCCTTCTTTTTTGCCGTTGGCGACGGCAAGGAAGAGGGCCTTTTCCCGTTTGGGCGCTTTGTATCTCAGCTGGCGCTGCTCCAAATACGCGGACAAGCAGTCGACGGCTTCCTGCCGGAAATAAACCGGCGTCTTGAATGTATCGTCGTTTTTACCTTTGCGGTATACATACGTCAGCTTTTTCTTCAAGTCGATGTCTTCGACATTGAGATTAAAAACCTCGGATACGCGGAGGCCCGAATTCAGGATCAGGCTGATGATGCAGACGTCGCGAACCTTGTTGAGCTCGTAAGAGTAGAGCGCCTGCTTGTTGTTGGCGACATCAATCGGATAGCCGGTTTGGACGTACTCGATAAATTCCGCGATTTCCGATTCCTGCAGCAGCTTCCCCTCCAGCTTGGCCGCGGTATCCTTGGGCTTATGCGTGCGCTTGATTTCGACTTTGGCCATCACGTTGCGCTTCAGCAGCGGATAGAAGTTTTCGTCTTCGGCAATTTGGCTCAAATAATGGAACAGCGACCGCAGCGAGGACAGCTTGCGGGCGATCGTCGTTTTGCCGTTCGAATTTTCTTTGCGCGTGGCGAGGAACATTTTGAAATTGTCGATGCTGTCCATATGCAGCCGTTCCAAATCGACGAGCGGCACGTCCTTTACCGTTGGCGCGGACGACAAGCCTTCCGCAAGCAGCCATGAAAAGAAGGTATCGTAGTCCCGCACATATTCAAGCAGCGAGGAAGGGGAGAGATCGGGCAGCTTGTAATTGATGAATTTCTCCACATACCATGGCATGGAGGGCAATTTTTTCTCCAGCTCGCTGCGGTCTTTGATTTTGATAATATTCATGCGAACGGCCTCCATACGAATAAATAGTTTACATAATAAATGTTATGTAATGTCGTGAACTTGCTAAGAAAGCGCCAAATGATGTAATAGAAGTGTACAAGGGAGCGTGGGGCCGCTTCCGGTCGCTGTTCTCCCCGCAATTTTGAATTCGAGAAAGGAAGCTCAGTTCGATTACTTGGCGGGGGACCCGGGCGGGTAATTTCCGCAGACCAAGGCGAACGTGATCGCTCTTCAGAGGAGATCGCCTCCGCTTGTATTTCTGTTCTTGTTAAATGACCGCTTTCCGCGTATTTTGTTTACATAATAATATTTATGTAAACTTATTGGTCGATATCATGAAACTGTCCGGTTCCTTAAATTTAATTATGGGAGAGCAGGAACTGGTCTGTCAATTGTAATCGGGTGTCCTGGTATCCGGGGCATGCGATAAATTGCCGATGCCAAAAAACGCCGACTGCTTGAAATAGCAGCGGCGTTTCCGGCTCGCCAGGCGGATTAAGCGGGCAGGGGAGTCGGAGTCGGTTTAGCGTAGCCTTTTTGATACTGCTTGTCGATTTGCTCGCGGATGTCTTTGGCCGATTGGCCCTGCTGCTGCCACTGCGCGGATTTGACGGCAATTTCCAGACATACGCCGCAGCGGGTGGCGTGATCGTCCCATACGACCGAACCGTCGGACGCGGTTTCTTTAATGAAGCAGTTCATGTTGCTTTGATGCCCTGCGCTCTCGCCGCAGCCGCAATAGCAGGGGATATTGCGAAGCAGATCCTTCGTCTGGGCCGCAACCAAATACGCTTTCTTCATCTGCTCCGGCTGCTTGTCCAAGAAGGAGGGCAGCGTGCTCAGCGAAGCCGTCTTCTCTTGCAAATCGCCGCTCGGCGTTTGATGCGGGGCATGAGACTCCTCCGCCGGCTTGGCGCCGCCGCAAGCGCTCAGCATCAGCAGAAGGGCGGTCGAAGCCAGAACTACCGTTGTACGTCGAAACAATGGATTCACCTCGTCGCATTCGCTTTATTTCGATCAGATTATACCATACCCTCGTATACCATGACAAAAGCAGCTTGGCCCCGGGTCGTACTTGTTTCGCCGCAATCATCGACACCGTCAGGATCGGCTGACGAAGAGCAAGGTCTTGCGGCCTAGACGCCCTCCACTTACGTGATCCTTTGCGCAAACAATTTCCTTCTCAACCTGGAAAATGAAATGGATTGTATCCCATAATAGTGGAAATTTATCCCTCCCCACCTCCATACCGATATGCCATAATGAAAAGGAATGAGCCTAAAGTACCTTATATGCCAAGAGGAGGGAATTGATGTGTTCGATGCGATCGTCCAAATTTTGTGCCAAATTAAGGAGGACAACCCGTCGCTGCGGGAAAGGCTTACGCTCGAAACGGATTTGAACAACGATGTCGGGCTGGATTCGCTGCAAATGCTCAACTTTATGGTCAAGATAGAGGAAGAGCTAAAGATCGAGATCGATTACGATGAATTCGATTATGTTCATCTTCGCTCCATCGGCACGTTTATCGACTTCTTAAACCGGTGTGCTCCGGTCAAGGGCGCATACGAGCATGCTGTCGAGTAAAGCCGCCGTCGCTTTGCGCAAAACGGTCATGGGCACGTTTGACCCGGAAACGCGCTGGAGAGATGCTCTGTTGTCGATGCTGCCCCGAATTCCCGATCCGGAAAGGGACCGGCTCGTTCTTTGCATGGATGAACTGCTTTTCCCGTTATGCGGGCCGGACGATATATTGGTTACCCGCTGCCGGATCGATGACGCGCTGCTGGACTATTTCGATAAGCTGGGCGTCTCGTTCCACCACCGCAGCATTGTGGACTTGACTTCGCCGGAGGCCGAAGGAGCGCTGCGCACGGAGCATTTCGCGTCGTGCATCTTTAAGCTCGCTTCCCGGGATAGAATCCCCGGCACCGAAGCGGACAAGCCGTATATGCTTGTGCCGTATGCGGTAACGGAGGAGGCGCATGAGTACGCGGGGAAAGGGATTTTCGCCAACCCGCTTCCGGATTTGGCAGTGGTGAAGCGCGTGAATTCCAAGCTGTACCACCATCGGCTGCTGGAGGACATGGGACTGCACACGTACGGGATGCCGGCCATGAGTACGGAGGAAGTGGAGCAATACGGCATCGAGCTGCTGCATAAAGGCGCTTTTCTGATCAAGGACCCGTTTGGCGTTTCCGGCAAAGGCAACTTGCTGATCGAAAGTCCGTCGCTGCTGAAGCGGATCGTTTCGTACCTGCGGAAGCAAGAAGAAGCCGGTTCCCAGACGCTCTTTTTGCTCGAACCGCTATTGCCCAAGGCGGCCGACTTCTCCAGCCAATGGCTGCTTGAGCCGGACGGCTCCCGGCAGCTGATTTCCATCCAACGGATGATGAATCGCCAGCAAAATTACGGGGGCTCGGTCACGGCGGAAGCCGCCTTTGTGAATTCTCTCGAACAAAAAGGGTATTTCCGGATGCTCGAGGCAGCCCTGCACGAGCTGTATCTGGACGGCTATTTTGGATACGTTTGCTTCGACTCGATGATGTTGGAGGACGGGGAGCTTGTCCCGATCGTCGAGATTAACGCCCGGATGTCGATGGGGCTCATCAATGCCCATCTGGACCGGCTGCTTGCAGGCTGGAATCTCAAGGGCTGGCTTACGTATCTGTCCGTCGCTCTGCCGGATGAATTCCGATTTGAACGGCTGCTCCAAGCGCTGGAAGATGAACAGCTGTTGTTTACCCCGCTGCGGCAAAGCGGCATCATGCCGCTATCCTCCGGTACGTTAACCGTGAACGGCAGCTCGTGGGGACGGTCGTCGGGAAAGCCGAAGGGCCGGTTGTATGTGTCGGTGATCGGACAGACGGAGGAGGTAAGGGAGGAAACGCTAGAGCGGCTGAAGCAAGTGCTGCACGACCTCTCGGTTACAGTATTCCATTAACGGAAGGGCAGGGAGCTGTCCATGACCAAAGACGCGATCACGCTATTGGCCTCGGGCAATTCGCTCGGCGCCTATATTCCTGCCATTCATCTACGGGAATACCTTGCGCACCAACATATACGGGCGGAAGTGCAGGTGCTTGAAACGCTCTATCGCGAGGAGACCCGCAGCAAAATCAATGGGTATAAAAAAGCGTTTCACAATAACTTTTCCGTCGCCTTGACCGGGCATAGGATGGCCAAAGACATCAGCCCGAATCTCGACGATTCGGCGGTTCGCCGGCTGCACGCGCATTGGCGGCAAACAGGCTGCGCGACATTCATCGCTTTTACGGGGTTTTGGCTGCCTATTCTGGATGCCTACAAGGAGGTTGCGGGGTTTCCCATCCATATCGAATGGATTCATATGGATGCTTGTGATACCCCTTCGTATAAGGTTTATAAGTCTTCCCACCACCAGTACCGCAATGTTCAATTTTACGATCCCGAGCTGGGAAGCCCCGGTTATTTGATCGCGCCGCCGGACGCAGAGGCCGCATCCTTCGAGGCACGGAACGACCGGTTTCTTATTCATGGCGGCGGCTGGGGGATCGGCACCTACCGGGACAAAATCGAGCGGCTGCGGCGCGGCGGCTGCAGGCTGGATATCATTGCGTATGACGAGAGCGAAGTGCAGGAGGACGACGGGGAAACCCGCTATTTTATGGTGGATCCCGACTGGAGTCCGTGGATTAAGGATGCCGGGGGAATACATACCTATCCTCCGATGCTGGAGCTCGTGAGGCGGCAGGGGACGGTCGAACGGCGTAGAATGCCGGACTACGCTTCTTATTTGGAGCTTGTTCGCCTAAGCCGGGCGATTATCAGCAAGCCGGGAGGAGCTACCTTGAACGATTCGCTGGTGTATGCTACGCCGCTGCTGCTGCTTGAGCCGTTCGGAAATCACGAGGAAAGCAATGCAGCCTTTTGGAAGCGGTGCGGATTCGGCATCGGCTATGACGATTGGGAGGAGGACGGATTTCCGGCCGCGTCTTTGCAGGCCTGCCATGAACGGCTGCGAAATCAGCGTGTTACAGCCTGCCACTACGGGAGGGAATTTGATACGGCCCCAAAAGAGCGTTACGTCTAATCCACCAGCCTTGTCAAAGATCAGGAGGACGCCATGGAACGGATCCGGGTGAGCGGACTGCACAAAACCTACGATTATTACACGAAGGAAGCGGGTCTCCGGCATTCCTTGAAAAATTTGTTTTCCCGCAAAACGTTGACGAAGGAAGCGGTCAAGTCGATTTCGTTCGAGATCGCCTCTGGGGAATGCGTCGGTTTCATCGGGCCGAACGGAGCCGGGAAGACGACGACGCTGAAGATGCTTTCCGGGATTCTGCATCCGACCGGCGGGGAAGCGTCGGTGTTCGGCCATACGCCATGGGAGCGCAAAAACGAATTCAAGCGCATCTTCTCGTTGGTCATGGGGCAAAAAAATCAGCTGTGGGTTGATTTGCCCGCCATCGAATCGATCTACCTGAACAAATGCATTTACCAGATTCCGGATGACGCCTACGAGCGGATGCTTGCCGAGCTGTCGGAGATGCTGGATGTGAAGCATTTGCTGCAGGTTCAGGTCCGGCGGCTGTCGCTCGG
This sequence comes from Paenibacillus sp. A3, assembly GCF_001399685.1. Taxonomy (GTDB): domain Bacteria; phylum Bacillota; class Bacilli; order Paenibacillales; family NBRC-103111; genus Paenibacillus_G. The sequence continues at coordinate 15,564 of NZ_JTHN01000060.1, forward strand.
CGAACGGATGAAGATGGAGCTGATCGCTGCGCTCATCCACAGCCCCAAGCTGTTGTTTCTGGACGAGCCGACGATCGGCCTCGATCTGATCTCGCAGAAGAAGATCCGGGAGTTTCTGACTTATTACAACGAACAATTCAAGGCAACCTTAATTTTGACCAGCCATTATATGAAAGATATCGAGGACGTCTGCAAGCGCACGATCGTCATTAACGAAGGCCGGATTTTGTATGACGGCGATTTCAAGAAAATCAACGAGCTGTTCAACGAAGTCAAGGTGCTGAACGTTCAGTTTTCCGAGCCGGTGCCGGAAGAAAGCCTGAGGCCGCTCGGCTGCGTCACGAAGCGCGACTCGTATCACGCGGTAATCGAGCTGCCGAAGGAACATTTGAAGCCGGTATCCCGGATGCTGCTCGACCGGTTTCCGGTTGTCGACTTCACGGTGGCGGACCTCCCGCTTGAAGAAAGCATTGCCAAGCTGTACGGCAAAGAAGTAGCCACCGGATGACCCCGCAGGCGAAAACAACCGCTTCTACTTCAGAAAGGCAGGGGGAGTTTATGTTATGAATCGGTATCAATTGCCGCTGCAGCCGCCGCCGATCAAAGGCTTCTTGCGCTGGGCGTATACATTATCGATTACGCACAATTACGAGGAGACGCTGTCTTGGTACTACACCAATTTCATCCAAATGTCGTGCACAAAGCATTTTCTGGAGAAACGGCGGACGTTTTTTTTCGATTTTTTCCGGGGCAAGCCGAACGAGCTGAATTTCAACAATCCGTTTCTTTTGACCTGCGCCGTCAATTATGAGCTGTTGTCGGGCTATCGGCCGGATGAGCTTGTCGAGTTTATGATCGGGCGCATAACGCAAGGCTATTATGCGATCGTCTTCATCGACGAATCGAAAATTACGGCCAGCCCTGCCTATGATGGCGACGCTTTTCCCCATCATCTGATGCTCTCCGGATACGACTTGAAGGAACGAACGTTCGATGTGTCGATGTTCGATTTAAATCAGGTGTACCGGACGATCAAAATCCCGTTCGAGGAATTCAGTAGCGCCTGTGAATCGATGAAGCGGCTTATCGAGAGCGGACTTGAGGCGGATCACCATACGTTTTTTTACCGGTTTAACGGGGAGCATCCCTTTGCGTTCGATCCGGTGGCGGTTGCGGATCAGCTGCGCGATTATTTGAATAGTGAGACTCATTTGAACCGGATCAACTATAACCCGGACGGCGAAGTGTTCGGTCTGGAGACATACGAGTATCTCCAGCTGTATTTCAAGGCTGCTGCGGAGCGGCATCCCTCGTTGGTGTGGCCTAATGCCGTAAGGCATCTGCATTTGCTCTGGGAGCACAAAAAGGTGATGGCAGACCGAATCCGGTACTTTACGCAGCACGGCATCATCGAGCAGGACGAGGAGCTGCAGCAGTCGTTCGAAGAGCTCGCAAACAAGGCGAAGCTGCTGCGCGATCAGCTGGCCATCGCGGAGATGAAGGGCGATGACCGCATTTACGCGAAGATGCCCGCCAAGCTGGAGGCGATTAAGGAAAGAGAGCCGGAACTGCTGGAGCGGCTGTTAAAGCGCGTGGAGGCGGGCCAGCCGGTACGGACATAACTCGAAAAAGGAAACAGCTGCTTGCGGGCGGCTGTTTTTTCATGCGCTGCGGATTGGACCTTTAGATTTACATTTTCATGGTTGAACCGATCGGCGCTTCGACATATACTATATCGTAACGATATGTCGGCACGATATAATAAAAGGAGGGTCACGATGTACGACTTGTTCGTTTTAGGGGAGTTGATGGTAGGAGACACTCACGGCTACCAGCTTCAAGAAAGACTGAGACGCGCCGTTGGTCCGGTTCGGCAGATTAGCTCGGGAACGCTGTATCCGCTCCTTTCTCGGCTGGTGGAGCATGGGTGGATCAGCCTCCGGCTTGAGGAGCAGGAGGGCGGGAGAGCGCGAAAAATTTACAAGCTGACGGAGGCCGGAAGAGAACGATTTTTTGAACTGATGGACAGCCCGCTGGATTACACGGCGGAGACGGAGCTGATGTTTCATTTTAAGATGTCCAATTTTCCTTTTGTCACAAAAGAAGTCCGGCTCGCGTCTTTAGAACAGTATCTGAATTACCTCCAGCACAACCTGAAATATGTGGATTCCGTCGCCCGCATGATCTCCAGCAAGAAGATGGACGAGCGGAAACGCGCGCAAGTGCTGCGAATGCTCGATCACCGGAAGCATGTCGGGCTGGCGGATGCGGAGTGGGTCGCGAAGGAGCTGGAACGCATGAAAGCAGCCGAGGAATAGCAATAGCCTGCCTCATGCAGCTTAGAATTTGACTACATCAAGGAGGAAACAAAAGATGGAGCGTCTATGGACCAAGCCGTTCATTCAACTGACGGCAGGCATGCTGTTCCTGTTTACGGGCTTCTATTTGCTGCTGCCGACGATGCCGCTGTTCATCAAGCAATTAGGCGGCAGCGAGTCGCAGGTCGGATTTGTCGTCGGCGTATTCACACTGTCTGCGGTCATTTTTCGCCCGATTGTCGGAGGCTTGCTCGACCGGTACGGCCGGAGGCCGTTTATCGTTTGGGGGCTGCTGCTCTTCGTCGTGGCGATGTATTTGTACAGCTGGGCAGGAGGTATCGTCGTTTTGCTTGCGCTGCGGATCGTGCACGGCATGAGCTGGGCGCTGTCTACAACGGCCGTCGGGACGGCCATTACGGATGTGATTCCGCCAGCCCGGCGCGGGGAAGGGATGGGCTGGTACGGGATGGCGATGACCGTAGCTATGGCTATCGGTCCGATGCTTGGCATATGGATGCTGCAAAAGCTTTCGTTCCACGGTCTGTTCCTGTACGCTACCGGTTTTGCGGCCGTGGCTCTGCTTCTGGCTCTTGGAACCAAAATACCGTTTCAGCCGAAAGCGGTCACCGGGCGCATTCAATTGGTGGAAAAGTCGGTATTGTCCGTGACGGTGGCGATTTTCTTTCTGGCCGTTCCTTATGGAGGCATTACGACCTTCTTGCCGCTTTTCGCCGAATCGATCAAGGTGAATCCGGGTACTTTTTTTCTGGTCTATGCCGTGGCGCTGACGCTGATTCGCCCCATCGCCGGAAAGCTCTCCGATAGGTACGGCGAGTCGTTTATCATTATCCCGGCGCTTGGGACGACGATGGCGGCGCTGCTTGTATTGAGCTTTTCCAGCGGGCTGACCGGCGTGATCGTAGCGGCCGTATTGTACGGGATCGGATTCGGTTCCGCGCAGCCGGCGCTGCAAGCGGCGACGCTGCGGCTTGCGCCTGCGGACCGCAAAGGGGTGGCCAACGCTTCGTTCTTTACCGCGTTTGACTTGGGCATCGCGCTCGGCTGGGTTTCTCAGCATACGGGGTACCAGGCATTGTTTACGGTTAGCGCCGTATCGGTGGCGGTTTCGTTGATCCTGTTTGCCGTCTTCGTAAGACAGCTGCTGCGCGCCGCGGTGCCGCAAAATTAATTCCGGGAGGGAATGGAAATGGATGTAAGTATTTACTTGCAGCGCATCGAAGTGGCAGAGCCTGTTCAACAGACTTTGGAAAGCTTGACGCAGCTGCAGAAGCGGCACGAGACCCGAATTCCTTTTGAAAATTTGGATATCCTACGGGGCATTCCGATCGCGCTTCAGACGGGCGACCTCTTCGAGAAACTTGTCAATCGACGGAGGGGTGGCGTCTGCTATGAATTAAACGGACTGTTCAGCGAGCTGCTGCGCCGGACTGGATTCGAGACCCATATGATTGCCGCAACCGTCTATCGGGGAGAAGGCCAATGGGGGACGGAAGGCTCGCATGCAACCAATCTCGTTCGTTTGGAGGGGCGTCCATATTTGGTTGACGTCGGCTTTGGCGGCAACTCCCCGCGCCGTCCGGTGCCCATAACCGGGGAGGAGATTCAGGACACGGACGGCTTCTACCGGATCAGACCGTATCCCGAGCTGCGGAACGGTTACATTTTGGAGAAGAAAGAGGACCGGGACTGGACGATCTTGTACAGGTTTGATCTGGAACCGAAGCAGCTCAAGGATTTTGCCGAGGTGTGCGACGTGACGCAATATGCCCCGGAATCGCCGTTCAACAAAGTTTATTTCTTAATGAAAGTGACGGAGGAAGGCCGGATGACGCTGTTCGATCATTCCTTGACCGTGGTCGACGGCCCGAATAAAACCAAAGAGACGATCGAAGCAGGTCGCATCGACGACATCTTGGACCGGTTTCTCGCTCCCTAAGTCCGGTGTACCATTGCGGCGGCTCCCGAGCTTGACATATAATAGCGACAGACTTACAAGAACAAGGCAGAGGAGCGTACATACGCATGAACAAACCGATTCCATTACATAAACACGGTTTTCCCGCCAGCCGGATCGTGCTTGGCTGCATGGGGCTCGGCGGAAGCTGGGACCGGGAGCCGTCCACGGCGGAGCACGTCAAGCAGGCGCACGAAGCGGTCGAGGCGGCGCTCACCGCAGGCATCAATATGTTCGATCACGCGAATATATATACCAAAGGCAAAGCCGAGCAAGTGTTCGGTCAAGTGTTGAAGGAGCGTCCAGACCTGCGGGAGCGGATCATGATTCAATCGAAATGCGGCATTCGCTTCGAGGAAGAGGGGGTTCCGGGGCGTTACGATTTCTCGAAGGAGCACATTGAAGCGAGTGTCGACGGGATTTTAAGACGCCTCGGCATCGACACGCTGGATATTTTGCTGCTGCACCGGCCCGATCCTCTGATGGAACCGGAAGAGGTGGCGGAAGCGTTCCAGCGGCTGCACGAAAAGGGCAAAGTGAAAGCGTTCGGCGTCTCGAACATGAGCGCGGCGCAAATCCGCTTCCTGCAGTCCGCGATCCGGCAGCCGCTGATCGCGAATCAGCTGGAAATGAGCCTGCTCAAGCTGGACTGGCTGGATGCTGGCGTGCATCTGAACCAGCCGCAGGGCACAGGCGTTTCGTTCCCGGAAGGGACGATGGAATTTTGCCAGATGGAACATATCCAGATCCAGGCATGGAGCCCGCTCGCACGGGGCCTGTTCACGGGTGGCGACTTGTCCGGACAGCCGGAATCCGTCCGGGCCACCGCAGCCTTGGTCAGCCGTATGGCCGAGCAGAAGGACGTATCGCCCGAAGCGATCGTGCTGGCATTTTTGCTGCGCCATCCCTCAGGGATCCAGCCGGTGATCGGCACCGTGCGTCCCGACCGCATCCGGGCTTGCGGCGAAGCGGAGCGGGTGACGCTGACGCGGGAAGAGTGGTACACGCTCTACGTCACCTGCCGAGGCCGCAACATGCCTTAAGCTGCTCGTTCTGAGGGAACCCCCGCTTTCGATTGCCGGCCACCGCTGACTCGTTTCGTGTTAAGTTCAATTCAACAGAACATGTTCAGAAAGTGTGAGAATGAACCTATGACAACGGATATGGTGCAATCCATCTATTATAATCAAGCGTCTGATGCATTACGACGTGAGATTGCTATCATTTTACATCGGGTTTGGCCGGATGCTTGTCCAATGCCGGGTGCAACGATTCCGGAAGCTCACGATAAAGAGTTTAATGTATGCTCATTTTATTCCTGCATAGATGGAAAACTGGTCAGCTATGCAGGTGTGGTGCATAAGACGATTATGCACGATGGACAAACATTCAATATTGCCGGACTTAGCTGCGTGGCTACAGATCCCGAGTTTTATGGTCAAGGGTTAGGTTTACGTACAGTTGCTGCCGCCACTCAATGGATTGAAAAGCAAAGCGTTATAGATTTTGGCATATTTACGTGTAAACCATCTTTAGCTTATTTCTATAATCGTGCCGGCGCTTGGTCTATCGTTCCAGATGTGGTACTGGTTGGCAGTCGGGATGAGGGGGCTTTATCTAGCGAATCCTTGGACGTTATCGTTTTGATGCGTCTGTTTTCAGAGAAAGCTAAAGCGAATGAATCACAATTGCGTCACACCACGATTAATCTTGATTTTCCTGTTGGCGAGTTTCTATAATAGTCAAGAAAGTCTTGCTATAAAGAACCCGGACCCAACCGAAGAAGAGCTGAGCAAGCGTTGAGCCTGCGCAAAAACGGCCCGAGGCGCATATGTTGCTGCCTTCGGGCCGTTTTTTTCATCAGCGTATGTGACGGGATGTACCGTTATACCGATGGGTGCCGCGCTTCCAACGCAGGCGAATGAGCGTTTCGATAGCGATATGGATATATAGGAAATAAATCCACGGCTCCAGATGAAAATCGGGACTTCTCAGCTTTTTCTTGATGAAATCGGTGGTCAGAGGATTGTTCAAGCCGTACTGATAGACGGCATAAGCTCCAATCGCCAACGCCAAGACGATTACAAGCGCTCTTACGCTGCTCTTGCCCATCGGAAATACCTCCTCATTAGACGATTGATCCGTCTCAATCCGCTTGCCCCCCGTTTACATGTTCTCCGTGCTGCTGTCCAGAGAGCGCTTCGCCGCTTTGGCATCCGGCGCCACTTTGTTCGTTCCCATGACAACGTCCATGACCGGGTTGGATACGCCGTACCATGCGTGCTCATCCAAATAGTGATGCAGCAAATGCTTCTTTTTCAACCATTTGCCCCAAGGCGTGAGAGGCACGATAGGGCGGTGGGAAACAAAATGCTTCCATTGGTAATACATCTGGCAGAGGACCGTCCCGAAGACGACCGACAAAGCCAGATGAAGCTCTCCCGTCAGTGTCCAAAAAAGCAGCAGCAGCAAGGGATACGTAACAACCTCGTACCAGACGGAACCGAACAAATACCGGTCGTCGTTCGGATGCTGATGATGCGCCACGTGCCCTTCATAAGCCTTCGGAAGCAGGGCGGGGAGTTCATGCATGATATACCGATGCACGACGTATTCGATCAGTCCGAACAGCACGATTCCGCCCGCAATGGCGAGCCATGTCAGCGAAGAACCGTAAGTGATACCTACCCCCGTTCCGCTCAGCACAATCAGGATCATCAGGAACACGATTAACCGGAATTGCAAAAACTCTAGAACATACTTCAATCGTCATACACCTCATCCGTCGAAAGCGCCTTTTGAAAGCGAGCCCGCATAAAAGGCATCTCTTTGTAGTATATATACAAACCTTTAGACGGCCCCGGACGGAGAAGCCCTTCAAATTGGTTACAAATTCACGGAAAAAATGGACAGGACGTATTTTCGATTAAACGGGAGAGGGGATGGAGAAAGGATAGAGATGGCCGTTCAGGCAAAAGGAGGTTTTCCCGGTCTCCTCGGATACGACGATGATTAAGGCATCGGTCCGCTCCGACAGTCCGATGGCGGCGCGGTGACGGGTTCCCAGCTTTTGATTGGGGAAGGTGCGTTCGGTCAGAGGGAGGATGTTGGCCGCCGAGACGATCTGATTGGAGCGTATAAATACGGCCCCGTCGTGCAGCGGGCTGCCCGGAACGAAGATGGACTCCAGTAAGGAACTGGTAATTTCTGCGGACAGAAGGATGCCGGGGGTGATCCACGAATCGATGCTGTCTTCCCGCTGGATGACGATGAGGGCGCCTTGGCGTTTGAGACTCAGATGGTTCACCGAACGGGAAATCTCTTTATACTTGCTCGTATAGGGAGAAAGAAAACAGTTCAAATAATAGGTTGAAGCAAGCGCTCCCGTCTTGGAGAACCGCTTGGAAATGTGTTCGATCTCGTTAAGCAGGCACGTGTTGACCTCGTCCAGGCTGGAGACGACTTGTCCGATGCTGTGAAGGATATCGGTCAATTGTTCCTTAAGTTCCTTTTTTAAAGGGGAAACGTCACAGTCCATATGTTCCATCTGCGAATCCCATCCTTTCCATGGTTTAGCTTAACCGATCCAAAAAGCGATTATTCGAGGTTTGTTCTTGCGAGGGAGGAGGGGGAATAGGGTCCGACAACGAAAAAAAGCAGCCCCGAAGTCATCCGGGAATGACCTGCGAAGCTGCCCTTCATACTATTTCCGGTTCGTGTCCGCATAAACGGCCATCGCATCGCGCATAAATTTCGCCAATCCGTCTCCGAAGCGGTCGATGTTTTTGGTAAAACGCTCATCATCTACATACATTTGCCCCAAGCATTTGAAGGCTTCGAGCGAGTAAGAGCCCATTTGGTTCAATAGATCGTACCATTCTTTAATGGCCGTCTGCGCCTCCGCGGAATCCGGCGAGCCGCTGCGAAGTTCGGCAAGCTTCGTGTAGAGGGCATTCATGGTGTTGGCCATCGCTTCCTGTTCGTCTTTCGACATGGATCCGACTTTGGCATTGGCCTTGTCGACCGCTTCATCGCCCCAGCGTTCGCGGGCTTCTTGTTCATAAGGATTACGGCTAATGTCAAAGCCTTCGAATTTTTCTTTTGTCGTCATCTGAATTTCTCCTTTCGCATGACGAATCGTTTTATCGATCGTCGCAATCATTTTGTCGAGTTTGCTGCGTTTGTCGAGCAGCATGTTCCGGTGCAGCTCCAGCGCTTCCATACGGTCAAAGGAAGGACTGTGAATAATTTCTTTGATTTTCGTTAAAGGGAAGTCAAGTTCTCTGAAAAATAAGATTTGCTGCAGCATTTCGAGATTTTCGTCGGAATACAAGCGATACCCGGCTTCCGTCGTCCCATCCGGGGTCAACAGCCCAATCGCATCGTAATGATGAAGTGTGCGCACACTGATACCGACTAAATCCGCAACCTCTTTCACCTTCAAGGAATCGTCGCGACCTCCTTTCAACAATCACTATAGAGTATAACGTAACGTTAGAGTCAACAAGAAAATCCAAACCTAAAACCAAAAAACACTTCCGATGAGAGAAGTGTTTTTGCGGCGACCCGCTTCCTATATCAAATTACCTGTACATGTTCCGGGACATTCTTTCCATCCGTTGATCCTGTTTGCGCTCGTGAACGACCAGACAAGCATGAATGGCGCCCGGCAGCCAGAAGAAGAGCGTCAGAATGAAGTTGAGCAGAGCCTGTATCGGCTTTCCGCAAAATAGAACGGCGACAGGAGGGAGCAGTATAGCTAGAAGATACATCCGAATAACCTCCTTTTAGGTTAGTTATTGTTTTATACGAGATTAGGAATGAAAAGTTTCCGGAAAGCGACAGTGCAATTTTTGCACGGAACGGACGACAATAGTTGTTCTGTTTTTGGCGTGAAGGCCGATTGTATAATAAGGGCGTCAGATAACATACTAGATTTGAAAGATAGACTGACGGAAGGGGGGATGGGCGATTCTGGACCAAAGGCGCGCCGGCATGCTCGCCATGCTGCAGGAAACCGGAGATTACGTGTCCGTCCGCGAAATCATGAAGAGATTCGATATCTCCAAGCGGACGGTCTACTACGATCTGCAAGCCGTCAACGAATGGCTCTCGGACCACGGACTTACTCCTGTCGAATATGTTCGCGGCCGGGGGTATCTGCTGCCGGAGGAAAGCCGCTCCCGCATCCCTTCCATGGCGCATGAAGTTGAGAAGGACGATTATTACTTGTCCCCGCGGGAACGGAAAGCCTGGGTGGCGATTCAATTGCTTACCCGCAGGGGACCGCTGTTTATGCAAGAGATCACGGACTTTTTGTTGGTCAGCCGCGGAACCGGGTTGAACGAGCTGAAGCAGGTGAAGAAAGAGCTTGCCGCTTTTCAGCTTGAGGTCGTGTTCGATAAAAAGAACGGTTACAGCGTCGAAGGGAAAGAGGCCGACCAGCGCAAGGCGTTGTCGTACTTTATGTCCCAAGTGCTCCATCACGTCAGCTGGAAAAGCTTCGTCTCGCAGTTCCAAGGGCTGGTCAATGCCAACGTGGTTCACCGCAAGCTTCCGTTCTTCCAAGAGGAACAGCTCGCGGAAGTGTACGAGCTCGTCACCCGCTGCGAGAAAACGCTCGGGCTGGAATTCACCGACGATATGGTGTTTAGTCTCACCACCAGATTGCTTGTTTACGCGAACCGGCTCCAACAGGGACACCGCATTACACTCGATGCCGACGAAAAAGAGGCATTGAAGCAAACGCCGGAATACGCCGGGGCCGTCCAACTGGCGGGCGAGCTCGGACGGATGTTCGACCTTGAATTTCCCGGGGATGAGGTTTGCTACTTGACCCTTCAGCTGTTGGGGGCGCGGGTGAACCGGGCCAGCGGCGGGGAGGTGTTGGCCGATCCCGGCAAGGATGCCGACGCCGACGAAACCGTCCTGCTGTTAAAGCGGTTGATCCGGCAAATGATCGATTTGTTCGAGCGGCATGCGTGCATTTTCTTTCAGCACCGAGACGAGTTGGAGCAGCGGCTGCTGATCCATTTGAAGCCGGCCTATTACCGGATCAAATTCGGGCTGGAGATCGACAATCCGCTCGCGGAAGCGATGAAATCGAAATACGGGGAAATATTCGAGATTTCCAGAAAATGCGTAAAACCGCTAGAAGAGTATTTGGGGAAACCGGTCGACGACAATGAGGTCGCCTACCTGGCGATGCATTTCGGAGGCTGGATGCGCCGGGAAAACGCCATGCCCGTCCGGCGAAAAAAAGCAGCGATCGTATGCGTCAACGGCATTTCCGCCGCGCGCATGCTAAGAATCCAGCTGGAGCAGCTGTTCCCGGCACTGGATATTGAAGCGGTCTTATCGCTCCGGGATTATGAATCGTTTCCGGCGGAATCGGTAGATCTGCTGTTCTCGACCGTTCCTTTGCAGGACAGTCCGGCGCCGGTGTTTACGGTGCATCCCATTTTGTCGGATGCCGACAAAGCGCACCTGCTTCATCAGGTGAACCGGGTTTCGGGGCAGATGGATGCGCCGCAGGGCCGCTCCGCACAGGCGATTCTGGAGATGGTCCGGAAGTACGCCCGGATCTCGGACGAAGAAGGTCTGCTGCGGGAGCTCCAGCGCTACTTGTCCGCCGAACGCGCTCCGGCGGCGGTGGAAGAGAAGCCATCGCTCGCCAGCTTGCTGCCGCCGGAGCACCTGGTGCTGCGGAACGAGGCGGGCGATTGGAAGGACGCGATCGGGCTGGCGGCCGGGCCGCTGCTGCGCAGAGGCTTCATCGAACAGCGGTACGTGAAAGCGATGATCGCCAAAGTCGACAGCTACGGACCGTATATCGTCGTCAGCCCGGGGGTGGCTATCGCTCACGCGAAGCCGGAAGAGGGCGTCCGGCGGCTGTGCATGAGCCTGCTGAAGCTGGAGCGCGCCGTCCCGTTCGGCCCGGAGGCCCGTCATCAGATCCGGCTCGTGCTGGTGCTCGCCAGCGCGGACGGCGAATCGCATTTGCGGGCGCTGTCCCAGCTGACGATGCTGCTACGGGAGGAAGAAACCAAGGATATCCTTCTCAAGGCACAGACCGCCGAACAGCTTGCCGGACTGATCCGGCAGTACACGTCATAGCAAGGAATCGTAGCAGGGAGGAGAGAAACGGATGAAATTTTTGGAAAAGGAACTGATCGGTCTCGATGTGGAGGTGCAATCGGCGGAGGAAGCGATTCGAGCCGCCGGCTCGCTGCTCGTCAGCGGGGGGGCAGCCGATGCCTCCTACGTCGAGGCGATGGTGCAGGCGTACCGCGACAAGGGGCCGTATTTTGTGCTCGCGCCGCACATTGCCTTGCCGCACGCGAAAGCCGAGGACGGTGTCCATGAGGCGTCCGTCGCTTTCATCCGGTTGAAACAGCCGGTCGTGTTCGGCCATCAAACGAACGATCCGGTGGATCTGGTTTTCGCGCTCGGTTCGGCCTCCAATGCCGACCATATCGCCTTGCTGCGCAGGCTGACGCTGATTTTGAACGACCCGAACCATGTGCAGTGTTTCAGGGAAGCCAGAAGCCCGGAAGACATCGAAAACATCATCTTGAGGAGGAATGAAGCATGAAAATTTTATGCGTATGCGGTTTAGGTCAAGGAACGAGTTTGATTTTGCGGATGAACGTGGAAAGCGTGCTTAGGGAATTGGGTGTGAACGCCGATGTGGAGCATACGGACGTTTCTTCGGCCTCCGGCATGGCCGCCGATCATATCATCACCAGCAACGAGCTGGCGCAAAGCCTGCAGGGGCACTCAGCTAATATCGTCATCGTGAACAACTATTTTGATCTGAACGAAATTAAAGAGAAATTGAAAGACACCATCTAATCCTTAAAGGGGGATTTTACATGGAAGTCATTTTTTGGATTGCGACCAACGTCTTCGGTACGCCGGCCATTTTGCTCGGATTCATCGTACTGGTCGGTCTCCTGCTTCAGAAAAAGACGACAAGCCAGGTGATCAGCGGGACGTTCAAGGCCGTCATCGGCTTCCTTATTATCGGTGCGGGAGCGGGCGTCATCGTCAATGCGCTCAACGTATTCGAGCCGATGTGGAAGGAAGTGTTCGGGCTGCAAGCCGAATCGCTCGGCCAATTTATGGGGCAGCAGACGTTCAACTCCAAATTCGGCAGCGCGGTCACGCTGGCGATGTTCATCGGCTTTTTGATCAACGTCATGCTCGCGCGGTTTACGAAGTTTAAATTCATTTACTTGACCGGTCACATGATGTTCTGGACATCGACCGTATTCGCAGGCATCGTGGTCCATTCGGCAGGCAACGTTTCTTTCGGCAAGCTGGTCTTGTTCCTATCGATTATTCTCGGTCTGTATTGGACGCTGCAGCCTGCGCTCACCCAGCCGTTCGTCCGCAAAATTACGGGCAACGACAACATCGCCCTCGGGCATACGTCGGCATCGGTTGCGCTGCTTGGCGCGCTGCTCGGCAAGTGGTTCGGGAACAAAGAGAACGACGCGGAAAAAATCAAAGTGCCGAAGGGCTTCGAGTTTCTGCGCGACTCCAACGTCATTACGGCGCTCAGCATGGGGATGCTGTTCCTGATCGGCGCGATCGTCGTCGTCATGAAAGACACGCCGGGCGCGAAAGAGCTGGTCGCCAAAGCGGGCGAGCAGAACTTCATCATCTACGCGATGCTTCAATCGCTCACGTTTGCCGGCGGGATTGCAATCGTTCTCATGGGCGTGCGCATGTTCATTGGCGAGCTGGTGCCGGCGTTTAACGGGATCGCCACCAAGATCGTTCCCGGCGCGAAGCCTGCGCTCGATTGCCCGGTTACGTTCCCTTATGCGCCGAACGCCGTCATTCTCGGGTTTATGGGAGCCTTTGTCGGGGCTCTGATCTGGCTCGTCGTTCTCGGCAACACGGTCGCTTACATCTTCGTGCCGACGATGATCGTGCTGTTCTTCCACGGCGCTACGGCAGGCGTCTTCGGCAACGCGACCGGGGGAGCGCGCGGTGCGGTGCTCGCCGGCTTTGTCACCGCAACCGTCGTCGCTTGGGGCCAGTACGCGATGGTCAAATTTTTCATCGCTTCGACGATTCCGGACACGGCCATGTGGGCGGCAGACTCCGACATGTTTATTATCGGGCCAATCATCAGCCTGCTTGCGAAGCTGCTGTTTTAACCAAAATCGCCATTCGGCCCCGGCCGGTTCGCCGGCCGCGGCGCGATAAGGAGGTCACAGAGAGATGAGTTTCGTTCGGACTTTGCGTGGAGATATCCCTAAGGAGCAGCTTGGCTTTACGTATTCCCACGAGCATATCGTTTGCCGTCCGGCCTTCTGGGCGGAGCGGGGAGAAGATGACCTGCTGCTGGATGACAAGGAAAAATCGAAGCTGGACGTGCTGGACTTCAAACGCCACGGCGGCCAAACGATCATCGACGCCACCGCTGTCGATTACGGGCGCGACGTCGATGCGGTGTACGCCATCATGGAGGAAACCGGCGTTCAGATCGTCGGCACGGCCGGCTTCAACAAAAGCTTTCTGTGGAACGCGAAAGTGAAGGAAGAGCTGAAGCCGATCATCGGCAATTACAATACGTACTACGAGTGGATCGATGCGAAAAGCATCAACGAGCTGGCGGATTTCGTCATCCGCGAAGTGGAGGAAGGGCTGGAAGGAACGCCGTTCAAGGGCGGTCAAGTGAAGTTCGGCACCGGCTACAACCGGATTACGCCGCTGGAGGAGAAGACGCTGCGGGCCGTGGCCCGGGCGCACCACGAGACGAAAGCGCCGGTCCACTCCCATACGGAGGTCGGCACGATGGGCCTGGAGCAGATTGAGCTGCTGCGGAGCGAGAACGTGAATCTGGCTTATGTCAGCTTCGGCCACATGGACCGGAATCCCGATCCGTATTACCACGAGCAGATGGCGAAAACCGGCGCCTACCTGTGCTTCGACGGCATTGCCAAGATCAAATACGCGCCGGAGAGCACGCGGATCCATCTCCTGCTGGAGCTGGTGCGCAAAGGGTATGAGGACCAAATTCTGATCAGCGGCGATACGGCCCGGAAAACGTACTACAAGCACTACGATTACGGGCTCGGCCTGGAATATATCATCGCCAAATGGGTGCCGCGCTTTATCGACGAGGCGAACAAGGCCGGGTTCGACGGGGATAAGCTGGTGGAAAAGTTTTTCGTGACGAATCCGGCGAACTGCTTCGCCTTTAAACGGTGAGGAGGTCCGGCCATGCAGCTGCAATACGAAAATTCGTTTGACGTCAAGGAGAAAATCGTCCGGGCGCAGGCTGCGATTTTGCCGATCGGCGCTGTAGAAGCGCACGGGCCCCATCTTCCGCTTGGGACGGACAATCTGCTGGCGGAGCGGCTGGCCGCCAAGCTGGCAGAACGGACCGGCAGCTTCGTTCTGCCGACATTGCCTTACGGCCAGGTATGGAGCCTGCGGAATTTTCCGGGCAGCATCAACGTGTCCAACGAGGCGCTGATCGCTTTGTTGAGCGATATCGGCGAAAGTTTGTTCCGGCAAGGCTTCCGCATCTTCGTCATGCTGAACGGCCATCTCGGCAACGCCACGGCCTTGAAGGAAGCGGCCCGAAAGCTGGCGGAACGGGTGCCCGAGCTGAAGGTTTATTACTTCTTTTATCCCGGTGTCAAGGACATCACGGCGCATGTCCGCGAGTCTTCCAGCAGCCATGCTTCGTATTTTCACGCTTGCGAGATTGAAACCTCGTATATGCTGTACATGGCCGGCGAGCATGTCGACATGAGCCGGGCGATCTGCGACATACCCGACATCGGTGTGGAAGCGGACTGCACGCCTACCCCGTGGGAAACGTTCACTTCGACCGCCGTTCTCGGCGACGCGACGCTGGCCACCCCGGAGAAAGGGCGGGCTATCCTGGAGACGAGTCTCGACGTCATGGCCCGTATCGTGAACGATGCCAAGCAGCGGCAGCAACCCACACCCTAAAGAAAAGCAGGTGAAGGCAGCAATGATCCAAACGTACTTCAATCATATCCGGCACATGCTGAACCAGGTGGAAACGACCGAAACGGCTGCGATGCGGCAGGCTGCGGAACGGACGGCCGACTGCATCATTAGCGGAGGTATCGTTCATTTGTTCGGATGCGGCCACTCGCATATTTTGACGGAGGAAGTGTTTTACCGCGCAGGCGGCTTGGTCCCGATCCGGCCGATCTTCGTGGAGCCGCTCATGCTGCACGAAGGGGCGGTCCGCTCCTCGGAGCTGGAAAGGCAGAACGGACTGGCCCGCACGTTTATGGAGGAGCAGGACATCCGTCCCGGCGAGGTTGCGTTCGTGCTGTCCACCTCCGGGCGCAATCCGGTTCCGGTCGACGTCGTGCTGGCGGCGAAGGAAAAAGGGGCATTTACGATCGGCATTACTTCGCTTGAGTATTCGCAAAGCCAGCCTTCGCGGCATACGAGCGGCAAGCATCTGTACGATGCCGCGGACTTGGTCCTTAACAATTATGCGGTTAAAGGCGATGCGGTGTTGAATCATCCGGACGTTCCGATTCCGTTCACCCCGACGTCCACGGTAATCGGAGCCGCGCTGCTCAATGCCGTGCTGGCTTCGGCCATCGAACGAATGGCGGAACGAGGGTTCCAGCCGCCGGTCTTCCTAAGCGGCAATATCGACGGGGCCGACCGCCACAATGCTGCCTTGATCGAACGGTATAAGGAGCGCATCCCGCTTTTGAACTAATTGATATCCCATTAAATATATAAACATTATAGGTTAGGAGGCATGCCGCATGGTGACGAAAGAGATAATCATACGAAACGAACAGGGCTTTCATGTACGGCCGGCCCAACTGTTCGTAGACAAGGCTAGCGAGTTTCGCTCGGACCTCAAGGTGCGCAGCGAGAGCGGTGAAGAAGCCGACGGGAAAAGCATGCTGGACCTGATGACCCTTGGGCTGGAGAAAGGTGCCCGCGTTACTTTGGAAGTCAGTGGCCCGGACGAGCAGGAATGCTTGCAGGCATTGGCCGAGCTGATTAAAAGCAAGTTCGGTGAATCGTGATGAGGGAGCAGCGGATTTCAGGCATCGGAGTGTCGGAAGGCGTGCGGATCGGAAGCGCGCTGCGGTATTCGCCGGGATCGGCGGAAGGCATGGAGCCGGAACGCGAAAGCATCGGTCCGGATGAGGCGGCGGCGGAAACGGCAAGGCTGCGTCAGGCGAAGGAGGCCTGCAC
>NZ_JTHN01000061.1 GCF_001399685.1 Paenibacillus sp. A3
ACTGCCGCGCTTTCGTCCTGCAACAGCGGCATTTTCAGCAACGGCCGCATGCTGTACAATTTGGCGCAGCAGGGTGAGGCGCCTGCAAGCTTTGAGAAGGTATCCCGTTCCGGCGTTCCGGCTCGTGCGATTGTTGTATCCGCTTTCTTCCTGTTGATCGGCGTCGTGCTCAATTACATCGTTCCGGAAAAAGCGTTTACCATGGTTACCAGTATCGCTACGTTTGCGGTCATTTGGGTATGGGCTGTCATTCTGATCTCGCAAATCCGCTTCCGTAAGAAGCTTTCGGCCGATCAAGCCACCAAGCTGATCTACAAAATGCCGTTTGCGCCTTACAGCTCTTACGCCGTGCTCGCATTTCTGGTGTTCGTGGTCGGGATTATGGCGTACTCCCCGGATACCCGGATTGCGCTAGTGGTCGGCCCAGTATGGTATGCGATCCTGCTCGTGGTTTATTTCGTGAAAAAGAAAAAAAGCGCCTCCCCGGCCGGATCGAACGGCATGGAAAGACGCGTAGACGACGGCGCGCCGCAGGTATAGTCAATTCGAACGGATGGATCAGGAGGACATGAGCTTATTGGTCTTTAGATCAATGTAAAGCGCTACCTTCTGGTCCATGCTTTTTAAGTCGATCTCGCCGATTTCGGCAATCCGGGACAGACGATAGTTCATCGTATTCGTATGGATATGAAGCGCGGCGGCTGCCTCCTTGGCATTGCTGTCGTGCATCAGAAACGTCTCCAGTGTGTCCAGCAGATTCGTATGATGGTCCCGGTCGTATTCCTTAAGCCGCTGCAAATGGCGGTTCACCATCCGGTGGGACTTTTTGTATTCGTAAATGGGGGGCAGGAACCGGTAAAAGCCCAAGTCTTCGTAGTGGTGAATTTTCGTTTGATTCGGGAACAGCTTCTTCAGGCGCAGAAGCGTGAGCGCTTCGCGGTAGCTCGTCTCGACCTTGCCGTAGTCTTCGTACAGAGAACCGCAGGCGGAGGCCATGGCAGATACGCGAAACCGGTCCTGCATCTGCTTGCCAAAATGATTGATAAAGCTGCCGGCGTGCTCTTTCCAAGACGTCGATTCGGAAGGGGAAGCGAGCAGGATGAAGTGATGGTGATCCGCCGCATGGCATACGACGGAGATGCGCTGCGTCACTGACATCAGATAGCGGATTTGCTGGAGCCGATGATCATCGATCGATTCGGGAAATTCGAACACCATGACGTAAAAAGCGGGGGGGAGCGTCAAATGGATTTGAGCCGCTTTGTCCCGGACGGCCGCTTCGGTGGTCAAATGCCCCGTAAGCAGCTGCCAGAAAAACTCCTGATAGCCTTCCTCCTGCTTGCGTTTGCGCGTTTGAATCTGCAGCAGCTTTTGTTTGGCCGTTTGCGCGGCCTTTTTTAATTGCTGTATGCCGTTATCGTCGATGGGCTGCTCCACCTCAAGCGCCCAAATATATCCAAGAACTTCCTCGTCTTTGCGAATGGCGATGGCGACGCGGTCTCCAAGACCGATATCCGTGATTGAAGCGATCCGAACCGGCTCGTCGGTCTTCATGAGCTGCGGAATAACCCCTTGCCTCCACAAGCTTTGCACGACCTTCTCAGGCACCCGCCGGCCGATGATGGTCGCGATGCGGGCTTCGTCCGTCTGGCGGTCATGCGCGCTGTAAGCGACAAGCCGATGATTGGCGTCTTCAATCGTAACCGGGCAGCGAAGCACCTCGCTAATAGTTTCGGCTAACGTTTCCAGACTGTCGAAATGCTGATCGAAGGGCCCTTTTTCGGCGGTCATGCTTCATTTCTCCTTTTTCAAGTTTCGGGTGGCAGCGGTACCATTTAACTATAAACAAATTTTTTTGTCATGGGAATCCCCTGAAGGGGATCAAAATTTAACTGCATCGTGATATAATGGACGAACACACATTCTCATAGAAATAGAAAGGGATTTTCCATGTCGTTTCGTCAGCTTGTAATCATTGTAGGAATTACCGTGCTTGGCATCGCTGCGGCCTATATGGCCAAAATTCCGGTCGTTTTTGGCTTTTCGGCTGGGCTGCTGGCCCTTATTCTAATTTCGCTCCGCAGCGGAATTGGAGGCAAGGAGCTTGCTGCCGGGATACTGGAAGGCGTGCGCCGCACCAAGGAAGTTGTCTGGCTTCTGCTGCTCGTCGGCATGATTCTGCCTTGCTGGGCGGTCAGCGGGACGGTGGATGAGCTGGTTCGATGGGCGCTTGCCGTCGTACAGCCGCAGTATGCGCTGACCTTTTCGTTTCTGATCTGTGCGTTCGTGTCGATGATTCTCGGGACCTCGACCGGGACGCTCAGTGCGGTCGGCGTTCCGCTCATCGGGATGGCAATCCATGTGGGCGTTCCGCTGCCGTACGTGGCCGGGGCCGTCGTCTCCGGCATCTTTGTCGGCGACCGTACGTCGCCTTTTTCCAGTGCGCACCAGTTGATCGCGGCTTCGACGGAAACGTCCATCCCGCGGCAATGGCGGGCGATGGCTCCGACCTCGGTGCTTGCCGTACTTGCTTCGCTGGCTTTCTACGGATGGCTCGATCTGCGGACAGCCAAAGGTCCGGTGGAGCAGTCGGCTAACCTCATTCCTTCCGATCTGGGCGAATCGCTCGTGCTGCTGATACCCATCTTCGTTCTTCTCGGCTCGATCGTGCTGCGGTTGAAGACGAAATACGGATTTCTGTTATCCATCGCAGCCGCGATTATTGTAGGAAGCCTGCAAAAAGGGGTAGGGCCGGCCGATTGGCTAAAAGCGATGTGGAGCGGGGCGGAGCATTCGATTGTCGAAGGCAAGGGATTGCTGAGCATGATCAGCCTCGTCTCGCTTATTGTGCTGGCCGGGGCGTTCAACGGCATTCTGGAACGGTCGAACCTGATCGGCTCGTACATCGAGCGGATGATGGGGGAGATGCCTTCGCTCGCTTCCGCGACATGGCGCACCGGAGCGTTCGGCCTCGTCCTGTGTCTGATCTCCTGCACGCAGACGCTGCCGATCATCATGTCCGGCCGCAACATTTTGCCGCTATGGAACCACCGGTTTAGTTCCGCGCACCTTTCGCGCGTCATCGCCGATACAAGCGCCGTTCTGGCCGCGGCCGTACCGTGGAATTTGCTGGCCGTGCTGTGCAGCACATTTGTGGGCGTGCCGGTGGAGCAGTATTTGCCGTTTGCGATTTTTCTGTGGAGCCTGCCGCTTTGCACTTATTTATACTCCGGTTATCTGGACCGTGCGAAAGTCCGTGCTCAAGCCTGAGACATCAGGCTTTTTTGTTTATAATGATAGAATGTATAAGTTTTCAGCGGAGCTTAAGCATTCTATCATTTCAAGAAAAGCTTCGACCAGAACACAACTGTATCTTCCACGAAAAGGCTTCGATGAAGAAGCTTTTCTTATAAATCTTGCGAAAGACGCACCATATCGATCACTTGCATCCCGTTTTCGTAAATCGGCTCCTCGTAATGCCGGATGAAAAAATCCCTGTCGATCGAGGTCATGCGGAAGCCGCACTTCTGATACAGAGCCAACTGACCGATGCTTGAATTGCCGGTGCCGATTTCAATCGTTTTATACCCTATCTGTCTCGCGGTCTCAATCGCGTGGATCACCAGCTTTTTACCTATGCCTTGACCTTGATGGCGCTCGTCAACGGCGACATTGACAATTTCGACGGTTTCAGGTCTGGTGGGCAGAAGAACATATACACCCAGAATAAGTTCCTCTGCTTTGGCGACATAGCATTGGCCTCTTTGAATATATTCTTCAACCAACTTTTGGGAAGGGTCGGCTAATAACAGCAAATCCATTGGGGGCTGCTCATGGGATGCCAGTTTTACAATTTTCATATGATCACTCCTAGAAAGTTAAAAAATAGCAGTTTCTTTACATAAGATTCGGTAAGCCTCCGCCGGGTTCCTTCTTTTTGCTCATAATTGGTTGAAAGCATCCGCATACTAACGAATAACTAAACAAACAGCCTTAAGGCAAAGGATGAACCTATGACGGAACCGAATACGGATCGACAAATTGAAAATACATTGGACCACCGTTACATTCCGATCACTTCCGTCAAAAGCGGAGCATTGCAGACGGTGGCGGAGCGTGTCTCCTGTCTGACCATCCAAGTGGTGAACGTATGCTTTATCGGGAATCGCGAACCGGCCGACGGATGGGTACTCGTCGACGCCGGAATGCCGGATTCCGCTGACACGATCCAACAAGCGGTTCGGGAGCAGTTCGGAGAACACAGCAAGCCGAAGGCTATCGTGCTGACCCATGGTCATTTCGACCATGTGGGCGCCGTTGTCGAGCTGGCGGAGGCCTGGGAGGTTCCGGTATACGCCCACGAGCTGGAGCTGCCGTATATAACCGGGCGGCAAAGCTACCCGGACCCCGACGCGTCTGTCGAAGGCGGACTGCTCGCCAAGCTGTCACCCTTGTTCCCGAACGAGCCGGTCAACTTGGGCAAGCATGTCCGGGCGCTTCCCTCCGACGGCACCATTCCCGGATTGCCGGAGTGGCACTGGATACCGACGCCCGGTCATTCGCCGGGCCATGTGTCGCTATTCCGGGAGGCCGACCGCACGATGATCGTCGGGGACGCTTTCGTCACGGTACGGCAGGATTCCTTGTTTAAGGTTATTTTGCAATATGAAGAGATTTGCGGCCCGCCCCGTTATTTTACGACGGATTGGAAGGCGGCCAAGGAATCCGTGCAGAGACTGGAAGCGTTGAAGCCCGTGGCCGCTGTGACGGGGCACGGGGTGCCGGTATTCGGCGACGAGCTTGCTCAGGGACTCGCGAAGCTGGCCGGACAATTTGATCGTGTGGCTGTTCCGGATTACGGGCGCTATGTTGACCGTATGCATTGAGCGTATAGTTGGTTGTGACGGTAAAGACCGCGTTGAACTGTCTTCAAGTAATAGAATGGAAAAGTAAAGAATTGAAGTAGAGATTAGCATTGAAGGTATCCTTGCAGTGTGAAAAAAGACAAGCTCTTCCCCTAAACCGGGAAGGGCTTGCCGTCTTTTAAGCTTTATCCGGCAATAACGAGCTGACAATTAAAGACAACGTTTGCCTGTATACCGCATGCGCCGATTGTACATCTCCTAAGTGTCCTCCCATGTAAAGATGAATGACGCCATGGAGCGAAGCCCAGAATACGCGGATAACTAATTCAGTGTCATACTGGCCAGGGATGAGACCTTGCTTTTGCGCATTGTTGATCACCGTCAATAATTGCCGCATGGCCGTTACGGTACCATTTAGGCTTTCCTCGTCCGGTTTGAAATCCGCGAATGCGCCTCCGAACATCAGTTTATAATAACTGGAGTAACGCTGCCCGAATTGCCAAAAGGCTTCGCCTAAATTCTGCAAATGCTGCGCCGGATCAGCACCTTGCGGCGTCCCCTCGAATTCGTTAGCGAGAAGCTTACAACCGTCCAGATACAGCTGCTGAGCCAAGCCCTCTTTATTGACAAACAAGTTATAAATGATTTTTGTCGAGCAACCCATTTTCTGCGATACTTTACGCACCGTAACGGCTTCTGGACCCTCTTCTTGCAAGAGCGTTGCCGCAGCGTCAACAACGAGCTTACGGAGATTTTCAATATTTTGCAAGCGGGCTTCTTGGTAGGTTTTCAACACTCGTGAGTTCGCATTGGAGGAGATATCTTGATCGCTCATAATCATCACCTTCGGATATCAAGTTTTCGTCAGGAAACAAAGTTTCTGACGCTCTTGCAAGGAATTTTATACAGTTGTTAAGCGCTTGTCAATGAGACGGTAGATGTTCAAGGATATTCAAAGATCATATTGACTTTCTAAAAAAGCCGGGATACAATGAAATCGTTAGGAAACACTGTTACCAAATGGTATGATGATTATCACATTCCTTGAGAATCGGGAATAATTACTTCTGTTCATTTGGTAACAATGTTTCTATATCATAACATAGTATCTAGAAGGGGAGTAGCGATATGACGATTCAAGGTAAATGGGCGCTCATCACGGGAGCTTCTTCCGGTATTGGAGAGCAATTCGCGAGACAACTGGCCAAACAAGGCAGCCATTTAGTACTCGTAGCCCGATCGAAGGGCAAGCTTGAGAGTCTGGCATCAGAGCTCAGAAAGATGTATAGCATCAAAGCCGAGGTTATCGCTATGGATCTTGCGAAAGAGGGCGCACCCAGCGAGTTATATCAGCAATGTCGACTTTTGAAAGTGGATATCGAACTGCTGGTCAACAATGCAGGCTTTGCTACGCATGGTTTGTTTGAACAAGTGTCAGGCGAGCGTCAACATGAAGAAGTTATGCTCAATGTCGCCGCTGTTGTAGATATGACCCACTTGTTTTTGCCGGACATGTTGCGCAAAAGCTCAGGTACAGTTATCAATGTTGCTTCAACCGCCGGATTTCAACCACTTCCCTATATGGCCGTATATGGGGCAACGAAAGCTTTCGTCCTGTCGTTTACTCAAGCGTTATGGTTTGAAAACCGCAACCGCGGCATTAAATTCTTCGCACTTTGTCCCGGTGCGACGGACACGAGTTTCTTTGATGTCGTAGGAACGGAAGAAGCCTCCGTCGGAAAGAAAGACACTCCGGAAAGAGTCGTAGAGGTTGCACTTCGTGCGTTGAAGGAAGGGAAAGTGTACGTCGTTCCGGGTGTGCAGAATTATCTCGGGGCGCAGTTATCGCGATTCATTACACGAAAACAAAGTCTTCGGCTTGTTGGAAGCATGATTCGTCCGCGTGAAGGATCCAGCAGCAATAATAAGAATCTGGGTAATCAATCTGATCTTGCAGGGAGGACAATTCGATGAAAGCTATACAGCTGAAAAACGGCTTCGGCTTCGAGGAATTAACCATAACGGAACTAGACATACCAACGCCAGGACCTAAGGAGGTACTGATCCGCATGAGGGCAGCTTCTCTCAATTACCGTGATCTAATGGTCCTCAGCGGATTAATGCCGATCGAAGTCAAATTTCCCTTCATTCCATTATCAGACGGAGCGGGAGAAATTGTAGCCGTTGGCCAAGGAGTAACAAGGTTCCAGGTCGGACACCGAGTAGCGGGTAATTTTCAACAGCGATTCATTGCCGGCAGCCCAAGACCTGGGGTGTTAGAAGAAAGCCTGGGGGGGCCGTTGAACGGAATAGCGGCCGAGTATGTCGTTCTACATGAAGACGGAGTCGTCGCTATTCCCGATCACCTCACTTATGAGGAGGCCTCAACCTTACCGATCGCGGCATTAACCGCATGGAGCATGCTAATCGAATATGGCGGTTTGCAAGCGGGTGATACCGTGCTGCTGCAAGGAACGGGCGGGGTATCCATCTTCGGGCTTCAATTCTCGCTTATGTCCGGAGCACGAGCCATCATCACGTCGAGCAGTAACGCCAAGCTGGAACGAGCAAAAGCTCTTGGCGCATGGCAAACGATCAATTATTCGGAAGCTCCCGATTGGGATAAGGCGGCGTTAGAGTTGACTGGCTGCGGCGTCGATCATGTTCTGGATGTTGGAGGAGCGGCAACGATGGGGAAATCCATAAATGCGCTTCGCACTGGAGGGACCTTGAGTATGGTCGGGTTCTTATCGGGCTTGACCATTCCGGAATACGATGTCTCCAGCATTTTGCAGAAAGCCGCAACTGTTCGCGGCAGTCAAGTCGGCAACCGAGATCACTTCGAAAAGATGAATCGGGCGATTGCCCATCATCGTTTATATCCCGTCATCGACCATGTATTCCCGCTGGCCCGAATTGGAGAAGCATTCGCGCTCTTGGCTGAAGGAAAGCAATATTTCGGTAAAATCGTAGTCCAAATCTAAAATCTCGCTTATATGAAAAAGGAGACACACTAATGCCTAATACACAAGTTCGATCCGCTAAATCTACTGAAGGCGTGAATCGTCCTAAACGCTCACTACGTGCTAGGGGGCTATCGCTGCTCGCGGTGCTCATTCTAGGAATACTCGTTTTCTTGCTTGTACCTTCACCGATCAAACCGGCAAAATGGTCAGCACCGACGGCCCCCTCTTTTGAGGAAGCGGGTCCGTGGAAACAAAACAATAAACTCAGCTCGGCTCAGCTTGTGACTGATGCCCCTCAATTCCCTGAATTCATTACATTCGATAAAGAAGGTCAGCTATATACAGGAGATTCAGATGGGAAGATTTACAAGGTTCCTTTCGATGCAGAGGGAAATCCGCAAAAAGCCCAAATGTTTGCAGACACCAAAGGAACTCCTAATGGGCTTATATTCGATGCCAAAGGCGATTTGATCGTTACTGATGTCAAGAGGGGACTGCTGTCTATTAACCCGTCCGGGAGCATAGAGGTATTGGCTGATCAAGTGGACGGTAAGCCGATCTATCTAGCTAACGAGCTTGATATTGCCAAGGACGGCTCCATTTATTTTTCTGATACTTCGAATTATGGTAGTGTGACCTTCAAAGAAATTGCCGAGAACAAGCCGCATGGACGTTTGCTGAAGTACGATCCAAAGACCAAGCAAACGACCGTCCTTTTAGAAGGCCTTTATTTTGCAAACGGAGTTGCCTTGTCTGCGGATGAAGATTTTGTGCTTGTGGCGGAATCGTATCATTATCAATTGACCAGATACTGGCTTAAAGGACCGAAGAAGGGTACATCTGATATTTTCGTAGACAATCTCGCAGGTTTTCCAGACAACATTACGCGTGATGATCAAGGTCATTTCTGGGTCGGTATCTTCACGACTCGCATTTCTTTTGTAGATCAGATGCATAGTAACCCTTGGTTAGCCAGTACCATGGCCAAATTGCCGGAGTCGCTGCTTAGCGGCGCAAGCGCGCCGGCGAAGCATGGGCTTGCTATAGAGCTCAGCCCGCAGGGAGAGCTTATCGGAAGCTGGCATGATCCGGAAGGCAAACTGTATGGCGTAACTACGGCTGTAAGCCATAACGGATATTTATATATAGGAACGGCACCGGGAGGCAGCAAGGGTGTTCATCGCGTGCTTTTAACAAAATAATGTTGGAATTTGGGAGGGTGCGAAATGAATCTGGATGATTTGGAGCTATCTTGGAATGAGAAGGAGAGTCTGATCGGCAAAGTGGCCTTGGTGACAGGCGCTAGCAGTGGCATCGGGGCATCGATCGCCAGGAAACTGGCAAAGCGCGGCGCCTATGTGACGGTCGTGGCACGTCGACGGGATCGATTGGATGAGCTGGTTCAGGAATTGCATAAAGAGGGATTGTACGAGGTTATGACAGTACCTGCTGATATTCAAAAGGCTGAAGAAGTACAGCATGTGGTCAATAAAACGATTAACCGCTGGCGCCGTCTTGATATTATAGTCGCCAATGCCGGATTCGGGTATCGAAGTCCTTTGGTAGAAGTGGATCTGGAAAGATGGGAGGAGCTGTACAGGACGAATGTACACGGTCTTATGTTGACGCTGCAATACGGGCTTCCGCCGATGCTGGGTCAGGGCAAGGGAGATGTCATCATCATCTCCTCCATTGCCGGCAAGGAAGTGATTGCCGGAGGAGGTCCATACAGCGCTACCAAATACGGTGTTAACGCCATAGCGTCTGCGTTACGTTTGGAGGCAATCGATCAGGGGATTCGCGTTACGACGATTCAACCCGGGGCGGTGGCAACGGAATTTTCTCAGGTGGCCGGGTATTCCGAGGATGAAATTCGCGCGTTTTCTTCGAAAGTCCTGCCGTTACATCCCGATGACGTTGCAGAGGCGGCGCTTTATGCACTGGAGCAACCTGAGCATGTCAACATTCCAGAACTGACCATTATGCCTTCAAAGCAAACCCAGCGGTTCAAATAATTAACCAAGAAAGTAACGCACTGATGACAAAGAATTGCGGGCTTTCGAGGTAGGATTCGTAGCTGACCATCTTCTAAGAATCTTACCTCAGCTCGTTCAACGACATTGCGGACCAAAGTTGGTCGCCCAAATGAGTGCCCTTAATTTTTTCGCCGATAGACCCGTTAAGCTGAACCGTATCACAAGCGGCATTAGATACTTCGGATAAAATTGCCGCATTCGTAGACCCATCGGGTGTTGTGGGGGAAATGAAGCTCAAGACAACTCCCTACCCGCACGTTTTGCAAAAATCGATCATTCGAAAATTTCTATGGGAAGCACAGTTCTCCCTTGAGATTGGGAAAAAAGGTGTCTATAAAAAAGATTTATTATACATTGCCGGATGTTATTTTAGGTCAGTCTCTTGCTTGAATCAGGTTTTGTTTGCACTTAACGAAATTTACTCACATATTGACCTTGGTCACAGAAGATCAAGCCGGTTTGGAGAAGGCTCAAAGCCTGTTACGTGATCTGATTCATGAAACAGACAATCTAGTGAAAAGTGAAGGTCTCTTGAACTAAGGGACAGGATAGTTTAAATATAAGAGTATTCTACATTTTGAGAAACAGCGATAACATGTAGACTGGTGGTGATACAAAATTCATGCCAAAGTAGGATGATATGTGGGTTATCGCGAAGATGGAAGTGCCATATGGAAAACGATTGTTAGGAAGCTTCGCACTGCCGGTTGTGTTTTTGCTGAGGATGAGGCCCGATTGCTTATGTCTTCTTCAAAAAATTCTACCGAACTCGCCGAACTGGTGGATCGCAGAGTTGCCGGTTTTCCTCTTGAACACATTATCGGATGGTCGGATTTCTGTGGTCTGCGGATTGAGTTGGATCCTGGAATTTTCGTACCCCGGCAACGAACCGAGTTTTTAGTGCGACAGGCCGTGGCCCTCACTCGACCAGGAGACGTAGTCGTTGACCTGTGCTGCGGTTCAGGAGCTTTGGGCGCGGCCTCAGCCGCTTTAATGGAACGTATTGAATTGCACGCGGTTGATATCGACCCTGCTGCAGTACAATGCGCCCGTCGTAATATTCAGTTAGACAAGGGCTTTGTGTATGAAGGGGATCTCTACGATCCAATACCTGTTCAACTTTATAACCGTGTCAATGTTATTATAGCCAATGCCCCATACGTACCGACCGAGGCAATAAAATTCATGCCAACGGAAGCCCGCATCCACGAGGCAAGAATTGCACTTGATGGAGGAGCTGATGGACTTGACGTTCAACGAAGAATAGTGGCTGAAGCTCCTCTCTGGCTTGCAAAGGGAGGCTATTTACTAGTCGAAACGAGCGAGAAGCAGGCGCCGTTGACGGCCGAACTCTTTGCTCAATACGGATTGATTCCAAAATGGGTTCATTCCGAAGAACAGGACGCTAACGTTATCATCGGAATCCGAACAGACCATCCAAGACCAAGCTAGGAAGAAAGCTGCTTCACTAACGAAGACGATAGCACTATGACGAGCAGGTTGCCGGCATCATTGGCAGCCTGCTCAACGCTCAGGCAGAATGGCGGAACGACTGTCCGTTTAGTTGGAATGAAGTTCGTTTTCATGACTAAACAGGTCCTGCGCTACGGTAAGGAACGCTTGAACTGCCGGAGAAACATATTGAATCGCTGGAATCGCCAGCGCCACATGACGCCAATTTGCTTGTTTAAGGTTTCCTAATTTAATTTTTGGCTGGTCTTTGAGAAACAGCTCGGGCCCGATCGTAATACCAAGTCCTTCTTGGACCATACTTGAAATGGTAGCGCAATCTTGAACTTCGAAGCGGACCGACGGTGTTATTTTAGCCTGAGCAAAAATCTCATCAACATGCGTCCGATAAACTCCTTTTGGCATTATAAAAGGCTCTTCCTTTAACTCTTGCACATCAATTGTTTTTTCTTTTTTGAATCGATGTCCTTCGGGATAGGCGACAACCATTTTATCTTTGATTAAGGGCAAAAGATTCAGATTCGCATTCACGTTCTGTTGTACAACAATTCCAATGTCAATGACACCCGTCTCAAACCACTCGATAATTTCTTCGTAGGTCCCCTCAAAGAAAATAAACTCAATGTTCGGATGTTTTTTTTGATATTTCGAAATGATTTTGGGCAGTATGCAGGCCGTTGCGCTTGCGAAGCTTCCTATGCGTATCGTGCCTGCTTCAAGATTGGCTGCAAAGGCTGCTTCTTGCTTGATTTTTTCCATGTGGTTTAAGATTTCCCGCATATGTCCCAGCGTTTTCTGGCCCACTTCAGTCAGCATAAAGCCTTTTTTGCGGTCCCGTATTAGCAATGGAATGCCTAATTCCGACTCCAATCCGGCGACAGCGTGACTTACTGCGGATTGGGTCATGTTTAGTTTCTCGGCTGCTTTTGTAAAGCTGCCCGTTTCAATGACTTTGGAAAAAACCTCAAATCGCGCGATTGTCATGAGTTATACCTCATATATAATATGAAAATTATGAATTTTATTAATGTTAACATAGGATTATATACTGATGCAAGCAGGATCGTCTTGCAAATCTAGGGGAGGTTGCTTCCATGACTTTAAAACTATTTTCTTCGTACGATCTAAAGGGGCTGCACTTAAAAAATCGCATCGTGATGGCGCCGATGTGCCAGTATTCCGTTAAAGCCAAAGATGGAAAACCGAACGATTGGCATTATGTGCATTATGTCAGCCGCACCATTGGCGGAACGGGCCTCATTATTATGGAAATGACCGATGTCGATCCCGACGGCCGAATTACCGATCTTGACCTCGGTTTGTGGTCGGATGAGCATATTCCCGCATTCGCCAAAATTATCGATGGCGTACATGCTCATAACGGAAAAATTGGCATTCAGCTTGCTCATGCGGGACGGAAAACGGAAGATGTGGCGGTACCTATCGCTCCATCTGCGATAAAATTTCCGGGATCGCCGTATCAAATGCCGCGTGCGCTTACGACCGATGAGATTCAAATCGTCGTCCAAAAATTTGCCGATGCTGCCCGCCGTGCCGTAAAAGCCGGGGTAGATACGATCGAACTTCATGGAGCTCACGGTTATTTGATCCATCAATTCCAATCACCTTTGACCAATAAACGGGATGATATGTATGGCCAAGAGCTTGCCGTTTTGGTGTGGAAGTCATCCAAGCCGTAAAAGCAGAAATGCCTGGGGATATGCCGCTCCTCTTCCGTATTTCGGCTGTAGAATATGCCGATGGCGGATATGATATCGATCACGCGATCGAATTGGCCAAAGCCTACAAGGCTGCAGGGGTAGACGCGTTTCATGTAAGTACGGGCGGAGAAGGACCCCCCGGAGAGAAAAAGCCGGGCAATTACCCCGGGTATCAAGTGCCTTTTGCCCGTAAAATCCGCGAGGCGGTGGGCTTGCCTGTCATTGCCGTAGGTATGCTTGAAGATCCGTTGCGGGCCGAATCGATTATCGACAGCGAAGCAGACTTTGTAGCGATTGGACGGGCCTTGCTGCGTGATCCGTATTGGGCTGCTCATGCCGCGTTCGCGCTCGGTCACGAGCAAACGCAAACTCCTATTGCGGAACCTTATAGAGTCGCTTACGAGATTTAGAAATGAGAAAGGGGGGGAGAAAAGCTTGCTTAAACGACCGGAACAAAACGAATATGACCCGTATTTTTCGAGGTACATCGAGCTTGTGCCTGAAGGCGATATCCTTGCTTTTCTTGAGCACCAGCGGAACCGCTTAAACGTCTTTTTCGATAATCTTAGCGAAGAACAAGGAGAGCTTCGCCATGTGCCTGGGAAGTGGAGCTTTAAGGAAGTACTTGG
The DNA here is from genome assembly GCF_001399685.1 of Paenibacillus sp. A3. GTDB lineage: Bacteria > Bacillota > Bacilli > Paenibacillales > NBRC-103111 > Paenibacillus_G. The sequence continues at coordinate 13,688 of NZ_JTHN01000061.1, forward strand.
TCATATCAGCGATTCGGAGCGTGTTATGAGCTATTGGATGCTTAGCGTTGCACGTGGAGATACCATGAAACTTCTTGGTTACGATCAGGATATTTATGTGAAAAACGGTTGCTTCGGGGAGCATACGATTGCGGAGTTGCTTATAGATTTCGAAGCTGTCAGACAAGCGATACGTACGCTTTTGACAACAATTGCAGAGACGGACTGGTTATGGGTAAGCCATGTGGTCGATAAAGCTGTGACAGCTCGAAGTCTTCTCTATGTGATGGTCGGTCATACGGAGCATCATTTAAATATCATTCAGCAGCAGTTTGGTCGATAACCGGAAGGATGCTATGATCATCGGCTGCCGTACAAGGAATTTTGTCTCTCTACGAAGAAGTTAAGTAATTGGTTCGCTGACAAAAGGGGAAGTAGGAGGGAAACCATGACGGAAGAAGAGGCAAAACGGCTGCTGATGCTGCACAGTTTCTCAATTGATGAGGCGATCGACCATCCAAAGGGTCAAACCGGATTTCTGATGTCGCTTCGCCCGTACCGCGGCTTGATCGAAGAGAACTTTCATGAGGTCATGTACGCTCTGTACATCCTGCAAAACAAGCTGGGGCCGGACGCACCGCATCTGGATCGGGATATTGTCTCCGCCGTATGGGGGATGTGTCACTTAAGCCGGGCGTGGGGCGTTCATCCGGACGGCATGCTCCGTTCTAACGGGTTGATTGCGGAAGAGGATATGTGCCGATTAGAAGAGTGGATCGACATGATTTCGTACGCGTTCCTGAACCTGTTGGAAGGCAATGGGGACGAGGCCTTTTTCGAATACTTGGAAAGCTACGGCGCATTCCGGGAGCCGATGCTTGAAGAGGAAGGGTAACCCGCGAAGCCTGGCAATGATATTTGCCGTAGAGCTTGCCCGAGGCGCAATTCATCCAACGTGGAAGAGAGCGGCTCGGGCAGGGGATGCATAGCAAAATTAAGCTTTAAAACGGCATTTCAGCAGATATACTTCATCGTACGATTTGATTAATTCGCCAGGGTCTGGTCTGAAACTCGTCGGACCCTGCTCCTTCTTGCGTACAATCGCGCCTAAAGTAATGGGCTCCTCCGTGACGATTATTTGGCTGTTAATCATCGGACCCATTTGAGAGGAAGTAAAAAATTCTTTGGCAATGGAGCCCTTACTTGAAGTGAAGCTGCCTCCATCCCGCACCGAAATAATCCACATTTGCTCCTTGTCGTTTACGCTGGTCAGGCTCCAATACAGCTTGTTTTCCAGCTTGGGCCTAATCCTCGTCCCCATCGATGCCACAGTCTCCTTAAACGATCCGTTCACGTAATGCTCCAGCCAGCAATCGATCTGGGTCATACTCTCGTCATCCGTTTGAAACTTATAGATGAATAAATTTTCTGTGCCTGCGGCGCTCCGGATCGACGTGTATTCGTCATCCGTCATCGGAACATAGCTTATCGCATTTGCTTTTTCGCCCGGAGAATCGTTTGAACTCATGCTTGCCCTTGTATTGACCGGCTTCGTAAGGTGCTTCTTCGGTGCGTCATTCCAGATCCCGGCCGCAAAGGCAAGCGCGAACAAACAGGCGAGAAATATTTTTAGTTTCATCAAATAAGACCTCCAATAATGTTCGTGCAAACGGAACTTTCCAGCACCAATATACCACATTATGGTTATTTGCACCAATTATGTTACAAGATCGGAGGGGGCGAAAGAGGCAGGGGGCAGGACTTAGGAGGGACCCCATACCCGTTCATCGTACGTGCAAACATTTGAGTTCTGCCAATTTGATTTAAAGACAATTTAAAGATTTGTCTCTAAATACCCGCTGGCGCTATGATGTTATTGAAATCGCTATCATTTGTGACGAAGGGAGCTGTTTTGATCGATGAGAACCGTGGAGGAACTGGAGCGTAAGCTTGCCGAGCCGTCGCCTGCTTTGGTGGAGGAGATAAAGTCGCTGGAGGGGGACATCATGCTGCTCGGGGTGGGCGGCAAAATGGGACCGAGTCTCGCCAAGCTGGCGATCAACGCGATCCGGGAATCGGGGGTCGACCGCAAAGTATACGGGGTGTCGAGATTTTCAGAACAAGGGCTGAAGGAAGAGCTGGAGAGCTTCGGCGTCGAAACGATTGCGTGCGATCTGCTGAACGATGAGCAGCTGCAAAAGCTGCCTGACGTGAAAAACGTCGTTTATATGGCCGGTACAAAATTCGGCACTACAGGCAGAGAGTATTTTACATGGGCGATGAACGCCTATTTGCCGGGCCGTGTTGCGGAGAAGTTCCGCCATTCACGGATCGTGGTATTCTCCACCGGCAACATTTATCCGTTGACTCCTGTCCTACAGGGCGGAGCGAGCGAATCGACAGCTCCGTCGCCGGTCGGCGAGTACGGGCAGTCGTGTCTCGGGCGGGAGCGGGTGTTCGAGCATTTTTCCCATCAATACGGAACGCCGGTCTTGATTTACCGCCTCAATTATGCGATCGATCTGCGGTACGGGGTGCTGCTGGAAATTGCAAAATCGGTGAAGGAAGGGCGTCCGATCGACGTGTCCATGGGGCATTTCAACTGCATCTGGCAGGGCGACGCCAATGAAGTCGCGCTTCGTTCGCTGCTGCGCTGCAAGCAAGGGGCGGAAGTGCTGAACGTGACCGGTCCGGAGACGGTATCGATCCGGTATGCGGCCACCGAACTCGCCAAGCGGCTCGGAACGGAAGCGGTGTTCACCGGACAGGAGGCGGACACGGCGCTGCTCAGTAACGCGTCAAAATGCATGCAACTGTTCGGGTATCCGCGGGTAGCGCTTTTGCAAATGATCGATTGGGTGGCCGAATGGGTGTTCCACGAAGGCAAGACGATTAACAAACCGACGCATTTTCAGGAAAGAGAGGGGAAATTTTAACGTATGGGCGGCAGAAAACCGTTGTCACCGGAACAATCCCGGGCGCTGCATGAAGGGCTGGTCATTCCCGCTCACCCGCTGGCGCTGGACGAACATCGAAGGCTCGACGAGCGCAGCCAGCGTGCTTTAACCCGCTATTATGCTGCATCTGGCGCCGGAGGCATCGCGGTGGGCGTGCATTCGACGCAGTTTGAAATCCGCGAGCCGCAGTTCAATCTGTTCGAAAAAGTGCTGCGGACGGCCTCCGAGGAGGTCGACCGGGCGAACATCGCGCGCCCGTTCCTGAAAATCGCCGGTATTTGCGGGCCGACCGAGCAGGCGCTGAACGAAGCGGACACGGCAGTCGGACTCGGGTATGACGCAGGGCTGCTGAGCATGGGCGGGCTGCAAAGCTTGAGCGAGGCGCAAATCCTCGAACGCACGGCGCGGGTCGCCGAAAAGATGCCGGTGGTCGGCTTTTATTTGCAGCCGTCCGTCGGAGGGAAGGTATTCAGCTTCGACTTTTGGAAGGAGTTTGCCACCATTCCCGGCATCGTGGCGATCAAAATGGCGCCGTTCAACCGGTACCAAACGATCGACGTGGCGCGGGCCGTGTGCTATTCGCCGCGGCGCGACGAGATTGCGCTGTACACCGGCAACGACGATAACATCGTGAGCGATCTGCTGACCGTATACCGCTTTATGGTGGACGGCAATCCCGTGGAAAAACGGATCGTCGGCGGACTACTCGGGCACTGGGCGGTGTGGACGCGCAAAGCGGTCGAGCTGCTGGAGGAAATCAAGCAAGTACGGCAATCGGGAACGATCGGCAGCGAGTGGCTCACCCGCAACGTGGCGGTGACGGATGCGAACGCGGCGTTTTTCGATCCGGCACACGGGTTTGCCGGCTGCATTCCGGGCATCCACGAGGTGCTCCGCCGTCAAGGGCTGATGAAAGGCATCTGGTGCCTGAATCCTCACGAAACGCTGTCCCCGGGGCAGGCGGAGGAGATCGACCGGGTGTACCGGGATTACCCGGAATTGAACGATGATGCGTTCGTCCGCGAGCATTTGGCGTCCTGGATGGCTTGAGTCCCGGACCCGAGTCTAAGCAGGAGGAGACGCGCACGATGAGCCTCAAAGACGTCTTCTCCAGGGGAAAGGGGTGAACGAATGAATCCGAATCATGAGGAAAATCAAGGGCTGCTGGCGTCGGCGGAACGGCTTGCGGACTCGCTGGTGGCGTTTCGCCGCGACCTGCACGCCGAGCCCGAGTTGAGTTTGGACGAACGGGAAACGTCCCGCAAGGTGGCGGAGCAGTTGACCGGGCTCGGGCTTAAGGTGCGGACCGGCGTCGGCGGCTACGGCGTGACGGCCGAGCTTCGCGGCAGCGGACCCGGGCCCGTCATTGCGCTGCGCGCCGACATGGATGC
>NZ_JTHN01000062.1 GCF_001399685.1 Paenibacillus sp. A3
AATTAGTACTATAAGCTCTCACAATCTTCCGAAAATATGGTACTATATTGCTAGTACGTCCGAGAAAAATGGCGAAGGAGCTTTGTCCGGATGCAAGTCGACGTTTTTGACCGCGTCATCAGAAATGCCATTGATGTCATGGAAAACAGCAAGTACCAAATTTTTGAGATCTGTGAGAGCGTCCGGGCGGAGCGCGAAGCACTGAACAAGGAATTGCAGTCGGTGATTGAAGAAACGAGCCGCACGATCGATACGGTAGACCGCTTCGAGGTCGAGTATCGACGCTCCCGTGTTCGTTTGACCGAAGTGAGCCGCGATTTCAAGCGCTTCAATGAGGAAGATATTCGGGCGGCTTACGAGGCGGCCACCCAACTGCAAGCCCAGTTGGCCATTCACCGGGAAAAAGAGCTGCATTTGAAAGCAAGACGGGACGACCTGCAGAAACGGTTGAAAAATGTCGACAAACAGCTGGAACGGGCAGAGTCTTTAGTCTCTCAATTCAATGTAGTGCTCGAGTACTTATCCGGGGATCTCAATCAAGTGACACGTCTTCTGGAATCGGCCAAAAACCGGCAGCTGCTGGGTCTTAAGATCATTTTGGCACAGGAAGAGGAGCGAAAGAGAATTGCCCGGGAAATTCACGACGGCCTTGCGCAAAATATGGCAAACATGGTCCTTCGCACCGAAATTACCGAGCGCATGTTGGCCAAGCAGGCCTATAATGCCGTAAAAGATGAACTGAATGATTTGAAAACGGGTGTCAGGGGCGGGATTGAAGAGGTTCGCAAGATCATTTTCAATCTTCGTCCCATGGCGCTTGACGACCTCGGATTAGTCCCCACCTTGCGTAAGTTTGTGCAGGATTACGAGGAGAGAACGAAGATTCGCACCAGAATCGAACTGGTCGGAAAAGAAGTCCGCCTGCCATCCGGTATGGAAGTAGCGGTATACCGCTTGGTACAGGAAGCGTTCTCTAACGTCCTCAAGCACGCGGAAGCCTCCCATGTCTCACTGGAGCTTACGTTCCAGCAGCAGATGATGAAAATAACCGTATCCGATAATGGCGTTGGTTTCATCACCGACAATATCGACAAGAAGATTGCACGCGGCAGTCATTACGGCTTAATGGGCATGCGTGAGCGCGTAGAGCTGCTCGAGGGGCGAATGGACATCGAATCGGCGCCAGGGGCGGGAACAAAACTATCCATGGTCATCCCGATCAAGTCAGAATCCAAGGAGGAGTAATCAATATGGACATTATGGGCAGCGCCAAACGCCCGATTAAGCTGGTTTTAGCAGATGATCACCAGCTGTTTCGCGAGGGGGTCAAACGAATTTTAAATATGGAGAGCGATCTGGAAGTTGTCGGCGAATGCGGCGATGGCATTCAGGTACTGGAGCTCTGCAATACCCTGAACCCGGACATCGTCTTGATGGACATTAACATGCCTGTGGAGAACGGTGTCGTAGCAACGGAGAAATTGAAGGATATTTTTCCGGACATTAAAGTGATTATTCTTTCGATTCATGACGATGAGAGCTACGTTTTCGAAACGCTTCGCAAGGGGGCTTCCGGTTACCTGTTGAAAGACATGGAAGCGGAATCTTTAATCAACGCGATTCGATCGGTCGTGGCCGGGCATGCCTACATTCATCCGAAAGTGACCGGGAAGCTCATCAACCAGCTTCGGCGCATGACGTATTTGGACGAGCAGGGTGTAGCCGGTTCCGGCGCGACGTCGAAAGAAGCAGGCGTGAAGTACGTGCATATGGACAATAGCCCGTTGACCCGTCGGGAAGCGGAAGTACTTCGCTTAATGGCCGAAGGCAAAAGCAACAAGATGATCGGCGAGTTTCTGTTTATCAGCGAAAAAACGGTTAAAAATCATGTCAGCAGCATTTTGCAGAAGATGGAAGTTGACGATCGGACACAGGCGGTTATTATCGCCATTAAAAATGGCTGGGTGACACTGTAAGCGGTTTGCAAGTGCTATCCTTCTTCAAGCTTGGCAGGAACCATCTCCCTTTAATCGGCATATACTGCTGTTAAGGGAGGGAGCCGCTATGATGTTAGGCTTGGCTTGGATTATCGGTTGCTATGCCGCAGGGGTCGCCATCATCCATTGGCTCCATTGGCAGTGGAGGCGATACGGAAAGCCCCGAACGACGCATTATGTGCTGCAAACCTACAATAATCAGTTGCAGGTGGAGTGGTATCTTCGCTCGCTGTATTTTTTTTCATGGATGAAGGGCAAGGCGATATCGGTAACACTGGCGGATGAAGGTTCGACAGACGATACGCTGGAGATTGCCCGAAGGTTAAGTCTGGAGCATCAATTGAGCATCTGTACAATTGCGGAACGGGACTTGGAGGAATGGGTCCTGAAGCATGCAGATGAACAGGTGGTTGTGGTCCGGCTTAACCAAAACGAAGGTTTAGAAACCGCTTTCAAATGTATGTAATCATAAAAATAATTCGAACCAGGTGATTCATGAAAGCTTTCGTATATGCCGCAATGACGGCAGACGGTTGTTCCTGGCACGTTTCCTTGGATATGCGGGCCGACCGGGATTACTGGACGGATCTAGCCGGTGGCCGCTTCAAGCTGCGTGTGCTGGAACCCGCCTTATCGTTCGGACAAGCCTGTGAAATCAAGCGCAAGATGAAAGCATCTTCGTCCTCGTCAGACATGCTGCTAAGCTTGCGGTCGACTGCCCGTGAGATTGGCCTTCATCCGGAGGCCGTGGCAGATTGGAAGCTTTGGGATTGGGCCGGGATGGCGGAAGGGCTATCCGATGAAGCAAGAAACTTCGCAAATAGGACGATGAATGCCTTGTGCCTATCCCTGAAAGGCCGTTACCTGCTGATGGAAGAGTTTAGGGGCTTGATGCAGCATGAAGGAAGTCAAGCCGTGGCCGAATCGCCGGCATACTTTCTACAGCTCGCTTGGATTCAGGGCAGGATCGAGCTGGAAGCCGGGGTGGAGTTAGATCGAAGCGAAGGCCGGCGGTGGTCCTTGCTGCCCCAGGCGCTGAAAGGAAAGTGCAGGCGCTGCGGAAGCCAAGGAACGTTCGGAGGACAGGCAGGCGTCGAGGCATCGCCGGTTCGTTGGACGCATTGCGCGGCTTGTGGGGGCCCGTGCGCTTACTGTGAAGCTTGTTTGACCATGGGAAGATCGCGGTATTGTACTCCGATCGTTCGGATGAACAGTAGTTTTGATGCACACACTGTGCCACCGGCGGATGAAGACATGGAAGTTTACTTGCAAGCGTGGGGGCTTAGCGACGTGCAGGCGGAAGCGTCGGGTTTGGCGTTGCAATTTTTGAAAGCAAATAAGTCCCTTTCAAGGGAAAAGGCACAGGGTTCGGGTGCGCCACGGTTCCTCATTTGGGCTGTAACGGGAGCCGGGAAGACGGAAATGATTTTTCCGATGGTTCAATATACGTTGGCCAAGGGAGGCCGGGTTGCCATTGCTACTCCGCGTCGCGATGTTGTCTTGGAGCTGAAGCCAAGGCTGGAGAAAGCTTTTCCGCACACGAAGGTTGTCACCTTGTATGGCGGAAGCGAGCAGCGGTGGGAGCAGGGCGAGCTAACCTTAGCCACGACGCATCAGTTGATGCGATTCCGGCAAGCGTTTGATCTGGTCATTGTCGACGAAATCGACGCGTATCCGTACCATAATAATCCGATGCTGTTCTATGCCGCCGAGCAGGTATGCGCCTTAGGCGGAGCATACATTTTGCTGTCGGCGACGCCGCCGGAGGAACTGCAGCGTGCTGTAAAGCGCAATCGGCTGCCGCACGCCCGAGTAGCGGCAAGATACCATCGGCACCCGCTGCCCGAGCCATCGCTTCTCTCGTGCCCGCCTTTGCGGCAAATGCTGAGCCAGAACGGGCTGAACGGCAAGCTTAAGGGGCTCTTAGCCTCCTCATTGGAAAGGGGAGCGCAAGTCTTCGTCTTCGTCCCGAAAATCGCCATGGTCGAGCCGTTCGTCGCTTTGCTTCGGCAGTCGTTTCCTTCCGTCAACGTTAAGGGCACTTCTTCCAAAGACGCCGACCGTTCGCAAAAGGTCACCGATTTTCGCACAACCTTGATTCGGATGCTGGTCACTACGACCATCTTGGAGCGGGGAGTGACGATTCCGAAGTCGGATGTATTTATTCTTGATGCCGATTCCCCGGTGTTTGATTCGGCGGCGCTGGTGCAAATGGCGGGACGGGCGGGGAGATCCGCTCAAGATCCCCGAGGACGTGTGTATTTTGCGGCTAAAGAAAAAACACGCTCTCAAGCGCATGCCAGACGACAGATTACCGAAATGAACGTTATCGCGCGGAAGAAAGGATATATCGACTGAGAAATGGGGTACGAACGATGAGTTGGACCGAACAAGTCGGCAGGTGGATGCGTCGGCTTTTGAACGGGGCAGAATCGCTGTTGGCCTCTAATATGGAGCCTTGCGTCGCCTGCGGCGCGGCGAACGACGGTACCCGCAAGCTGCCGGTTTGTCGGCGCTGTTGGGAAGCGATCCCGTGGATCCACGAAGTCTGCTGCGCCAAATGCGGCCGTTACGAAGCTTGTCCCGACTGCCCCCGGCGAACTGATACATACTACGACCAGAACCGCAGCGCCGTTCGTTATAATGAACGAATGAAGGAATGGCTCGGGCAGTATAAATACCGGGGTCAAGAGTCGCTGCGCAGCGTACTCGGCCCGATGCTGCTGCACGCCTATCACTTGCATCGGCAAGGGCCGTCCGACGGTGCGGACTTCGGAAAGCCTGCCTCCGAGTTCATCTCTTATGTGCCCCTGAGTGAGCAGCGATATGCCGAACGCGGCTTCAACCAGGCCGAACAGCTGGCCTCCGAGCTGGGAAGGCTGACGGGCTTGCCTGTTCTTCCACTGCTGCTGCGAACGAGACATACGGACAAACAAAGCTTCAAAGGAAGAATGGAACGTTTGGACGATCTCCAAGGCGTGTTTGCGCTGGAACCGGGAGCTGCTTCCCAAGTGGCGGCAGCGTGCAGACAAGGGCGGGTGCGGGTTTATTTGATCGACGATGTGTACACGACCGGAAGTACGCTAAACGAATGCGCAAAGGCGATGAAGACAAGCCTTGCTCTAGAGGTTTGCGGCATTAGTTGGGCCAGATAAGTTCGTTTGCGGCAAACGTCCAAATTCCGACAAAAAATCAAGTGCAAACTTCGATCATTTCAGCTAAACTAGGAGTAATAGGCCTTGCTCTTGAGAGGAGTAGAATTAATATGAGTCTGAATGTAGCAAACTGCGACCGCTGCGGAAAAATCTACATGAAAAATAATTACGGTTTGTGTCCGAACTGCATTCGGGAGATGGAGAGGCAGTACGAGACATGTTTAAAATATTTGCGCGAGAACCGCGCTTGCTCGATACAAGAATTAAGCGATGCGACCGAGGTGCCAGTCAAACAAATCGTGAAGTTTATCCGTGAAGGACGCATTTCGATTAAAAATAACCCGAACATGACTTACGAATGTGACGTTTGCGGAGCGCAGATCCGCGAGCACAACATGTGTGAAGCCTGCCGGACGCGGTTGACGAAGGAAACACGAAACATGGCCGAAGACGAACAGCGCAAAAAGCAGATGGTCGAGCAAGAAAAGCATGCTTCTTTTCTTATTAAAGACCGCTTGCAGGATCGAACAAAATAACGAATACATCTAAACTTTTAAAATCCGCCCACCGATAAAAGTAATAACGCTGAATCGGTGGGTTTATTATGTGTTAATCGAGGTGAGTTTGATGAAAATTAATGGAACAAACCAGGTAGGTGCCGTGAATCAATATAAGAAGAATCAGGAAGCGCAGCAGGCATTTGCCGCAGGGAAGAAGCAAAAGCAAAAAGACCAGGTTGAGATATCCAGCGAAGCCAAAGAGCTTCTGGGAACGGAAGCAGCAGGAGCCAGCCGCGAAAAACTGGAAGAGCTCAAGCAATCTGTAAGCTCCGGGACGTACGCAGTCGATGCGCGCAAGCTAGCCGAGAAAATTTTCCCGTTTTTGAAATAATTTTTTGAAGGTGGAGAGCCATGTCTTTTGAAGCCGTGTTGCAGACCATGTCCGAACTGAATGATGTACATCTCACCTTGTTGGAGCTGGCGGAGCAGAAAAAGCATGCGCTTATCCACAATCAAGTGGAGCAGCTGACGCAAATTGTAACGAAAGAAAACAAGCTGCTCAAGCGAATCGGGGAATTGGACCAGCAGCGGGTGGATGCGATCGGTAATTTCTTAATCGAAAAAGGATACAAACCGAATCCGCGGGTGACGGTCAGCGATTTGACCAAGATTATTTTTAACGCCGAGGAGAAGCGAACCTTGGTCGATTCCCAGAAGCAGTTGCTGGCTACCATCCGCAAGCTGCGGGAGTACAATGAGTTAAATCAACAGATGATCGAGCAGTCGCTCGCGTTTATTAATTATTCGATAGATATCATGTCCGGTCCTGACGGAGATGAGCTGATTTATTCGAATCCTAATCAAACCACTTCGGGTTCGAATCGAAAAGGTTTATTTGATACCAAGGCATAATCAGATGCTGCGAAGGAGATGAGATTCCATGCGTTCCACCTTTACCGGTATTGAAATATCTAAACGTGCTTTATTCACGCAGCAAGCTGCTCTTACCACAACAGGACATAACATCTCGAATGCAAATACAGCGGGCTATTCCCGCCAGGTAGTAAATATGGTCGCTTCCAGACCGCTCGAATATCCGGGAATGATGCGTAGTAATGTTCCTGGGCAGATGGGACAGGGTGTAGAATTCACTTCGATCACGCGAATCCGCGAGAAGTTCTTGGACGACCAGTTCCGCAATGAAAACAAGCAGTTTGGGAATTACTCGATTCAAAATGATACGCTGGATAAGCTCCAAGCGATTGTAAACGAGCCAACGGATACGGGCATACGTTCCGTATTGGACAAGTTTTGGAAGTCGTGGACCGATCTTGCCAAGGACCCGGAGAACGTATCGGGACGCAAGCTTGTCCGGGAAAATGCAAATGCGCTGGCAGATGCTTTTAACGCGACCAGCAAGCAATTGAGCGATTTAAGTAATGATTTGACTAGTAATATTGATGTCAAAGCAAATCAAATCAATTCATTGACAACCACAATTTCCTCTTTGAATAACGAAATTTTCCGAATTGAAGGACTTGGAGATAATGCTAACGATTTGCGGGACCAACGCGACTTATTGACGGATCAATTGTCCAAAATCGTAAATATCTCTGTTGTTGAAACTCCGCAAGGATATACCATTAACATGGGGAATACCAACCTGGTTACAGGCCAAACCACGACCGCTGTTACCGCGGCTACACTTGCGACTGCTATGAACAGTGGGGATTTAAATAGCGGTGAGGTCTATGGCATGATCATTTCCAGAGATCGCTATGTTGCCGATTATCAGCAACAGTTGGATACACTTGCGAATTCCATCGCTAACGGCCAAGTTCAGATCACAATTCCAGCCGGGTCTGTTATTCCTGACGGTTCCGTATTGATGGTCCCCACCAATACTCCGACCGGCCCAACTCTTACACCGGTAACTTATTCTGGTCCCGTGGCTAGCCGTACATTGGCTTCCGATTTAACGGTTGTGGTTCAAGGGATCAACGGGTTGCATAAGCTGGGTTATACTTTTGCCACACCCGCTGCTAAGGGAGTAGATTTCTTTACGGCTAAGACGGGAACTGCGGTTACGGCAGCTACTTTCCAACTCAATCCGGTCATTGCTAACGATCCAAATTATATTGCTACCTCTTTGAGAACGACGGGGACAGCCCCGAATGAAACGGCAGTCAAAGGAAACAATACCTTAGCTCTGTTAATTTCGCAGCTGAAAGATTCGAAGTTTTCTTTTAACAATGGAGGAAACGCAAATGGTACGCCATCGATTATGAATGGCACCCTGGATGATTACTTCCGCTCCATTGTCGGTCAATTGGGCGTTCAAGCGCAAACCACTTCCCGCCAAACGGACAATCAAAAGGCGATGGTTGATCAAATTGAGGATAGACGGCAGTCCGTGAGCGGGGTCTCGCTTGATGAGGAAATGTCCAACATGATCAAATTCCAACATGCGTATGGCGCAGCCTCCCGATTTATGACGACCTTTGATCAGGTTCTCGATAAATTGATTAACAGCACCGGAGTAGTCGGTAGATAATAAGTAGGAGGTCAAGTCTATGCCATTGCGTGTTACCCAAAGCATGATGCATTCTCAGGTTCTTGGTAATATTACGAATAATTTAAGAGGAATGAGTAAGAATCAAGATATTTTGTCGACCGGCAGAAAAATTAATCAACCCTCTGATGATCCGGTAGGCATTACTTACGCATTGCGTTACCGCAGCGAATTGTCGATGAATGAGCAATATCAGAAAAATGTGGATATGGCTAAATCTTTTTTAGATCATACGGATACCGTAATGGGCCAAATCGGAGAGTTGCTGCAAAGAGCGAAGGAGCTGACAACCCGGGGGGTGAACGGTACCAATCCGCAATCTGCGTTGGATGCTATCGCTCAAGAGATGGGGCAGATCTATGAACATGCGGTTACGCTTGGAAACGATAAAATGAACGGGAAGTATATTTTTAACGGACAATTTACTGACAAGCAACCGTACACCTTAGCAAATGCGGCGGCAGACCAAACCGATACGAAACTTATTAATTTTCAATTCGGAGCAGGGATCACGCTTCCTATTAATGTTACTGGGGAACAGGCGTTTGGATCTCCTTCAGATGGGGATAATATGTTCGCTGTCTTGAAAGGAATCCAAAATGCATTTGCTTCAGGGAACAAAACACAAGCCGAGGCATTGATGGATAAGCTGGATACACGTCTTACCAAGTTTTTGGATATGAGAGCAGAGGTTGGGGCGAGGGTGAATCGTGTTGATTTAGTTGAAAATCGCTTGGAAGATTTAACCCAAAACTTGACTTCGTTAGACAGCAAGGTAGAGGATGCGGACATTGCAAAGACAATTACCGATTTGAAACAGTATGAAAATATTTACCAGGCGTCTCTTTCCGTTGGCGCCAAAATTGTCCAACCAAGCTTGTTGGATTATTTGAGATAAGATAGGAGTGATGTTCTATGAACTTGCTCCGCCTGTCAATTCAGCAAACCTTGGGTCAGATCGGCATGCAAACTCAGAATGCTTCTACTGATATGAGGTCTCCCAGAGGGCAATTATCGATTGAACAGCATCCGGCACAAATGGATTTTCATTCTGAGCCAGGCGAATTGCGCATCGATTCGTCGGCAGCTTGGGCTGCTTTAGGATCTGGTCCACATATGGAGTGGATGAATTCTATTTACAGCCAAGCTCCCGGTATTGCGCTGCAGGGAATAGCCAGAATTGTTGAAAACGGCAATCGCATGGCTCAAATTCATAATCCGCGCAACGCCTTTGCGGAACTAGCCCAGAATGCTTTTTCAAATGAGAGTTCTGTAGAATACGTCGGTCCGGCTTCGAATATGAATGTGAAAATTCAATATGAAGCAAAACCGGCTGTAACCAATATCGAAGCTCGTAAAGCGGACATTCAATACACGCCGATGAAACCCGAGATTCGCTACAATCCGGGACGGGTCAATATCTATATGAGACAAATGAATTCGATCGATATACAAGTAACGACCTATGATTGGTATAAATAATTATTCTAAGGCTATAGCTAATGCTATAGCCTTCAATACTTGAAAGGGGCCACATTATGCTCGAACATTTGAATGGTAAAATAATTAACTTTCATGGGAGTATCCTCGCTTTTGAAGGGTTAAATGAATTTGTTTTTAATTATATTGAAGGAAGCGACTTGGGATACTTAAGCAGTGTTCAGGACGAAAAAATTGGTTTTGTTATCGCTGTTCCATTTGAATATTTTAAAGAATATACGTTTGAATTGAACGAAGATGACGTGGCTAGGTTGGAGTTACATTCTGAACGGGATGTTCTCATCTTATCTATTGTTACCCTTAGGGAACCTTTCCAAGAATCTACAATGAATTTGCTTGCTCCGCTTGTTATCAATGTCCGAAATCTCAAAGGGTACCAAATCATTCTGCCTCCTAGCTATGAATATGAAATAAAAACTCCACTTTACCCAAAAGAGAGACAAGAAAGTGGTGAGAAAAAATGTTAGTTCTATCCCGAAAAAAGGGACAGTCCATCATGATTAACGGAAATATTGAAATTTATGTTGTTTCCATTGAGGGTGAACAGATCAAATTAGGAATTAAGGCGCCGAGTGATATTAAAGTTTACAGAAAGGAACTACTAGAAGCGATTGAAGCGAGTAATAAGGAAGCCATTTCAGTGAAGTTTGATATTAACGAAATAAAAAAAATAGTAAAAAACTTAGAAAAATAAAAAAAAGCACTAAACATCTCTAACTAAACAGCCGATATAGAAAATGTAGGAGCAAAGCCCTACTCCACAAGGAAGTGGAACAAACATTCAGGGAGGAAATTACCAATGATTATTAACCACAATCTTAATGCAATGAACGCACACCGCAACATGACTATGAACAACATCGCGCAAGGTAAATCCAGCGAGAAGCTTTCTTCCGGTTATCGCATTAACCGTGCAGCTGACGATGCAGCAGGCTTGTCGATCTCCGAAAAAATGCGTACGCAAATCCGCGGCTTGAACCAAGCAGGAGCAAACGCTCAAGACGGCGTTTCCCTCGTACAAACAGCAGAGGGCGCAATGAACGAAGTTTCCGACATGCTGACTCGTATGAAAGAACTCGCAGTAAAAGCAAGCAACGGAACGTACAACACTTCCGACTTGAAAGCAATGGACGAAGAGTTCAAAGCTCTGAGCAATGCGATCGACGACATTGCGAACAAAACGACGTTCAACGGTATCACCATGTTGAACCAATCTACTCCTGCGGCTATCAGCATTCAAATCGGCAACAACAAAGGCGACTCGGTTGCGATCACATCCCAGAACATCACCAAAACAGGTCTGGGCATTGATTCGGCAAACGTTACAACAAGTACTAATGCAGCTGACGCTCTGAAAACAATCGACGATGCAATCGGCAAAGTTAACACTGCACGTTCTGAGTTCGGTGCCGTACAAAACCGTCTGGAGCATGTATATAACAACTTGTCGACAACATCCGAGAACCTGCAAGCTGCCGAATCCCGTATCCGCGATACCGATATGGCAAAAGAAATGATGAACTACACGAAGCTGAACATCCTGCAACAAGCATCCAACTCGATGCTGGCTCAAGCAAACCAAGCTCCTCAAGGCGTTCTCCAGCTGCTTCGTTAATCCTTAACCAGGATAAAAGCACCTATTCCGGTTCGTTTATTACGAATCGGAATAGGTGTTTTTTTACCATACGGTTTTTTAACCCTTCAATATAATTGAGCGACATTATAACAATATCCCGCCAGCATACCGATAATAAGTATAAATAGCTTTCAGAAGACTTGCGGCAGGAGGAGTTTATGAATATCAGCGTCTGCCTTATTGTAAAAGATGAGGAGCTTAACATAGAAAGGGTGCTAAAAAGCATCCCGTCGCCGTTCGAAGTTATTATTTACGATACAGGATCAAGAGATCGCACGGTACAAATCGCGGAAAAATATAATGCGGTTATAAAACAAGGGGAATGGAACGATGATTTTGCCCAGGCCAGAAACCAATCCGTTTCTTGGGCAACAGGCGAGTATATTCTTATCTTAGACGCGGATGAAGAGCTTCCACCTGATGCTGAGGCGAAGCTGAGTCAATTTATCACAGAACATCCCGGTCAAGCGGGAACCGTAGTTCTAGAAAATATAATGGAAAATGATTCGGCCCGGCATAGGATGATTCGTTTTTTTCCTAACAGACCTTCGTTTCGCTTCAAAGGGATCGTTCATGAACAGTTGTACGAGAACGATCTACCGGCAAGTTTTAAAGATACCGGGCTTTTAGTTAAACACTATGGATATACCAAAAAAGAATATCATGAAAAAGATAAGTTTAACCGGTATCTAACGCTTTACCAAAAAGCACTGGATGAACGGCAGGACGAAGGATACATGCTTTACCAAATAGGGAAGCTCTACAATTCCCTCGAGCAGTATAAGGAAGCGGAGCATTATTTGAAGAGAAGCTTAACTTATAAGGAAGAAAATCAGCTTTACCATCCTCCAATGCTCGTATTGCTAGGTTACACGCTTAAGGAACTGGGCCGCAGCAAGGAAGCTGCCGACCTTCTTGCGAGATATGGAGACGTCTATAAGGACTTTCCTGATTTATTTTTTCTACTGGGTCTACTTGCTATGGATACAGGGGAAATTCATATTATAGAACCAAGCTTCAAAGAAGCTTTAAGAATTGGCGAAACCCCAAAATATACCTCGGTGCTGGGGACAGGGTCTTTTAAAGCGGCATACAATCTGGGGGTCTACTACGAAATTCTTGGCTTTAAGGATAAGGCTAAGGAATACTATAGGCTTGCAGCTTCGTGGGGTTACGACCCTGCTCTCATACGCTTGAAAAATATATAATTTTCTGTCTAAATAAATCGCAGGAATTTTTCGATAAATATAATAAGGAATATGATAAGAGGAGAGTGGAACATGCCAGTACGTATTGGTGGAATGGCGTCGGGATTAGATATCGATAAATTAGTAAGCGACTTAATGAAAGCGGAAAGAATGCCTTTAGAAAAAATCAAAAAAACAAAAACAAAAACAAACTGGAGCATGGATCTGTACCGTGAGGTTAACTCAAAGCTTGCTGGACTACGCTCGACGGTGGGCGATTTGAGGTTCGCAGGCGACTGGAAGCAATCTGCCGCGACATCTTCGAATGAAAGTTATATTTCGGTAACGACAAGCAGTACAGCAAATCCAGCGACTCATGTCATAACAGTCAGCCAATTGGCAACAGGGGCTACTAAATCAAGTACGGGTGCGATGACAAAACAACCACCTGCCCCGGTTACAGCAAATACAGCTCCTACGACTACCACAATCGATGCTACGAATAATCAGTTCGATGTAACGTTAAATGGGGTAAGAAAAACAATAACTTTAGATCAAAAAAGTTATGCATCAACTACCGATTTAGCTCAGCAGATCCAAACCAAATTAAATGATGCATTTGGATACAACAAAATAACAGTTAGCGATTCAGGGGGCAAAATCTCTTTCAACCCTGTATCGGCTGTGGTAGACGGCAGTACGTCTTATCAGCCGCAGCTCGTGTTGGAAGCTACTTCTCCAACGAATAGCGGGTACTCAAATCTGGGCTTTACAGGAAGCCGGACTGCTTTCAAGGTAGACGCTAATTCGAAATTAAGTGATATTGCTTCAAAGTTCGATACACCACTAAATGTATCGGGTACTAGTTACAGCTTTACCATAAACGGGCAGCAAATTACTTACAATGGTGATGACAGCATTTCCACAATAATGGGCAAAGTTAATGCTTCTGCTGCCGGGGTATATATGTCCTATGACGAGACGACCGACAAGGTATCTTTTCTTACTAAGGATACTGGCGGGACGGCGCAAGTTAATATTTCCGGAGATACTGGCGGGCTGTTAGCTTCTCTTAAATTGGATTCGCAAGTCGTAACCGGTCAAGATGCAAAAGTTACAATCGATGGAAATACAACTTATAGGAGCAGCAATTCCTTTACAATCGATGGGGTTACCTATAATCTAAAACAACCGACGGGCGCAACGCCTGTTACGGTATCCGTTAGTAATGATATAAACGGAATTGTCGATAAGATTAAGAACTTTGTTTCCAAGTATAACGAAACGATCGAGTTTATGAACAAAAGAACGTCCGAAAACAGGTATCGTGGCTACGATCCATTAACCGATGACCAGAAGAAAGATATGAAAGAGGCAGACATCAAGGCCTGGGAAGACAAAGCAAAAAGCGGGTTATTGAAAAGTGATCCTACTGTTGAAAGAGCGTTAAGTAGATTAAGGGAATTAACGGGGATTACATCGGTAAGTGGGATCCAAGAAGCCTATAACTCCTTCGCCAAAATCGGAATTACTACGATGCCTTATGATGCCAAAAATACCCAAAATTCCGGTAAACTCGTTATAGATGAAAAAATGCTAAAAGAAGCTTTGTCAAAAGATCCCGATAATGTGATCGCCATGTTTACAAATACCCCTGCATCAAGTACCGATGAAAAGGGTAAGGGGATCATGCGTAGAGTTTATGACCAATTGTCTTCGAGTATTGATGATTTGGTTAAAAGAGCGGGTACCGTTGGCGGCATCACAAATGATATTAACACGGATCTTGGGTCCGTTATGAAGAAAATGGAAGAACAAATAAGCCGTTTTGATGTGAAACTAAAGAAAAAAGAAGATTTCTACTATGCAAAGTTCTCGGCAATGGAGAAAGCAATCCAAAAAAGTAATACAACATTGGGATACTTGTCTCGTTTATAATGGCAAGGAGGTAGATAGAGTATATGGATATAAAAAACATACCTTCTCTAGGTTTGCCCAATAATACTACAACTTCTTATGATAATCAATCGGCGGAACAACTAGGGAATTTGATTTCTTCCATTGAATTGCTAACGAAAAAGCCGTTTCAACTATCCATTTCGGAAGAAGCTTTAGTTAAAGCGATTGAAAAAGCAAATAAAGCCATGGAAGGCTTTCAGACACGCTTGGAGTTTAGCATTCATGAAAAGAGTAAGCAAATTATCGTTAAAGTGTATAACAAAGAAACGAATGAAGTGATTAGGGAAGTTCCTTCTGAAAAGATCGTAGATTTAATCACAAATTTACAGGAAATAAACGGAGTCATTATTGATGAAAAGAGGTAAGACAAATGAACCAGCAAGCGCAACAGCTTTATTTAAGAACTCAAGTCAGTACAGCCGCTCCTGGTGAATTAACTCTCCTATTGTATAACGGATGCATCAAGTTCATGAAACAAGCCCAAGAAGCCTTGATGACCAAAAATTATAGCGAAAAAAATATTAACATTAAAAAAGCCCAAGACATTATTGACGAGTTAATGATCACTCTCAATATGGACTACGAAATATCGAAGAACCTCAAAATGCTGTATGTCTTTATTAAAGAACAGCTTTTTGAAGCGAACTTCAAGTTAAACGTGGAATGCTTGGAAACAAGTATATCCTTGGTTACTGAGTTAAGGGATACGTGGGTTGAGGCGCTTAAGATTCTTAAAAATAAAGCTACTGTGGTCGGTTAACATGAATAGGGAAGCGACGGAAATCGTATTTGTGCAACTGATTCGGATTTCTAACCAAATCCTTGCTCTCAATCTAGACACTTTCGAAGACTTGGCTCAGTTGGAAGAATTGCAAAACCAACAGGCTGAGCTTATGGAACAAGTTGTGCAGGTAGAGCATTCATCTCCGGAAGTCAAAGCGTATATAGAGGATCTTAAACGACTGGAAGCTCAGATTAATGAAAAGCTTCGCTTGAACCGTCAGGATTCTGAAAACCAAATCAAGAAAATGCAAAATGCAATGAAGCTCCGCGGCAGGTACCAATCGAATCAAGCGATTCAAGCGGAAGGCTATTTTGTAGATAATCAAAATTAAGCTCGACAGATACGTATAATGATAGGCGCCCGGTTCCGTTTTCAGGACCCGGGCTTACAGCCTTTTTAAGGGCAACCGAACGTGCTATATGCTTTTAATAAAGGGCAAGCCTTTGTATTGCGGAAACTCATTAAATAATAGTTCTTTATAACGTGCTCTTTTTTCGCCATCGGCATGCAGACAGTAAGTGGTGTATAGGGTTACTTTTGTGGGAAGAAGCTCTATTGCTTTCTCAATAAATTCAAGCCCCTCCCGGATGTCGCCTTGAGCTATATAAAGTATTCCGAGATTCTCGTATCCTTGTGCTTCAAGCTCATTTTTAACCAAAACCATAGAATAATAATCTAAAGCCAGCTCGATTTGATTTTGTTTAAAGAAGTAATCACCCATGAGGTTAGCCAATTTATTGAAATGAGCCGGGAAGCTGTTAATTAACCAATCGTATATGTCGTATTGGCCGACTTTAAAGATCTCCGATAGCAGTATAGAGATGGAGTCGTAAGGGAATTCGCCAGCTTCATCGAGCGTGGTTCCTGGAATCACTTGTTTGAGCAAAGGCTCGACCGGCTTTAATAAATTATTTGGGACAGCAAACCGCTCCATATATGCTGTCGTTTTCCACACACAGCAAGCGGTATAAATAGCTCTGGCTGCTAATTCATTATTACAATCTTCCTCTGATAGTTGACTTAAGTATTTATCAAACCAACCCTGATCGTTTTGTATAATGCCGTGTAACATCATATACACGGGCGGCAATTCGATATTAAACTTTTGGTATAGTGAATAGTAGTATTGAGATAATTCGTAATGTCCAACGGTTATGGCAATTTGCAATAACATTCTAAGTTGAATAGGGTCCGTATGGGAGAATAGCCGTTCTAAAAACTTAACGATTTCGGAAACAGGCTCCGTAAGAGTCAACAAATGTACAAGCTTATATAAATGTTTTATATCCTTCGGATTGCTTTGAACTAATTTCGTGAAATAATATACGGTTTTGGAAATATCTTTATATCGCTCAAAATATATATCAGCCAATCTGGAATAAGGAAGCGTTGTCCCGTTATTCGGGCTCAGGATCCAATATTGTCGGCCGTTAGATGATTCTGCAATCTCTATGCTTTGGCTTAACTCGGAAACGGCTTCTTTATAGAAGCCCAACTTATCCAATAGAAGACCTTTAAAACAATGCAAGTCCGAATAGCCGGGCCACAGCTTCACGGATTCCTCAATTAAAGCATATGCCTCTTTATATCGGTCCAGCTCAGTATAGGCCGTAATCATCCGTTCGACGCAATGAGGGTACCAATCTTGTCTTTTTCCAGCTTTTTTGTACACCTTTTCGTAGTAGTAAATCGCTTTTTTATAATCTCGCATGATCATGTATTCGTTAGCTAAAGTAAACGTTTCGTATGTATCCAACGTCTTCTTCTTCAACAGGTCGTTAAATATAGACATATTCCGGGTGGATTTGTCTTTTTCCAACTTTGTTTCTTCCAGATAACCCGTATGATAAATAATCAAAGGAAATTCAAAGAAACGCAGGTCGCCATGCTTCCAATATAGTTGTTCATGTATCGGACTTTTAAATTCGACATCGGGATGATTAGGGAACAATCGGGCGCCGCTCGAATTCAGAACTTTCCCGCTATTTATCGTTCCAGTAAAATTGTAGATTGGAAGAATAAACGCAGTCGATTCCGATTGGGGAAGGTTCTCCAGTTCATGGCGGACCTTTTCAATGTCGACATCTTGCAAATATTCGTCTGCATCCAAATTTAGTATCCATCTGGAGCCGGCATGACGAATGCTGAAATTTTTGGCTGCGGAGAAATCGTTTATCCATTCAAAAAAATAAACATGGGAAGTAAATTCCCGTGCGATTTCAACCGTTCCATCCGTAGACCCCGTATCCACGATAACAATCTCATCTACCAACCCTTGGACACTTTCTAAACATCTTCTTAGGACCTTTTCTTCGTTTTTTACGATCATACAGAGTGATAAAAGTTTTGTCATAGTAGGTCTCCTAGAAATTAAATGAGAGTATAGTATTTTTATCGGACGTAAACGTTCTTTTTATAAGAAATTGCAATGCATTGTTCATCTTTGTAAATTATACCATACCAAAAAACGTCTATAGTTTATGTGGAATAATGTCGATATATAGTATAAATGATCGAGAGGGGTCAGTAATTTTGATAACAAGCATAATTATACTTACTTATAACAAGCTGGAGTATACCCAGAAATGTATTGAGAGTATTAGAGAACATACTGCACAGGGAACCTATGAAATCATAATAGTGGATAACGCCTCAACGGATGGAACGGTTGAATGGTTGAAGCGGCAAGACGATATTATTTCAATTATCAATAACGAGAATCTCGGTTTCCCAAAAGGATGCAATCAAGGGATTGAAGTATCAAAGGGAGATTATATTCTTTTATTGAATAACGATGTGGTTGTCACCAAGAACTGGTTGAACAATATGAGGATTGCGTTAGAAAGTTCGGAAAAAGTTGGTGCTGTAGGAGCAGTTAGCAATTACTGCTCGTACTATCAAGCCATACCTGTAAATTATAAGACGCTAGAAGAAATGCATACCTTTGCCGAAGGAATGAATGTTTCTGACTCTTCCAAGTGGGAGCAGCGGATAAAATTAGTTGGCTTTTGCATGCTTATCAAGAAACATGTCGTTCAAGAAGTAGGTTTTTTGGATGAGCGTTTCACCCCGGGTAATTTTGAAGATGACGACTATTCGTATCGTATTATCAAAGCCGGTTATAGTCTGCTTTTATGCGGAGATGTGTTTATCCATCATTTTGGCAGTACCTCATTTAAGGATAATCCTTCGCAGTATAATCAACTCTTAAATATCAATCGTGGTAAGTTTAAAGATAAATGGGGCTTTGACCCAACATACTCAAGTTTAATTAGAGGAGAAGTCATTAAACAAATTGATAGTCGTCCCTTAGAAAAAATAAAAGTATTAGAAGTGGGATGCGCTTGCGGAGCATCACTGTTAAAAATAAAAAATTTATACCCGAACGCGGAGCTGTATGGAATTGAGCTTAACAAGTCAACGACGGAAATAGCTGGGACATTCGCGGAAGTAAAAGCAGGCAATGTAGAACACGAGTTGCTGGAATATCCCGGAGAGTTTTTTGATTATATTATATGTGCAGATGTACTAGAGCATTTATATAATCCATGGCAAGCGCTTGAAACGTTGAGGAAGCATTTGAAACCTGAAGGGAAGCTGCTAATCAGTATTCCAAATGTTATGCACTTCAGTCTGGTCAGAGATTTATTAAACGGAAACTGGAAATACGAAGACGCAGGACTATTGGATAGGACGCATGTTCGTTTCTTCACAATTAAAGAGTTTCGAAAAATGCTGCAAGGTGCCGGGTATGGGGATTTTCACATTGAGTCGGTAACCGTGCCTATAAACAAACATGACGAAGAATTCCTTCAACGTCTAGTAACCTTAGGTTCTAGAGAATATCTCGATCAATATATGACTTACCAATATATCATTAAAGCAAGCAATAATGGAATACGAGTGCTGCTGAACGATATTGTTGAGGGTTTGAACGTCGAAGAGAATGCAAAAAAACTCGCATTAATCCAAGATACGATGTCCATTCTGGAGTGTATTTCTACCATGGATGTCAATCATGTCGAATTGCTCAATTTATTAGCTCAGGTAATGTATGAAGTAAAAGCCTACGACCATATTATTACGCTGCTTCAAGTAGCTCATGAAATGGACCCGAATCATCAAGATACTATATACAATATGGGAAGTATTCTCGAAACCTTTGGAGAAAAGGAGCTTGCCACCAGTTGGTTTAATAAGCTTCAGACTCCGGATGGTCTGGTGATTGCCCCCAGCATAGAAAAAGAAGCGAACGAGGAATCTTCTTGGAACACTGCCTTAAAGTATGCATTACGCAGATTGGAAAATGAAGTGGACGAAGAGCAGAGTAACCTTGAAATCCTAGAACTACTGAAAAAGGGTCTTGCTATTGAAACGGTATTTTCAGTAGTTGAGAAGAGTCTAATTCTAAAAGATCAAGTGTTAAATAAAATGGCTGTTTTGGCATTTCAAAATCGTCTGTTTGACTACGTTATACCATTGCTTCAAAAAGCATATGATTATAACCCGCAAAATAGAGAAACATTGTTTAACTTGGGTTTCATACTATTTAGTGCCGGGGAACACTCAATGGCTCTTACTTATTTGGAAAGTATTCAAGACCCGGATGACGAAGTTGTACACTTGTTAAGTAAAGTAAAGGAGTTGGCATAATTGAACGATACAAAAGTTTGCTTTATTACTTGTGTAAATAACGACCATGAATATTCGGAGTCATTAAAATATATCAATTCACTATATATTCCGGATGGGTTTACAGTTGAAACGATTGGGGTAAAGGATGCAAGTAGCATGACTGAGGGGTACCAAGCTGCAATGATGCAATCCGATGCCAAATACAAAGTATATTTACATCAGGATATCTTTATTATTAATAAAAATTTTATTAAAGATATTATTACTCTATTCTCTAACAATGCCAAGTTGGGTTTGCTTGGCGTTGTTGGAGCAGAGAAAATGTCTGTGAATGGAATTTGGTGGGAGTCACCTCGGCTATATGGAAAATTTTACGATAGCCACACAGGAAAGATGGAACGATTCTCGTTTAATGAAGCAGAAAGTGATTATATGGCTGTACAAACCATAGATGGTCTTATTATGGTAACACAGTATGATATCAATTGGAGGACGGATTTATTTCAAGGATGGCACTTTTATGATGCATCCCAATCTGCCGAGTTTATAAGAGCCGGATATGAAGTTGGTGTTCCGACCCAACAAGAACCGTGGGTTATTCATGATTCAGATATAGCAAGTCTAGTGGGTTTTGAAGAAGCAAAAGCCATTTATATGGAGGAGTACACCAAAGATATTTTTCCATTAGTAAGCGTGTTAATACCCGCATATAATCGTCGAAATTATCTTGAGCTAGCTTTGCAAAGTGTTTTAGCACAAACATATAAAAACATTGAAATTATCATTAGTGATGATAGTACAAATAATGAAGTACAAGAAATGTTAAAGCCGTATCTACAAAACTATAAGCATATTCATTACATCAAAAACGAACCATCATTAGGTAGGGAGAATTTTATCCAATGTTTTAAACTTTCAAATGGTGAGTACATAAATTTTTTAATGGATGACGACTTATTTCATCCCCGGAAAATAGAACGTATGATACATTACTATATGTCCGATTCTAGTATAGCATTAGTTACTTCATATAGAGAATTAATTGATGAGTCTGGGCATCCTCTCCCTTCGCAAGATTTTAACACAAAGTTATTTGATAAAGATACGATTATTGATGGGAAAGAATTGGGAAATCTTGTACTTAGTACTATGACTAACTTCATAGGAGAACCAACAACTGTTTTGTTTAAGAAAAAAGACATTCAATTTTATGGTACTTATAAAGATACAGACCATGAATATAATGCTATTATCGATGTAGCTGTGTGGATTGAATTGTTGGCCAAAGGAAAAGGGGTGTATATTTCGGAACCGCTCAGCTATTTCCGTAGACATAACGATCAAGTTCAAGGTAATCCTCTTTACTACTACTTTCATATTTCTAACTGGTACAATATCTTTCAAGATGCCCGAAGAGATGGTTTTTTAAGTAACCCAAAAGATTATAAAAACGCTCTTGCTAAGTATATTAATTCTTGTATAAATGTAATCAATTTTTATAATAACGTAGATAAATCCTATGTTATTATCGAAAACAACTTAGAAAATTATATCGTACAAGCTCTTAAAGACTTAATATCTTTACCGAACAAATAGTTTGAGGCTGCGCAAATAGCGGATGAATATTTAAGAAGAATTACTCCTTCAAGTAATGGTCTTTATAAATACTTACGTTTTATCCTTGTAAAATAATAATTTATTACTAAGGAGTATTCGATATGACAAGCCAATTGGACAAGTACGTAGATGCTTACGGAGATACTTTTTTATATGCTCTAGACAATGATCTTATTATTAATTGGTATCCGGATAGAGTTTTAAATTTGGTGAAAGGAAAGAACAGTCTCTTAGAACTAGGGGTTGGACATGGATATGCGACAGTAAAGTTTTGCGAACATTTTGACCGTTATCTGGTTATTGAAGGATCAACAGAAATTATAAAAAACTTTCGTAAAAAGCACGGCGCGGAAAATGTTAATATTATCCACTCTTATTTTGAGGATTTTCATACAGAGGAAAAATTTGATGTCATCGTAATGGGCTTCATATTGGAACATGTTGATGATCCTGAACTTATTTTGAAAAAATACAAGCAGTTTTTAAAGCCAAACGGGTCTATTTTCGTCAGCGTTCCTAATTACGAAGCTTTAAATAAACGAATTGGTTATTTTGCGGGAATCATTAATGATTTAACTGCTCTTTCCGAGGGAGATAAGGCATTGGGACATCAAAGATTATTTTGTGTTAAATCTTTAACCGAGCTTGTTGAGAATTCAGGATACAAAGTTAAAACAACAGAAGGTCTTTTGTTAAAACCTATTACTACATCTCAAATCCAGCAATTAAATTTATCAAAAGAAGTATTGCAAGCTATGTTAGAGGTTGGAGTCGATTACCCGGAATTAAGTGTTGGTATTTTAATGGAGCTAAAGGCGGAATAGATTTTGAAAATCATAATTGTCGGGCACACATCGATGGTAGGGAAAAGATTAGAAGAGGCGCTTATCAAAAAGCATGAAATTATTACATGTGGTCGTGATGAAAGATCGGATATCTATATAGATTTAAGTGAAACTCATTTAGATTCATTAAGAGACAACCGGTTACTGGAGAACGTAGATGTAATTGTCCATTGCGCGGCTAGCTTTCTAGGAAATACAGCAGAAGAAGCTATAACTAATGAAATAATAAACTCCGTAGGGTCATTAAAAATTGGATTGCTGGCTCAGAAGGTTAAATGTAAGCAAGTAATATATATATCTAGCATTTCTGCTTATGATAATGTAGACAATGAATATTTTGGTTCTTATGGACTTTCAAAAAAACATGGACAAGAAAATTTAAAGCTTATTTGTAACGAACTAGGTATTCGATATACGGCTTTGTTACCCTCACAAATTTATGATGAAAAAGGACTTGCTCAAAAACATCAAAAGTTATTTTATCATTTTATTAATTGTGCCTATCATGGTAATGATATTAATATTTTTGGCGAAAATGATGCAGTTAGAAACTATCTATACATTGGAGATTTAATAGAAATCGTTGTCAAAGTTGTTGAAGATAAAATAGTTGGAGAATATCCGTGTATTTATCCCCAAAGTTATAAATTAAGCGAAATTGCTAAGTTTGCTTTCGAGGTTTTCGGAAGTGGTGGCTTGTTAAAGTTTCTAAAAGATAAACCAAGCATTCCCGATATTTTTATTCCTAACGATATAGAATTGTATAAACAAATACATTATACGCCTCAAACGGACATGAGAACTGGAATGACTCTGATCAAGAAGAATCTGCAAATAGGGGGAGTCTGACTTGTATAATATATTAGTTACAGGCGTTGGGGCCATAATAGGTTACGGAATTATAAAATCTTTACGCAATTCAATGTTTTCATTGAACATAATTGGTATGGATATATATGACGACGCTGTTGGACAGCAATGGTGCGACCACTTTGAAAAAGCACTTCCGGCAAATGATCCTGAATATCCGGAATTTATTAGAAAATTAGTAAGAAAGCATAATATTCATTTAATTATACCTGGAATTGAGCAGGATGGACTTCGCTTATCGAAGGAATTAGATTTCTTTAAAGATTTGGATGTCAAAATTGTATTGAATCAACCTAGCTTAATAAGTATTGCTTCAGACAAATGGTTGACCCATCAACTCTTGCTTGAACACGAATTTGATGTAATAAACTCACACATCGAAGGTGAATATCAAGAATTATCAAAGCAGCTACATATACCTATGCTCGTGAAACCAAGGCGTTCCTATGCTTCAAAGGGAATACAAAAAATATATACTGAATTTGAATTTAATTTTTGGAAAAGTAAAATGAGAGAAGAATTTATGGTACAGGAGATTGTTGGGAATGATGACGAGGAATACACAGTTGGTGCCTTTGGTTTAGGGAACGGAATAATTAATCAGCAAATTATATTCCAGAGAAAATTAAGTGGTGAAGGAGCTACCTCCAAGGCAAGAGTGTGCCGCATTAATGAACTTGAAAATCTTGTAAGAAATCTAGCTCAAGTTTTCCAACCGTTGGGCCCAACCAATTTTCAGTTTAGAAGAAAGGATGGGGTATTTCTACTTCTGGAAATAAATCCACGAATCTCATCTTCAACTTCATTAAGAAGTGCTTTCGGTTACAATGAAGCAGAAATGTGTATTGAATATTACTTAGAAGGCAAGATACCTGCCATTCGGAAAATTAAAGATGGGTATGCCCAAAGATATATAGAAGACCAGGTAATACTATGTTAGCGATCATATCAGATATACATGGGAACTATCCTGCACTAAAAGCCGTAATGGATGAGATTGATCACTTGCAATGTGAACATATCATTTCGCTAGGCGATATTGCAGGATATTATTGTATGATCAATGAATGCATTGATTTAATGCGTAGACGAAACATTGTGAGGCTTATGGGTAACCACGATGATTATTTAGTTCGTAATACTCCTTGTCCACGTTCAAATAGTGCTAACAAGTGCCTTGATTATCAAAGATTGATAATAACATCGGAAAACTTACAATGGTTAGCGGACACGGTTGAAAGTGTTAAATTTAATAATATAAGTATGATACATGCTGGATGGAATGATTCGTTAGATGAATACTTGTATGAATTAAATGTTGAATATTTCGCTGATAAACAAGAAAAATATTTTTTTTCTGGGCATACTCATGTACAAGTACTGGCGGAATTAGGCGATAAAACTTATTGTAATCCAGGGTCTGTCGGCCAGCCTAGAGATGGAGATTGGAGAGCGGCGTTTGCTGTGTTTCATAACGAACAGATATATTTGAGAAGAGTAGAGTACAATGTTGATTTAATTGCAACTAAGATGAAAAATGCAGGATTCGATTCGTATTATTATTCTAATTTATACGAAGGAACTAGAATCGGTGGGCAAATATCCCAAATACATATTAATAAATAGGTGTATTGATGAAAAAAGTGGCAGTGATACAATCTAACTACATTCCGTGGAAGGGATATTTTGACATAATTAATGATGTCGATTTATTTATTTTCTATGATGATGTGCAATATACCAAGAACGACTGGAGAAATCGGAATAGAATTAAATCACCGCAAGGCACTCAATGGCTCACCATTCCAACCGGCTCTCATAATGATAAATTGATATGTGAAGTTACTATTGACGATAAACATTGGGCAAAAAAACATTTCAATACCTTACAGGCAAACTATTCAAAGGCTCCATATTACAAGAAGTATAAAGATTTTTTCGAATATATTTATTTAGAAAAAACATGGGTAAATCTATCTGATTTAAACCAATATCTAATTCAGGTTATTACGCATGATTTCCTCGGTAGTAATGTTCAATTTTCGGATTCTCGGAAGTTTGAATTGACCGGGGAGAAACTTGAGCGACTAATTAATCTATTAAAACTTGCTGAAGCAAATGTGTACGTATCCGGCCCTGCTGCAAAATCATATATTATTGATCAAAAATTTGATGATGCGGGGATAGAGTTAGTCTATAAAAATTATCTAGGCTATCCTGCATACTCTCAAGCCCATCCGCCTTTTGATCACTACGTTTCAATATTGGACCTATTATTCAATACAGGCTCTGATGCAGCACACTATATCTGGGGATGGAGACAACTATGATACCTTTTAACGTCCCTGCAGTGACAGGAAACGAGGAACAGTACCTCAAACAAGCAATTGAGAACCGAAAGTTCTCTGGAGATGGATCATTTACAAAAAAATGTAACGAGCTTCTAGAAAGTAAAATGGGTTCGTACAAGGCATTACTAACCACCTCTTGTACACATGCACTTGAAATGGGGGCTTTGTTAGCCAACATTCAACCTGGGGATGAAGTGATCATGCCTTCGTACACCTTTGTTTCGACGGCCAATGCTTTTGTCTTGCGTGGAGCACGAATTAAATTTGTAGATATACGCCCAGATACACTTAATTTGGATGAGAATTTAATTGAACAAGCAATTACAAAAAATACAAAAGCTATCGTTCCTGTTCATTACGCAGGAGTATCATGCGAGATGGACACCATTATGGATTTGGCTGAGAAATACAAATTAATGGTGATAGAAGATGCGGCACAAGGGATTATGAGCCAGTATAAAGGACGATACTTGGGGACCATTGGCCAGATGGGGTGCTTTAGCTTTCACGAAACCAAAAATATACAATGTGGCGAAGGGGGAGCAATTTTATTTCAAGAACAACCCTTATTTGAAAGAGCAGAGATTATAAGAGAAAAAGGAACAAATCGTTCACGTTTTTTTAGGGGCCAGATAGATAAATACACATGGGTAGATATTGGATCTTCTTATCTTCCAAGTGAGTTGAATGCTGCGTTTTTATTCGGTCAATTAGAAAAGGCTGAAGAAGTAAATAATAATCGCATTTCAACTTGGAATAAGTATTTTGATCAACTAAAGCCGTTGCAAGACCGCGAAGCTCTTGTATTACCTCATGTACCTGCGCATTGTACTCATAATGCCCATATATTTTATATAAAAGCCCGAAATTTAGAAGAAAGAAGCGACTTAATTCATTTTTTGAAAGAAAGAGAGGTTGGGGCAGTATTTCATTACGTGCCTTTGCATACATCTGAAGTAGGCCTTAAACATGGAACTTTTTCAGATACGGATCGCTTTACCACTGCTGAAAGTAACAGAATAATTAGATTGCCATTATACTATAATATGTCAGAACAAGATTTAGATAAAATTATTGATTGCGTATACGCATATTACAATAAAGAGTACGTTCTTTCAGTGTGATTAAAAAAAATGCTTCTACTAACTTTGATTGGGAGTATCACAATGCAGGGTTATAATTTGCAATTAACCGCAATAAAAGAAAAATCACAGAGCTTGTTCAAAGAGGATATTTAAATGAGTCAATGCAACTTATTCAAGAATTAGAAGGCGTAGTGCAGAATGACCCCGAAGTTTACTCTATTAAGTCAACAATACTTTTTCATTTAAATGAGGTTACTAAAGCGGAAGAAGTTGCAGAAATCGGATTGTTGTTTAATCCAGTAGATTCAGACCTGCTGTTTAATTTGGCAATTATTTTACTTAGCTCAAGTAAAGATTCGCAAGCTAGACATATGTTATCTATAGCTATCGATTATTGCCAGAAACCTGCATTAGTTCAAGATTTAAATAAATATCTCGAACAAATTGAAAGAAAGTACCAGTTATCGGATACATGGGAGATACAGAGGTATGGAATGAATCTGATCAATATGTATACTATATAGACCGTGGTGGCGCAAGTCATGTTAGCATGGAGTCGTTTGGAAATAGCGAACAGAAAGTTCAAACTCTGGCTATTGATGATCTGGTAATGAAATATGGGCTGGATCGAGTGGATTTTATAAAAATGGACATAGAGGGTGCTGAAATGAACGCTCTAAAAGGAGCAGTTCAAACTATTAGTAAATTTCGACCGATACTGGCCATTTCTATCTATCATCAAATTAGTGATTTTCAAGATGTACCTAATTTTATTACCCGACTTTGTGAAGACTATATTTATACATTAAATCATAGTACAATACTTACTTTTGAGACAATATTGTTTGCAGTACCAAAAGAAAAAATACTTAGTTCAGAATTAGGGACAAATCATAATTAAATTTAGTTGATTATGAATTTAGAAGTGATTGAGAGAAATAAACACCCCTGTGGACAATGTGCATAACTCTGTTGATAACTTTGCGAAAAATGTCGATAAACCGCGACACGACGGGCTTTTAAGCTGTGAGTATTTTATTAACGCCATGTTAATACTCGAATTTTCGAAATATTTCACCAACACGGCCAAGTTCGATTGACAGCGGGGAGCGGGGGATGATATATTCGAATTGTGAGCGATGCTTGCAGTTATTTGATAACGAAGGGAATGTTTTACATGCAAGGTAAAGTTAAATGGTTTAACGCAGAAAAAGGTTACGGCTTCATCGAGCGTGAAGACGGTGGCGACGTATTCGTACACTTCTCCGCAATCCAATCCGAAGGCTTCAAAACGCTTGAAGAAGGCCAATCCGTTGAGTTCGATATCGTAGAGGGCGCACGCGGTCCTCAAGCGGCTAACGTCGTCAAGTTGTAATCATCCGGCCGGTTTCGGCCGCTCGTAATAGATGGTTATTGTTTGAACAAATTAGCGCGAACTTGATCACACCCTTGGGGAATCCGAGGGTGTTTTTCGTGCGTCTAGACCTTGTCAGAAAAAGCTCAAGGGTAGCGCTTACACGACTGCCATAAATTGTCCAAATATTTTGTAAATTTTCCTCGAATTTTATGAAGGATTTTTGAAGGCGGGGGGTGAATATAGTATAATGTAAGTATGAAAGGAGGAGTCGCACATGAAATTCAACATTCGCGGTGAAAACATCGAGGTAACGGAAGCGTTGAAAGACCATGTCGAGAAAAAATTAGGCAGACTGGAACGCTACTTTGAAGCTCCCCCTACATCTGAAGTTAATGTCACCCTGAGCGTTGTGAAAGGCATGCAAACCGTTGAGGTGACGATTCCGCTTACGGGCCTTATGCTGCGGGCGGAGGAGAAGCACGCCGATATGTACGCAGCCGCCGATCTGGTTGTGGACAAGTTGGAACGTCAAATCCGCAAGGCCAAAACGAAAGCCAACCGCAAAATTCGCCTGGATGGCGGCATTAAAGATCTGTTCCGGATGGAATTACCGGACGCTTCCTATTCCCTGGACGATGAAGAGGATTACGAATTGGTGCGGACGAAGCGTTTTACGCTGAAGCCGATGGATGTGGAAGAGGCGATTTTGCAAATGAACATGGTAGGCCATAATTTCTTCGTATTCTCCAATTCCGATACCGCGCAAGTCAACGTGGTCTACAAACGCAATGACGGAAAGTACGGCCTGATCGAACCGGCCAGATAAACCGTCCGATGACTTAAGAAAAGAACCGAGCTTGTTCGAACGCTTTGCGGTGCATCTAGCGATGCCTGCACGTTCGGGCAGGCTCTTTTTAGTAGATTCGGGAAATCGGGGCAGGTTTGTTGCGGTGAAAGGCGCAAACTGTTACAATTTAGGATAGGCTATTGTTTTTTAATAAGGAAGGGGATTAGCAACATGCTAGGACTCGTTAAAAAAATATTTGGCGATTCGAATGAGCGCGAATTGAAGCGCATGTGGAAAGCCGTGGAATACATTAATTCTCTCGAACCTTCGATCGAACCGCTTTCCGATGAACAACTGCGAGGCAAAACTGTAGAATTCCGTGAGCGCTTGGAGAAAGGTGAGGATCTGGACGATCTGCTGCCGGAAGCATTCGCTGTTGTACGCGAAGCTTCCAAGCGTGTTTTGGGCAAGCGTCACTATGACGTACAGTTGATTGGCGGTATGACGCTGCACGAAGGCAAAATCGCAGAGATGCGTACAGGGGAAGGGAAGACGCTGGTCGGTACGCTCCCGGTGTATTTGAATGCGCTCCTCGGTAAGGGCGTGCACGTCGTTACGGTCAACGATTACTTGGCCCAACGGGACAGCGGCGAGATGGGCAAGATCTACGAATTCCTCGGGATGACCGTCGGGGTCAACCTGCCGAACCTGTCGCACGATGCGAAGCAGCAGGCGTATGCTTGCGATATTACCTACGGAACGAACAACGAGTTCGGTTTCGACTATTTGCGCGACAACATGGTCGTGTACAAAGAACAAATGGTACAGCGTCCTTTGTACTATGCGGTCATTGACGAAGTGGACTCGATCCTGGTCGACGAAGCCCGTACGCCGTTGATTATTTCCGGACAGGCTGCCAAATCGACGGATCTGTATTTTATTGCCGATCAGGTCGTCAGCCGGTTGGAAGAGGAAGACTTCACGGTTGACGAGAAGCTCCGGTCCGTTGCTTTGACCGAACCGGGAGTGGCGAAGGTGGAACGTGCCTTCGGCATCGAAAACCTGTTCGATCACGACCACGTACAGATCAACCACCATGTTCAGCAAGCGCTGAAGGCCCACATCATCATGCGCCGCGATGTCGACTATGTCGTACATGAGGGCGAGATCGTAATCGTAGATGAATTTACCGGCCGTTTGATGACGGGCCGCCGTTACAGCGAAGGGCTCCATCAGGCGATTGAAGCTAAGGAGAAGCTGCAGGTGCAGAACGAGTCGATGACGCTCGCGACGATCACGCTGCAGAACTACTTCCGGATGTACCGCAAGCTGTCCGGGATGACCGGTACGGCGAAGACGGAAGAAGAAGAATTGAAGAAGATCTACAACCTGGACGTTATTGTCGTTCCGACCAACAAACCGATGATCCGGAAAGATATGCCGGATGTCGTGTACAAGTCGGTGGCCAGCAAATTCCGCGCGGTCGTAAACGAGATCGTGGAGAAGCATAAGCAGAACCAGCCGGTGCTCGTCGGTACCGTATCGATTGAGAACTCCGAGCGGCTATCCGAGATGCTGAAGAAGAAAGGCATTCCGCATAAAGTCTTGAACGCGAAATACCATGCGGAGGAAGCGGAAATCGTTGCACGCGCGGGCCAACCGGGTAGTGTGACGATAGCGACCAACATGGCGGGACGCGGTACTGACATTACGCTCGGGGACGGAGTAGCTGAAGTCGGCGGGCTGCATATTATAGGTACGGAGCGCCACGAAAGCCGCCGGATCGATAACCAGCTCCGCGGACGTGCAGGCCGTCAGGGCGACCCGGGTTCGTCCCAGTTTTACTTGTCGCTGGAAGATGAGCTCATGCGCCGTTTCGGGGCGGAGAACATCATGGGCATGATGGACCGCCTTGGGTTCGAGGAAGATCAACCGATCGAGAGCAAGCTGATTTCCAGAGCGATCGAGTCGGCTCAGAAGCGGGTCGAAGGCAACAACTTCGACGTGCGGAAAGTCGTCCTTCAATACGACGATGTCATGAACCAGCAGCGGGAAATTATCTACAAGCAGCGCCGCGAAGTGATCGAGTCCGAGAACATTCGCGACATCGTGCTTGGCATGATGATGCCGGTGATCGATCGGGTCGTCGAAGCGCATTGTCCGGCAGATCTCGTTCCGGAAGAGTGGGATTTGCAGGCGATCGTCGACTACGCGAACGGCACGTTCCTGCATGAAGGCCAGCTGAGCAAAGACGAGCTGTGGGGCAAAGAAAAAGAAGAGATCGTCGAATATATGAAAGATCTCTTGATGCGTCTCTACGAAGAGCGCGAGCAGCAGATCGGTCCGGAATTCATGCGCGAGTTCGAGAAGGTTGTCGTGCTCCGTGCCGTGGACAGCAAATGGATGGACCATATCGACGCGATGGATCAGCTGCGTCAAGGGATTCATCTCCGGGCGTACGGCGGTACGGACCCGCTGCGCGAATACCAGTTCGAAGGCTTCGAGATGTTCAATGAGATGATTCAAAGCATCCAGGAAGAAGTTTCGACCTACATCATGAAAGCTCATGTAGAAACGAACCTGGTGCGCGAAGCGGTGGTCGATGAGCACGAGATGGCCACGAACGGCGAACCGGCACCGAAGAAGCCTGCGGTTAGCGAAGACCGGATCGGACGCAACGACCTGTGTCCTTGCGGCAGCGGGAAGAAATACAAGCAGTGCCACGGCGTGTAGCTTTAAATGTCTGGTGAGTCAATGGTGCGGTAAATGTATAGGAAGCGGGAGGTCGGGGCGTCGCTCCGGTCTCCCTTTTCGGTAACAGGGTGCAAAATTTAAGGATAGAGGTGCTGAATTATGTTAGAAGCGGATGTAAAGCGGGATTTGCAAGAAACGGCCAAGCGATTGGCTGAGCTTAGGGGGTCTCTTTGACTTAGATCTGAAGCTTGAGCAGATCGCGGATTATGAAGAGAAAATGTCGGCGCCGGATTTTTGGGACGACAACGAACGGGCGCAAAAGCTGATTGGAGAAGCGAACGGGATCAAAAGCGTAGTCGACGAGTTCCAGGCGTTAGCATCGGAATACGATGACCTCGAGGTCATGGCCCAGCTCATGCAGGAGGAGCAGGACGACAGCATGGCGGCCGAGATTGAGGCCGGGATCGCTTCTCTCGTCAAGAAGCTGGAGAACTTCGAGCTTCAGCTGCTGCTCAGCCAGCCGTATGATCGTCTGAATGCGATTCTGGAGCTGCATCCGGGCGCGGGCGGTACGGAATCGCAGGACTGGGCGGAGATGCTGCTGCGCATGTACCGCCGTTGGGCCGAGAAGCGCGACTTCAAGGTCGAGGTGCTCGACTATCTGCCGGGCGATGAGGCCGGTGTGAAAAGCGTGACGCTGCTTATTAAAGGATACAACGCTTATGGTTATTTGAAGGCGGAAAAAGGCGTGCACCGCTTGGTGCGCATTTCGCCGTTCGATGCTTCGGGGCGCCGTCATACATCGTTCGTCTCGTGCGATGTGATGCCGGAAATTGATGACGACGTGGAAATCGAGATCCGTACGGAGGATCTCAAGGTCGATACGTACCGCTCCAGCGGAGCGGGCGGCCAGCATATCAATACGACGGATTCGGCGGTACGGATTACCCACCTTCCGACGGGCGTCGTCGTCAGCTGCCAGACGGAGCGTTCGCAGATTAAGAACCGCGAGCGTGCGATGAAAATGCTCCGGTCCAAGCTGTACGAGAAAAAAATCGAGGAACAGCAAAAGCAGCTCGCGGAAATCCGCGGCGAAGTCTCTGACATCGCATGGGGCAGCCAGATCCGCTCGTACGTATTCCATCCGTACAGCATGGTCAAGGATCACCGGACCCAGGAGGAAACCGGCAATGTTGGCGCGGTGATGGACGGC
This sequence comes from Paenibacillus sp. A3, assembly GCF_001399685.1. Classification (GTDB taxonomy): domain Bacteria; phylum Bacillota; class Bacilli; order Paenibacillales; family NBRC-103111; genus Paenibacillus_G. The sequence goes on from NZ_JTHN01000062.1 coordinate 32,745, forward strand.
GATTTGGACGCATTTATCGACGCCTATTTGCGCCAGCAAATCAATAAGCCGGATAAAGAAAACGGCGCATCATAAAATTAAACAGGCAAGCTCATCCTACACGTTAGTAACGGCTTCATATTCCGCTGGCATCGCCAACTCCCGAGGGAGGTTTGGCTCGGCCAGGGAAGAAGCCGAAACTGGCGTGTAGTTTTTTTATGCAGGGGGAGAGCGGATGTCGGTAATCGAAGGCACCGGAAGATCGGGCAGACGAATGGGATGGAAGGGGCGGGAAGCTGCTGCTCTGCCCCGCTGGCAGGGCTTACTTAAGGAATACGGTCTCCTGCTCCTCGGTTCGCTCCTGATTGCAGTCAGCTTTAACGTATTTTTGAGCCCGAATCAGGTTGCATCGGGCGGGGTGACGGGCATCAGTATCATCGTTCAGACGCTGTTCGGCTTCGAGCCGGCCTATATCCAATGGGCCCTGAACATCCCGCTGTTTATTGCCGGTACTTTGCTGCTGGGAAGGCAGTTCGGCGTCAAGACGGCGGTCGGGTCGGTGGTGCTCCCCTTGATGGTTCTGTTGACGCGAGGGCTTCCTTCCTTGACGCACAATTTATTGCTCGCCAGCATTTATGGCGGCATCCTCATCGGGATGGGATTGGGGCTTGTGTTTCGCGGCCGGGGGTCGACAGGGGGCTTGGATTTGGCCGCGCAGCTTGTCCACCGATACACCGGCATTAGCCTCGGATTATGCGTTGCAATGCTGGACGGGCTGGTTATTTTATCGGCGGGTATTGTGCTATCCCCGGAAAAAGCAATGTACGCACTCATCGGGCTGTTTGTGACAAGCAAAACGATCAGTGTCGTGCAAATCGGATTAAATTACTCTAAAGTAGCGTTTATCGTCTCGTCGGCTTCGGACAAGATTCGGGAAGCGATTTTGCATGAGCTGGACCGAGGGCTGACGGAGCTGGAAGCCAAAGGCGGGTATACCGGCCAAAGCCGTACGGTACTGATGGTTGTAGTCGGGCAAACGGAAGTGACCCGGTTGAAAACGTTGGTCCGGAAGCTGGACCCGGAGGCTTTTGTCATCCTAAGCGATACGAACGAAGTGTTGGGGGAAGGGTTCAAGCTGATGGGCTCCGGAGCGGGGCCCTAGGAAAGGGGAAAGAGGGCTACGGGCGGGTTGGCCGCGCGCAGCCGCTCCATAGGTGACTATTACAAACAAGGTGCGGTGAGAGGCTGGGGGACGAATGGAAGGCCGCAGTGCTTGGCACCCCGCAGCATAATCCCTAATGGGAGAGACGCTTGAACGGTTAACCGCCGGATGGCTCCGTGATTCTCTCCGGGTGCGAATACACATTGAACGAGTTGCCGCGAATAAAGCCGACAACGGTAATGCCCAACTCGTCGGCAAGCTCGAGCGCGAGATCGGTCGGCGCAGACTTGGAAAGCAGCGTGCCGACGCCCATTTTGGACGTTTTGAGCAGTACCTCCGAGCTGATGCGCCCGCTGAATGCGACGATTTTGTCTTTCATCGATAAGCGCTCCCGCAAACAGTGGCCGAACACCTTGTCGAGCGCGTTGTGGCGGCCGATGTCCGTGCGGCAGACGAGCAGGCGATCCGGGGAGCAGAGGGCGGCGTTATGCACCCCGCCCGTTTCGCGAAAGAGGTCCGAGCCGTCCTGCAGCTGCCGGATCAAGCCGATACATTGAGCCGGAGTAATCGTCCGCCGCGACATAATGGTCTTGGCTGTGCGGACATCGCTGCGAAAATAAAACTGGCGGCCTTTGCCGCAGCACGAACCGATGAACCGCTTAGAATGGTCCAGGCTGCGGCCTCGCTCCGGATGGAGCAGGCGGACTCGGGCCAAGCCCCGTCGAGGATCGACGGCAAGCCCGATGACCTCGTCCGCCGTTCGGATGACGCCTTCGGAGGCGAGAAAGCCGAATGTCAAATCTTCCAGATCGGTCGGAGTGCAGACGATGGTTGCAAACTCCTTCCCGTCGAGCTCCAAAGTGAAAGGCTTCTCCGAAGCGATTCGATCGTTCTGGGCTTGAAGCTTTTCCCCGTTATAATGCCAGACGGTCCGGCTCTCCAGCGGACGCTCCTCATCCATCGACCTCACCCGCTTTCCGTCTCCAGCTCTTCAATGCGCCGTTCCACGTACTTCGTATCCTTGAAGGCGTGATAAGTCTCCGCTTTCTCCACAATGACCGTCGTATTGTATTCCGGAATGCCTGCGAACGGTTCATATACCCCTTTCGGGATCAGCACGTTCCCTTCCGGCCAATGGACTTCAATATTCCCTTCCTTGATACGTTCCCATTTGACCCGGCCGTGAAACGCTCCGTACCGATTGTAGACGACAATGGCGTCGCCTTCCCGAAGCTGAATCGTCCGCCCGTCTAGCTCGTTCATCAGCACGTCGTACCGGTCTGCGCCGTTGAACGGATCGGTCTCGCTGTAGACCATCGAATTGAACTGCTTGCCCCGGCGAGTCGTCACGTAAAAATGCCCCTCGGGCTTGCGCAGCTCAGGCAGCTCGATCGGCAGCAGCGTCCCCCGGCCATCCGGTGTCGGGCAGATGCCGCCCTCGCAGAGCCAGGCGCCGCCCCACTGAAACACGTCGCCGCGATGGCGCAAATGCTGAATGCCGTCGTAATTGGGGGCGGCTTGAGCGATTTCCTCCCGAATCGCGAAGGCGTCTTCGCAGCCGATCAAATGCTTTGCTTCCGGCTTAACGCGGGCAGCGAGATCAACATAGATTGCCCATTCCGCCCGAGCCTCCGGCATCCGGGGCCCTTCGATTTCCGGCGAGTAATATACCATTCGCTCCGTTGAAGTGGATGTCCCTCCGCCAGGCTGCTCATAGCGGGTCATGGCGGGGAGGACGATGACCGTTTCTTTCGCTTCGACCAGCGTCGAGGTGTTCAGAATAATATCCTGATGCACGCGGAGCTCGACATTGGCGAGGCAGCGCTCCACAAATTCCGGGTCCGGCATTGTTTCGAGAAAGTTGCCGCCGGACGTATAGAAGACCTTCAGTCTCCGCTCGTGATCTTCCGGCAGCAGCGCATTTTCCAGCGATACGCCGACGATGTCGCCCTGCCATTTCGGCAGCGGGAAGCTCCACAGCCGCTCGATCCGCTCGATGTCGCCGCCTTTGAACTCGCCGCCCGGCAGGCTGAACGGGTCGGCTCCCATCTCGCCCGAGCCCTGCACACCGCTGTGGCCGCGGATTGGCATCAGGCCGCAATGCTCGCGGCCCAGAAACCCGCGCAGCAAGGCCAGATTGGCTACCTGCGAAATATTGTCCGTGCCGAAGCGATGCTGCGTGAGCCCCATGCTCCACACGAACACCGCCGACTTTGCGGCAGCGAGCAGGCGGGCGAATTCTCCCATGCGCTCACGGGACAGGCCCGACGACGATTCGAGCAGCGTCCAGTCCTGGCGCATCACGTGGGCCCGCAGCTCTTCATAGCCGTTCGTATGCGCCCGGACGAACTCGTGATCGACGGCGGAGCCCGGATCGGCATCTTCCATCTCGAACCAATGCTTCATGACGCCGTTCATAAAAGCGATATCCCCGCCGATATGAACTTGGAAGAAGTCGTCGGTCAGCTTTGTGCCGAACAAAGCCGATTCCGCTATCGACGGAATCCAGTATTGGTCCATTGACGGCTCATAGTACGGGTTGATGACGACGATTTTCGTCCCTTTCCGCTTGGCCGCATACATGTACTTCGTCGACACCGGCTGGTTGTTGGCTGCCACACTGCCCCAGAACACAAGCACGTCCGTGCCGATCCAGTCTTTGTAGCTGCAGCTCGAAGCGCCAATCCCGACGGACCGTTTCAAGGCCGTTTTGGACGGAGAATGGCAGATGCGCGATGCGTTGTCGATATGATTCGTTCCAAGAAACCGCGCTACTTTGGCCGCGGTGTAATACGATTCGTTCGTGATGCCGCGCGCCGTCAAGTAGAAGGCGAGCTGTTTGGGATCGATGCTGCGGATTTTGGCGGCAATTTCGTTCAGGGCTTCATCCCACGTGATCCGGCTGAACCGGCGCTCGCCTTTGCGGCGGATAAGCGGATACGGCAGCCGGCCGAGCTTGCGCAGCGCGGTGCTGTCCATCCGGCGGAGCTCGTCGATATCCGCATGCAGCACTTCTTCCCGGATCGCCGGCATCGTGTTCAACCGCAGCACGTTGAGCCGGGTGGTGCACAGGTGCGGGCCGTTCAGCGTCTGATCGTACAGCCCGGAGACGCCGAGCGCACAGCCGTCGCAGACGCCCTGAGTCAAGATGCGGGCGGCGTAGGGGAGTTGATCGCGGTTGTCCCAGAATGCTTTGAACGTATCGCGGATATGCCGCGGCTTGATCCGGTTCAGGCCGAACGGTACCTTGCTGACCCACAGCGACGGATCGGGGCGGGAAGGGAGCGAGATGCGCCCGGTATGTTTCGTAGTACCCATAGAGAGAAGACCACCTTTTCGTGAAAATGGGATAAAAAAGCCGCAAAGATACAGCTCCCGATTTCCGAACGGTTGCGGAAGACGAGAGCGGATCTGTTGCGGCGGTTAGTCTTGAGCAGGTTCGCTGCTAAGTGCCAACGGCACATATACAATTATAAGTGCAGAGGAAATCATGCGCTTGCTGCGCAAAATGGCTAAGTGTTGAATTTCTTCTCAATATCTTCGTCAAATACGAATATACTCATGCCGATATCTTTATCGAGGTCGATATCCACGAACAGATCGACGAAGTTCGCGCCGAGCAGCTCTTCCATTTCTATCGGCCGTCGCAAGCGGTACATTTCCTTAACCATCTCGGTGCGTGCCGAACGCAGTGCCTGCTTGCCGTCGGCGGCGGAAGCGATGAATTTCTCGACCGGGGACAGGTTGCCCTCCATCTCGCAGATGGCCCAATGCTTGCAGAACGTCGTGCGGATCTCCCGCGGGCCTTTGCCCATATGGCGTTTGCGAAACGCTTTCACCAGATTGCCGAATTCGGCCTCTACTTTATTCATTCGGAACAACTCCGTTTACGGCGACGTTTTTGCTTTATATCGCAAGAAAAGCTTCCACTAAAACACGAATGGTTCTTCCTCGAAAAGACTTCGATAAGTAGCTTTTCTTATAAAGTTTATCATGGGGGAAGCTTCAGTTCAAGGGTCCGGTCCGGGGTAAGATATACGCTTGCCTGCGTGTACAGGGTAAGATACGATGGGAGAGAAAGCTAGGCTCCCGCTGCAATGAAAAACGCTTGGCGGCAGCGAGCTTTCACCCGGGCGGACAGTGGGGCCGGGCGACGGATAAGGGAAAAATTTCGTTGAATTATTATGCTTCAGAATGTATAATAATACATAGTTTGCAAGTGGAGGGACGGAACATGACTACAAAATTAAGAGCGGCGATCGTCGGATCAACCGGCTACGGCGGAGTGGAGCTAATCCGGCTTTTGCTGGCGCATCCGAATGTGGAGATTACCTCGGTAATTTCTTCCTCGAGCGCCGGAGCGCCGATTGCGGACGGCTATCCGCATTTGAATCAAATTTTGACAGACCGGCTGGACGCGGTCGATGTCGAGCTGATCCGAAGCAAAGCGGATGTCGTCTTCCTGGCAACGCCGCATGGGGTCAGCACCGAGCTGTCGCCGAAGCTGCTGGATGCCGGGCTGAAGGTCATCGATATTTCCGGCGATTTCCGCCTGCAATCGGGCGACGTATACGAGACGTGGTATAAACATAAGCCGGCCGATCCGGAATACTTGAAGAGAGCCGTTTACGGGCTGTGCGAGGTGTTCGGAGAAGAAGTGCGAGGGAAGGATTTCATTTCCAACCCCGGCTGCTATCCGACGGCAACGCTGCTTGGTCTGGCGCCGCTTGCCGCAAGCGGCTGGATCGATCCGAAGTCGATCATCGCGGACGCCAAGTCGGGCGTATCGGGCGCGGGACGCGGTCTCAGCCTGCTCGTGCACTACTCGGAGATCAACGAAAACTTCCTGGCTTATAAAGTGAACAAGCACCAGCATACGCCGGAGATCGAGCAGGCGCTGAGCCGGCTTGCCGGGGAAGAAGTCGTGATGACGTTCACGACGCATTTGGTGCCGATGACGCGCGGCATCCTATCTACGATTTACGTGAATCTCAAAAGCCCGCGAAGCGAGGACGATATTCGCGAGCTGTACCGTCAATATTATGAGGGACGCAGGTTCGTGCGCATCCGGGACAAGGGGAAATACCCGGCGACGAAGGAGGTCTGGGGCTCGAACTACTGCGATATCGGGCTGTCGCTCGATTCGCGCACGGGGCGCCTGACGATCGTGTCGGTTATTGATAATGTAGTTAAAGGGGCGGCCGGGCAAGCCGTTCAAAACTTGAATTTGATGATGGGCTGGGATGAAGCGACGGGTCTCGCTTTCACTCCGGTATATCCATAACGTAAGGGAACAGGTGAAGAAAGCGATGGCGACAAAAGGTAACGATGCGTTTACGGTAGTGCCCGATGGCTCCGTAACGACCCCCAAAGGATTTCGGGCAGGAGGACTGCACTGCGGATTGAAAAAAACGGAGCGCCACGATCTCGGCGTCATTGTGTGCGAGGTGCCCGCAGAAGCGGCAGGCGTCTATACGCTGAACCAGTTTCAGGCGGCTCCCCTGAAGGTGACGCAAGAGAGCATTGCGCAGGGCGGCAAGCTGCAGGCGATGCTGGTGAACAGCGGCAACGCCAATGCCTGCACGGGCCAGCAGGGCGAAGACGATGCGCGCGCGATGCGTGCGGCGGGCGCGAAAGCGTTCGGCGTAGCCGAGCACCTGGTCGGCGTGACGTCCACGGGCGTGATCGGCGAACTGCTGCCAATGCCGAAGGTGCTCGGAGGCATTGAGAAGCTTCCGGCGGCGGTCAGCGCGGATGGCGGGGACGACTTCTGCCAGGCGATTTTAACGACCGATCTGGTCAAAAAGGAAATTTGCGTTCGCGTCACGGTCGGCGGGCGTACCGTGCATATTGCCGGGGCGGCGAAGGGATCGGGCATGATCCATCCGAACATGGCGACGATGCTCGGGTTTATGACGACCGACGCGAATATCGAAAGCGCCGAGCTGCAAAAGCTGCTGAACGATGTCACCGATTCGACGTTCAACATGATTACCGTCGACGGCGACACGAGCACGAACGACATGGTCGTCGTCATGGCCAGCGGACTGGCGGAGAATGAGCGCTTGACCCCGGAGCATGCGGATTGGGCGGCTTTCAAGGCCGCATTCAATCATGTGGGCGAGTACTTGGCCAAGGCGATCGCGCGGGACGGCGAAGGGGCGACGAAGCTGATCGAGGTTACGGTGGCGAACGCGGATTCGTGTGAAGCGGCACGGGCGATTGCGAAGACGGTCATCGGCTCGAGCCTGGTGAAATCCGCTTGCTTCGGCGCTGACGCCAACTGGGGACGCATCATTGCGGCGGTCGGCCGCGCCGGGTATCCGGTGAAGACGGAAAGCGTCGACATCCGCCTCGGCGATATCGTCGTGCTGGAGCAATCGCGTCCGGTGAAGTTCGACGAGGAGCGGGCTGCGGAATACCTGAAAGGCGATTTCGTGCTCATCCATGTCGACCTGCATATGGGCGAAGCGACGGCGACTGCGTGGGGCTGCGATTTGACCTATGATTACGTGCGAATTAACGCGGCGTACCGGACATAGTTTGAAGCGCGGTAAATAGTCGAAAACAAACCACCCGCAACCCCCGTGTTGCAGACCGGTGAAACGATAAAGGGGAACGGTTCGGATGAGCAATTGTTTTGTGATGAAATGCGGCGGCAGTACGCTTGCGGCGCTGCCGAAGCTTTTTTTCGACGATTTGAAGCGGCTGCAGGCGGAAGGCATCATTCCCGTCATCGTACACGGCGGCGGTCCGGCGATCTCGGACACGCTCGGCAAGCTGGGCATTGAGTCCGAATTCGTGAACGGCCTTCGCAAAACGAACGAAGCCGTCCTCGATGTGGTCGAAATGGTGCTGGCTGGACAAATTAACAAAGAAATCGTCCGCAAAATCCAGCTTTCCGGGGCGAAAGCGCTTGGCTTATCCGGCGTCGACGGTCATCTGATTGAGGCGTCGCCGGTGGCGAACGCGCACGAGATCGGACTTGTCGGCGATGTAACGCAGGTGAATGCGGAGCTCGTGCAGGGCATCGTGGCGATGGGCTACATCCCTGTTATCGCGCCGGTCGGCATCGGGGCCGACGGCGGCCAACGCTACAACATCAACGCGGATACGGCGGCCGGCGCGGTCGCTTCGCATCTGGGCGTGGAGCGGATGATCGTCGTGACGGACGTGCCCGGCATTATGAAGACCGTGGACGGCGAGAAGCGTGTTTTGCCTTCGGTCACCGTCCGTGAGATCGACGAAATGATCGCCAGCGGCGAAATTTACGGCGGCATGATCCCGAAAGTACGCGCGGCGGTACAGTGTATTCAAGGCAAGGTGCGCGAAGTTGTCATCGTCAACGGCGCAGAGCCGGAAGTGCTCAGCCGGGCGCTGAAGGACGGCGGAATCGGCACCCGCATTGTGAAGGAATAATTGGGAACATTATCCAAAAACGATCCGAGACAAAGGAGTGAACGACATGGGAGAGGCTCAAAGCGCATTGTTTCCGAACTACGCACGGTATCCTTTTACGTTTGTGAAGGGGGACGGCAGCCGTCTGTGGGATGAGCAGGGCAAGGAGTACCTGGACTTGATGTGCGGGCTGGCGGTGACGAACCTCGGGCATGCGCCGAAACAGGTGACCGAACGGCTCAAGGAGCAGGTCGATACGCTCTGGCATACGAGCAATTTGTTCCACATTCCGAACCAGGAGAAGCTCGCTCAGCTTCTCGTGGACAACAGCTGCGCCGATGCGGTGTTTTTCTGCAACAGCGGCGCGGAGGCGAACGAAGCGGCGATCAAGCTGGCGCGGCGCTATTTCAACAAGGTGCTCGGCCAGCCGCAGCGCTATGAGATCATTACCTTCGACATGTCGTTCCACGGCCGGACGCTGGCTACGCTGACGGCAACGGGACAGGATAAAGTGAAAGAGGGCTTCGCGCCCCTGCCGGAAGGCTTCGTGTACGCGCCGTACAACGATGCGGACGCTTTGGAGAAGCTGATCGGCGACCGGACGTGCGCGATTATGCTCGAGCTGGTGCAGGGCGAAGGCGGCGTCAATCCGGCGGACCCTGCATTCGTGAAGCGGGTGGCGGAGCTGTGCAAGCAGTACGGGCTGCTGCTCATCCTGGATGAGATCCAAACCGGTATGGGACGCACGGGCAAGCTGTTTGCCTATGAGCATTACGGCATCGAGCCGGATTTGTTCACACTGGCTAAAGGGCTGGGCAGCGGCATGCCGATCGGCGCGCTGCTCGGCAAGGCGAAGCTGCGCGAAGCGTTCACGGCCGGCAGCCACGGTTCCACCTTCGGCGGGAACTATTTGTCTACCGCGGCGGGTATTGCGACCGTGGAGACGATGCTGGCGGAGAAGCTGCCGGAGCGGGCGGCGGAGCTGGGCAATTACATTATGAACGAGCTGAAAACGAAGCTGGCGGACAATCCGCTGGTAGGGCAGATCCGTGGGCTCGGGCTGCTGATCGGCATCGGTTTGACCGTGCCGGCGGCGGAGCTGATCGCGGAAATTCACGGGCAGGGCGTGCTCGTCGTATCGGCAGGACCGAACGTGATCCGTTTGGCGCCGAGCTTGTTGATCTCGAAGGAAGATTTGGATCGCGGGCTGGAGACGATCTGCAGCATATTGGCGAAGAAAGCCGCAGCGGCTGTATAGGCTGACAAAGACACGCATACCGAAAGGAGAGACATCCATGGCGGGAACGGTACAACAAGATTTGGCGGTTCAGCTCAGAGGGCGCGATTTTATCGGCTTGGTCGACTACGCGCCGGAAGAGATTCAATATTTGATCGAGCTCGCGGTCGAACTCAAGAGAAAGCACAAAGCGGGGGAAGCGTACCAGCCGCTCAAAGGCAAAACGCTTGGCATGATTTTCGAAAAATCGTCCACGCGGACGCGGGTATCGTTTGAGGTAGGGATGTATCAGCTTGGGGGGCATGCCTTATTCCTAAGCAAGAACGATCTGCAAATCGGGCGCGGCGAATCGATTCACGATACGGCGCAGACGCTGTCGCGTTATTTGGACGGCATCATGATCCGTACCTTCGCGCACCGCACGGTCATCGAGCTGGCACGGGCGGCAACGGTACCGGTGATCAATGGATTGACGGACTTGTCCCATCCGTGCCAGGCGCTGGCGGATTACCAGACGATTTATGAGAAAAAAGGCCGTCTGCAAGGGCTCAAAGTGGCCTATATCGGCGATGGGAATAATATGGTACACTCCTTATTGATGGGCGCGGCCAAGCTTGGCGTCAATTTCGCAGTAGCGACGCCGGAAGGCTACGAGCCGGACGAAGAAGTGCTCCGTCAATGCAATGAAAGTGCCGCCAAAACGGGAGCAAGCATTTACGTGGGAGCCGACCCGAAAGAAGCGGTGGCGGACGCGGACGTCATATATACGGACGTGTGGGCCAGCATGGGCTTCGAGGCGGAGCAGAAAGAACGGGAGATCGCGTTCAAAAACTATCAAGTCAACGACGAGCTCGTGAAATATGCGAAAAAAGATTTCTTGTTCATGCACTGTTTGCCGGCACACCGCGGGGAAGAAGTGTCCGAAGGGGTCATCGACGGACCGAATTCCGTCATCTTCGATCAGGCGGAAAACCGGTTGCATGCGCAAAAGGCAGTCATGGCAGCGATCTTGTAATATTCGGAAAGCTTACAATTAAAGGAGAGCGGGAACCACATGGCAAAGCAAAAAATCGTATTGGCCTACTCGGGCGGCCTCGATACGTCGATCATTCTGAAATGGCTGAAAGAAACGTACGACGCCGAGATCATCGCTTTTACCGCGGATATCGGACAAAAGGAAGAGCTGGACGGCTTGGAGGAAAAAGCGCTGAACACCGGCGCCTCCAAAGTATACATCGACGACCTGCGTGAAGAATTCGCCCGCGATTTCATTTATCCGATGTTCCAGTCGGGCGCGCTCTATGAAGGGCAGTACCTGCTCGGAACCAGCATCGCGCGGCCGCTGATCGCGAAGCGCATGGTCGAAATCGCGCGCGCGGAAGGCGCTACAGCGATCGCTCACGGCGCTACGGGCAAGGGCAACGACCAAATCCGCTTCGAGCTGACGGCTGCGGCCTTGACGCCGGAGATCGAGGTTATCGCGCCTTGGCGTCTGGAGCAGTTCCGCGAGCAGTTCCCGGGCCGGGCCGAAATGATTGCTTACGCCGAGAAGCACGGCATTCCGGTGACCGCTTCGGCGGCCAAGCCGTACTCGATGGACCGCAATCTGCTGCACATTAGCTATGAGAGCGGTGTGCTTGAAGATCCGTGGTTCGACGCGAGCGCACCGGAAAACAAAGACATGTATCTGCTGAGCGTGGACCCGGAGGATGCCCCGGACCAAGCGGAATATGTCGAGCTTGAGTTCGAGCAGGGGAACTGCGTGGCCGTGAACGGCGAGCGTATGATTCCGCTGCAGGTGATGGAGAAGCTGAACGAGCTGGGCGGCAAGCACGGGATCGGCCGCGTCGACATGGTAGAGAACCGCTTCGTCGGCATGAAGAGCCGCGGCGTGTACGAAACCCCGGGCGGCGCCATTCTGTTCTCCGCTCACCGCAAGATGGAATCGCTCACGATGGACCGCGAAGTCATGCATCTGCGCGATTCGCTCATCTCGCGTTACAGCTCGCTTGTGTACAACGGTTTTTGGTTTGCTCCGGAGCGGCTTGCGCTGCAGGCGCTTGTATCCGAGAGCCAGAAGAACGTAAGCGGCACGGTGCGCCTCAAGCTGTACAAAGGCAACGTGATCGCCGCGGGCGTGAAGAGCCCGGTCAGCTTGTACAACCCGCACATTGCGACGATGGAAGCCGATCCGACGCAAGCGTACAACCAAGGCGATGCGACAGGCTTCATTCGTTTGAACGCGCTGCGTTTGCGCGTCGCTTCCGGCGTCGAGCAGAACGCGGCGAAATAAATGCGGCAGGCGAGAAGCCGGCCGTCATCAGCCTGTAACACTTCGAGCCTTAGGGTTTTCCGTCAGCGGGAAGCCCTAAGACTGTGTATAGCGAGCAGTACTCATTCGATTGCATACGACATAGGAAAAGGGGGACGCTGATATGTCCAAGCTGTGGGGCGGACGGTTTACGAAAAAGACGGACCAACTGGTCGAAGAATATACGGCGTCGATCCTGTTCGACAAGGAGCTGGCGGAGGAAGACATCCAGGGCAGTCTGGCGCATGTGACCATGCTGGGCAAATGCGGCATCCTTCCGGCAGACGACGTGGAGAAAATCAAGGACGGTTTGCTGAAGGTGCAGAACGTCATTCGCCGGGGCGAAATGGAATTTTCCATCAGCGACGAAGACATTCATATGAACATCGAGAAGGCGCTGATCGACGAGGTAGGCCCGGTCGGAGGCAAGCTGCACACCGGCCGCAGCCGCAACGATCAGGTAGCCACGGATATGCATCTATGGCTTCGCAAGCGGGTCGTGGAGTTTGTCGGTCTGCTGAACAAGGTGCAGGAGGCGCTGATCGGACAAGCGAAAGCCAATCTTGACACGATCGTGCCGGGTTACACGCATTTGCAGCGGGCGCAGCCGATTTTGTTCGCCCATCATTTGATGGCGTATGTGTCGATGTTCCAGCGCGACATTGAGCGTCTGCAGGACAGCTACAAGCGCGTGAATGTGCTGCCGCTGGGCGCCGGGGCGCTGGCCGGGACGACGTTCCCGATCGACCGTCACTTCGTGGCGGAGCAGCTTGGCTTCGACGGCGTGTACGAGAATTCGCTCGACGCGGTGAGCGACCGCGATTTTATTCTGGAGTTCCTGTCGAACGCGGCGACGATTATGATGCACTTGTCTCGCCTCAGCGAGGAGTTCGTGCTGTGGTCCAGCACCGAGTTCCGGTTCATCGAGCTGGATGACGCCTTCTGTACCGGCAGCAGCATTATGCCACAGAAGAAAAATCCCGATGTCGCCGAGCTCGTGCGGGGCAAAACGGGCCGCGTCTACGGCAATCTGTTCGGCCTCCTGACCGTGCTGAAGTCGCTGCCGCTCGCTTACAACAAGGATATGCAGGAAGACAAAGAAGGCATGTTCGATACGGTCCGCACGCTGCAGGGCGCACTGCAATTGTTCGCGCCGATGATCAGCACGATGAAGGTGAACAAGGACCGGATGCGACAAGCTGTCAACCAGGACTTCTCTAATGCAACGGATATTGCAGACTACTTGGTGAACAAGGGAATGCCATTCCGTCAAGCGCACGAAGTCATCGGCAAAACCGTACTTTACTGTATCCAAAATCAAAAGTATTTGCTCGACCTGAAGCTGGAGGAATTCCACCAATTTTCCAAGCAGTTCGATCAGGACATCTACGACGTGCTGCAGCCGGAAAGTGTCGTAAACGCCCGCAACGTCTACGGCGGTACCGCCGCGGCGCAGGTGAGTCAAGCGATCGAACGGGCGGAAGCCGTTCTGGCCGGCTCGTCGGCTTGGTTCGAGGAATATTTCGAAAAAAGCAGATAAGTAAGGTAAGTCAAAAACCCCCACTCGCAGAAGGGCGGCTACATCAGCCGCATGCTTCAAGCGGGCTGGGGGTTTCTCGCGTCTGCGCACGGTCACCGGAAGGTCGGCCCGCGGACGCCGTCCTCGATCAGCGGCGCAGGCGATTCTCCGGGCGGAGGCGCTGTACGGTCGAGAGTTCCAGAGCCGCCGCCGGAAGCAATCACAGTCGGCAGGGCGTGGTAGGTGTCACGCGATACTTTTTCCTGTGAAATGACAACGCCGTTCTGCTTCTTATATCGGAACGTTTCGACGACATACCCGGGCTTTCCTTGCATGACGATCTCCTGTTTACCGCCCGGCAGCGAAGGATTCAGCACGTACTTGACCGGCGGTGCCAACGTTTCGAGCGTCTTCGACTCGATTTCGTAAGTGATGTCCGGCGGCGTCTGGCCGAACAGCTTCACGGTGACGCTGCGCTCGTCCGAGGAAGTACGGATCAGCAAATAATGGTCCGTCGAGTTGCGGAATTTGAAATTGATGTGGCCGGTGGCGAACGTGGCGTCTTGTCCCAGCGCGACATAGCTCACGGGAAGCGAATGATTCCGCCGCTCGACGACGGTCAGACCGGCCCGCAGGACGGCGTTGTACAGCGTTGACGACACCTGGCAGATGCCGCCGCCGATGCCGGGAACGAGCTTGCCGTTCACGATGACGGGCGCCTCCTTGAAGCCGAAGCGCTTCTCCGTCCGCTCGATGAACGGGGCATAGTCGAACACCTCACCCGGCTTCAGCAGCACATCCTGCAGGGAAGCGGCCGTCGAACGGACGTTGTGCACGCGTCCTTCGATGCTGACGGCAGCTGGGGCCGGTGGCGATACGGTCGTGAACTCACCGATTTTGCGTATAATGCCTTGCGCGCGCAGCGCTTGCTCCGTAATGGCCGGCTCTTGCGTCCGCATCGGAACGTCCAGCAGGATGGCGGCAGGCGCCTGCTGGCGGCTTTCTCCCGCGGATTCAGGCGGTGCGGCCACGGCTCCCCAGTCCGGCAGCGCCGCTTGGAGCCGGCTTAGCAGCTTTGCTTCGTCGACCCGTTCGACACGGGTCTCGGGCACATAGCTGATGGCATCGTTGCCGTCGATCAGCCGCTGCGCATCGGTCGGCTTGCGGGCGTACACCTGCGGGAACGCTTCGCTCAGCGCGGCCCGCAGCTTGTCTGCCGACAGCGCGGGCGTCAGCGCAAGCGAGGCTCCCCGCAGCCGCCAGCGGGCCGCTGCCCGCCGGTACGGCGGCCCTTCCCGAACGGGATGAAGCTGCGTCAGCAGCTCCTGGCCGTTGATTTCAAGCCCGAGCTGCCGGAGCGTCCGCTCGGCGCTGCCGCCTCCCGGCACGCTCAGCCGGACCTTTTGCTCCAGCAGTGCCGACATTTTCGAAGCAAGCTGACGTTCGAGCTCGGACCAGGTTAGGCCTTCGATAGGCCAATCTGCGACACGGACGCCTGCAGGAACCCGGGCGAGCGACCCGTAGGCGGCAACCGACAAGAAAATGGCCAGCATCAGCGTCAGCGTGCTGATCCAGAACCAGTGAAAACGCGGATTCCATCGTGGCATGACGGGCTCTCCTTTTGTTCCTCGATACACTCGTACCTCTCCATCTATATGCGGCCAAGCCCCGAAACTTTCCATTCGTCGTCATTCGCCAACCGTCCGTGCAAGGCCGCGCGGGCTGTACGATCCGGTCGAAGAAGAGCGAGTCGGCGAACCGCGCTGCGCTATACACCGACCCGAACCGGTGTTCCGAAATGTGAAGAAACTGTAGAAATTCATTGTCGGATAAAGGATTTTGCGCTTTTATGTCGAACTTGTAAAGGCTGGCATCAAGTCCGCTTCTTTCGGTTGATCCAAAATTTTATAAGTTTCAAAGCTTATAAGCCTCGCACCAACCTTGGTAAACGAGCTTGTCCCTGCTAGGCAAGGATAGGCGAAACGGTTTATCCTGGGGTGCGTCATTTTGTAACCGGGGCGGTCTACAGACTCGCAAATTTTTCAGGATGTGATATCGTGATCGAAATGCAGGACGTTTGGAAAACGTATCCTGACGGCAGCCATGCCTTGAAAGGCATCAGCGTCAAGGTCGACCAAAGCGATTTCCTTTATGTCGTTGGCCCTTCCGGCGCCGGCAAATCGACCTTTATGAAATTGATTTACAGAGAAGAGCGACCGACCAAAGGCACGATATTCGTCAACGGTTTCAATCTGGAAAAGCTCAAACAGCGCAAAATTCCGTTTGTCCGGCGCAATATCGGGGTCATTTTCCAAGACTTCCGGCTGCTCCCGAAGCTTACCGTATATGAGAACGTCGCCTTCGCCATGGAAGTGATCGAGGCGCCGAAGAAGCTCATCAAGAAGCGCACGCTCGAAGTGCTGGAGCTTGTGCGGCTCAAGGACAAAATCAATTCCCTGCCGACCCAGCTTTCCGGGGGCGAGCAGCAGCGGGTCGCCATTGCCCGGGCGATCGTGAACAACCCTTCCGTCATCGTCGCGGACGAGCCGACAGGGAACCTCGATCCCGATACGTCTTGGGGCATTATGAAGCTGATGGAAGAAATCAACTTCCGCGGCACGACCATCATTATGGCAACGCACAACAAAGAAATCGTCAACACGATGCGCAAGCGGGTACTGGCCATCGAATCGGGCAGGCTTGTCCGGGATGAGGTAAGGGGTGACTACGGCTATGAGGATTAACACGGCCGTGAGGCATCTTCGCGAAGGCGGTAAAAACGTCGTTCGAAACGGCTGGATGTCCTTTGCCTCCATTAGTGCGATTGCGATTTCTTTGTTTATTTTGGGTGTCTTTTTGCTTCTGACGCTGAATGTCAATTACTTGACCCAGCAGATCGAACAGCAGGTCGAGATCCGGGTATATCTCGAAGTGAAAACGCCGGAGGATCAGGTAACTTCACTGCAAAACGAAATTTCGGCCATCTCTAACGTTGCGAAGGTCAAGTTTGTTTCCAAAGAGGAAGGGCTTGAATACTTGCGCGGAAAGCTGGGAGACGGGAAGCAGCTGCTCGAAGGGTTCGAGGGCGAGAACAACCCGCTGAACGATTCCTTCACCGTCGAAGTGACCGATCCTCGTGAGGTCGCAGCGGTAGCGAAGCAGATCGAGAGCTTGAACAATGGCAAGCCGACGAAGCCGATTTACCGGGTCAGCTATGGGCAAGGGACAGTAGAGACGATGTTCAAAGTGACGTCGATCGTCAGGAACGTCGGGCTGGTCATCGTGGCCGGATTGGCGCTGACCGCCATGTTCCTGATTTCCAATACGATTAAAATTACGATCGTGGCGCGCCGCCGCGAGATTTCGATCATGAAGCTCGTCGGGGCGACCAACTCGTTTATCCGCTGGCCGTTCTTTATTGAAGGAGCGCTGCTCGGCATTATCGGTTCGGCAATTCCTGTCGGCCTGCTGCTGTACGGGTATTGGGAAATGATGCGGGCGATTCAGCTCGACCTGAACCTGATGCTCGTTCAACTGTTGCCTTTTGAAGCGATCAGCCTTAAGACGGCAGGGCTTCTGCTGGGGATCGGCGTTATGATCGGCATTTGGGGAAGCACGCTGTCGGTCCGCAAATTTTTGAAAGTTTAATAACCAACGATCAATCTCGGATGAATAGTCGGGGGAGGAACGGATGTTGAAGAAGTCTTGGGTGCCTCTTGTTGTCACGGCCGGTTTGGTAGGAACGCTTATCGCTCCGCAATACGGCTTTGCGCTTTCGGAGTCGCAGCGGATTCAGCAGGAAATCAATGAGCTTAAAAAAACGAAATCCGCAACGCAGCAAAAAGTGAACGAGACGGAAAAGCAAATCAATCAGGTGCATCAGGAAAAGCAGCAGACGTCGAACGATATTACCGCCATCCTCGGCCAAATCGACGCGACGAACAAGAAGCTCAACGTGCTGAACGACCAAGTGTCGAGCGTCACGACCTCTTTGAAGGAGAACGCTCAGCAGTTGGAGGAAGCGGAAGCGAGAATCGTCTCCCGCGACCAGATGCTCAGATCCAGACTGCGTCTGATGTATATGAACGGCGTCGTTTCCTACGCCGACGTGCTGCTCAGCTCCACCAGCTTCAGCGATTTCTTGGACCGGCTGCAGGCGCTCAAGTCGATTGTCGGGCAGGACAAAGAAATTTTGGAAGCGAACAAGCGGGACAAGGCCGTGATCGCCGACAAGCGCGTGGTGATTGAAAAGCAGCTGGCGGAGGTAAAAACTTTATACGCCCAAGCGGCGGCCATCAAAGCCGATCTTGTCGTGAAGGAAAAAGAAAAGGAAGTCAAAATCGCAAGCCTTTCCCAAAAGGAAAAGGAATTGGAAGATATCAGCGAAGAAGTGCAGAAGCAGCTCGTTCAAGTGGCGAAGCAGGAAGCGGAAAAACAGCGCGCGTTTCAGCAGGCGAAAGCGGCGGAGAACGCCAAGAAGAGCAAGGCAACTCCCGCTGCGCCGGCATATACTTATGGTGGCGGCAAGTTTGGCTATCCGCTGCCGCGAGTCGTGCAAATGTCTTCGGACTTCGGCACCCGGACCGACCCGATTACCGGACGGAAAGCAACGCACACCGGACTCGATCTGCCCTCGCCCGGCGGAACCGACATTTTTGCCGCGGAGGACGGCGTCGTCATCGTCGCGTCCTGGTGGAGCGGATACGGCAACTGCGTTGTCATCGATCACGGCAAAGGCGTGTGGACGCTGTACGGGCATATCCGCAACGACGGCATCGTCGTGGAGAAGGGAGATACCGTTAAACGCGGTCAAAAGATTGCAGAAGTTGGTTCCACCGGTCGTTCGACTGGAAACCATCTGCATTTTGAAGTCCGCATTGACGGAGATCCGGTCGATCCGAAGCCGTATTTGAGATAATGCTGCTGTTCATATTTTTTCTTGGCTTGTCATAAACTAGAAAGACAAGTTAGTCAAGTAGCGGGAACAGCAAAGGCGGTGTGGGACCATAAAATGAAATTTAAAGGACGTACCGTATTGGCGTTTGTCCTGTTGTCCATGTTTGCAAGCAGCATTATGACGCTGACGATCGTACATCCGTCGATTTTCGCCGCCGTCGGCTTGGAGGGCTCGGCATCCGCCGACGTGAAATCGGGGTTGACCAGCAAGGACTACAAAAAATTGGCAACGACGTACCAATTGATCGAAGGCAAGTTTTTGAACGATGTCGATCACGACAAGATCGTGAACGGCGCGATTAACGGGATGCTGTCCACGCTTGACGATCCGTTTACGGTATATATGGATCAGAAGGAGGCGCAGCAGTTCGACGAGAACATTTCCTCGTCGTTCCAAGGCATCGGCGCGGAGGTGACCTCCGAAGACGGCAAAGTGACCATCGTCGCTCCGATCAAAGGGTCGCCGGCCGAGAAGGCCGGACTTCACGCGCACGATATCATCGTCTCGATCAACGGAGAAAAGCTGGAAGGGCTGTCGCTCAACCAGGCGATTATGAAGATCCGCGGACCCAAGGGCACGCAGGCCAAGATCGAAGTGCTGCGGGCCGGGGCTCCGGAACCGATCCAGATGATCGTCGTCCGCGATGACATCGATGTCGAGACCGTATACAGCGAGATGCTGCCCGGAGAGATCGGCAAGATCGAAATCCGGCAGTTCGCCAGCAACACCTCCAAACGATTCAAGGAAGAGCTGAAGGCGTTGGAGGACAAAGGGATGAAGGGACTCATCATCGACGTGCGCAACGATCCGGGCGGTCTGCTTACCGCGGTCGTAGAAATTGTCGAGTCGTTCATACCGAAAGGCAAGGGAATCGTTCAAATCGAGGACCGCAAAGGCAAGCGCGAGGAGACGGCGTCACAGGGAGCAGGCAAGCCGTACCCGGTGTCGGTGCTCATTAACAAGGGCAGCGCGAGCGCATCCGAGATCCTGGCCGGCGCGCTGCACGACTCCGCAGGCAGCCAGTTGATCGGAGAGAACACGTTCGGCAAAGGTACGGTTCAGGTGACGTTCGAGAAAGAAATGGGCGACGGCAGCAACATCAAGATGACCGTTTACAAGTGGCTCACGCCGAACGGCACTTGGATTCACAAGAAAGGCATTGCGCCGACGATGCCCGTGGAGCAACCGGCTTACTTCAAAGTGGCGCCCCTGAGCAAAAAAGCGACGCTTAAGCCGGATACGAACAACGAGGACGTCAAAAATCTGCAGATCATGCTGCAGGGCCTCGGTCTCGGTCCGGACCGGCAGGATGGCTATTACAGCGAAAAAACCGCGCTGGCCGTCAAGGCGTTCCAGCGGTTGAACGGTCTGCCGATCACCGGCGAGGTAGATACCGAGACGGCGAACAAGCTGGAGAAGGCGATCCTGGCCGAGATCCGCGAGCCGAAGAACGACCTGCAGCTTAAGGCGGCTGTCGAGTACATGCAAGGTGCCGTTAAGAAGTAACGGCTTCCGGGATTTAGGGAAATTCAGCCGAAGGCAGGAAAACGAAGCATCCGCGTCGAAATAACAACCTCTATCGGGGCCGCCCGACTTAACGGCCTCGCTGGAGGTTTTCTTTTTAATTTAAACTTCGAAGTCTGGTGAATAACATGCGGAGCATTGGAAAGCGTTTCTGTAGAAACGAAGTGTTCTCCTTTGTTTCCGGACTTCAACCTATAGAAAGTATTGATAATTCAGAAGTCCGGGAACAACAGCGATCGTAAGAACGCTTTGGCTGCGCAGCGGCTTGTTATTCACCGGACTTCGAAAAGGAGCCGGCCATGGACTTTGGTTTGGAACTCGCGTACCGGGGGCTCCGGGCGCTGTTGCAGCTGTTGACGCATCCTTTTTACTATGTAGGCATTTTATTCATCGTGCTGCAGTACCGCCGGCAGATTGCGTTCGAACGGAAGCTGTTCGCGACCAAGCTGCATTCGCTGCTGTCCGAAACGTGGCGTACCGTGCTGTGGGGCTGGGCAGGCGGTCTTGCCGCTTCCGTTCTGATGGCGGGAATCGGGGCGTCCGTTCAGCCGGAGGCGGTTGTTGTGCTGTGGCTTGTTTCTCTGCTGCTCATTTTCGCGCGGGTGCGCTTTTTATGCTGGGCTTATGCCGTAGGTGTCATCGGTCTGGTGCAAGCGGTCTTGAGGGGGGTTCCCGCACTGTACGACGGGGAGGCTGCGGCTTCCTGGGCATGGGTGACGGGACCGCTGCTGTCGTTGAATATGCCGTCTATGCTGGCGCTTGTGGCGGTTTTGCATCTGGCGGAGGCGCTGTTCGTACGCTTCCAAGGCACGCGGCTCGGCACGCCGATGTTCTACGAGAGCAAACGGGGCAAAATTGTCGGCGGATATCAGCTGCAGGGCTACTGGCCGATGACGCTGTTTCTTCTAGTGCCGATGGCCGGGGGGACGGCACTGCCTTGGATGCCGCTGCTTGGCGGCGATTTGTGGCAGCACGGCTGGACGATCGTCGGCTTCCCCGTGATGATCGGCTTTACCGAGATGACGATGTCGCGGCTACCCCAGGAGAAAATGAAGCTCAGCTCGAACCTGCTGCTGCTCTATGCCGCTGCCCTGCTGCTGTTTGCAGCCGTAGCCGCTTGGTGGCCGCCGTTCATGGCCGTGGCATCCGTGCTGTGCATCCTGATGCACGAAGCGATGATCGCCTACAGCCGGTGGGATGAAGCGAGGCGCAGTCCATTGTATGTGCACGGGAGCCGCGGGTTGAAAATTTTGGGTGTTTTGCCCGGCAGTCCGGCGGATGAGCTTGGCCTTGCCGTCGGCGAGATCGTTCACAAAGTCAACGGGATCCCGGTCCGTACGAAGCAGGAGCTGCATCAAGCGATGCAGCAGAACTCGGCGTTCTGCAAGCTGGAAATTTTGAATTTGGCGGGCGAAAGCAAGTTTTTGAAGCGCGCAATATTTTCGGGAGAGCACCATCAGCTTGGC
Source organism: Paenibacillus sp. A3 (assembly GCF_001399685.1). Taxonomy (GTDB): domain Bacteria; phylum Bacillota; class Bacilli; order Paenibacillales; family NBRC-103111; genus Paenibacillus_G. Next base: position 54,298 of record NZ_JTHN01000062.1, read on the forward strand.
ATCGTGCTTGCGCCCGATCAAGAGGCACTCCACTATGCAGAGGTAAGGCAGCGGCCGATCTGGGCGTACTTCAGCCGCAAGCCGGTCGGACTGCTGAGCAATCGTTCGGGCTCCAAATCGGTATAAGCACAAAAACAAGCCGCTGGCGTGAGAGACATGATCACGCCAAGCGGCTTGTTTCAAATCAGCGGTTAGTGCGGTAATAAGCAATGGAACGAGCTTTAATTGCCAGATGGTTGCAGAGCTGACGGGGGCTTCTCCCGCAGCACGACAATTTCGACCCGGCGGTTTTTGGCGCGGTTCTCTACGCTGTTGTTTTCCGCCACAGGTCTCGTATCCGCGTAAGCCGTCGAAACGAGCTTTTTCGGATCGAGCTGTGTTTCGTAGAGGAAATACCGCAGCACCGAAAGCGAACGAGCCTGCGATAACCCCCAGTTGTCTTTGTAGAAAGAGCCTGTCGCCAGCGGCAGATCGTCCGTATGCCCTTCGATGCTGACCGTCGCGTCAAGCGTCGGGAACAAGCTTGCCAGCTTGGTTAAGACCGGGATCGCGGGCGGCTTCAGGTCCGCTTTGCCGAGATCGAAGAGGAACAGATCGTTCAGCGTGACGGCTACCCCTCGGGGCGTATTGGCTGCTGACACTTGGGTTTGCAAGTTGTTTTCTTCGATGTAGACCTGCACTTTTTTGAGCAGATCTTCGAGCTGGCGTTCCTTCTTCTCCCGCTCTTCCATTTCCCTGAACTGCTGCTCGGTTTTCGTGCTGTCGTCTCCGCCCTTTGCCGGGTTGGCGGAACCAGAGATGCCCATGCCCTTCGGCATAATCGTATCGGCCTTCATGAATTCGAACTTCAGCGCTTGAGACAGAACCTCGTACTTTTGCACGTCCACCTTGCTCATCGCATACATGATGACAAAAAAGATGAGCAGCAGCGTAATCAGATCCGCATAGGTAACCATCCATCGCTCATGGTTTTCGGGGGCTTCCTGCTTTTTATTCTTCCGCGCCACCGGCCTCACCTGCGCCTTCGACTTTTTTATGTTCCTGATGGAGGAACGAGTTCAGTTTCTTTTTGATAAGCTGCGGATTTTCCCCGGCTTGAAGCGCCAGGATGCCTTCCAGCATCAGTTCCATTTCGGAAATTTGCTCTTTGCTGCGGATCTTGATTTTGCTTGCGATCGGCAGGTAAAGAACGTTGGCGGACGATACGCCGTACAGCGTCGCAGTAAACGCAACGGCAATGGCCGGCCCCAGACTTCCCGGATCGGACAGGTTGCCAAGCACGTGGATCAAGCCCATAACGGTACCGATGATCCCCATCGTCGGAGCATAGGCTCCGGCCGCCTCGAACATTTTTGCGTAGCCTTCGTGATGGTGCTCGATCGCATCCATCTCCAGCTCCAGAATTTGCCGGGTCAGCTCCGGATCAGTGCCGTCGACAACCATCATGAGACCGTCCCGCAGGAACGGGTTATTATGCTCTTGTGCGCGTTGCTCCAAGGCAAGCACGCCTTCGCGTCTGGCGATCGTGGCCATGTCGACCAACTCGTCGATGATCGCGGCGTGGTCGCGCTTCGGCTCTTTGAATGCCATCCCCAATGCCTTGCCGATTTGCTTAAGCTGGGACATCGGGAAGCTGATCATGACCGCTCCGATCGTACCGCCGAAAATGATGAGCATGGCACTGGGAACCACCAGTGCGGAAAGGTGGCCGCCGTCCATCAGATAGCCGCCGATCAGACCGCCAAGGCCTACGATAATACCTATTAATGTCGTCAAGTCCACTGTCGTTCCACCCCTAGATTTCTAAAGTTAATGTGGTGCTGCATCCTTTTTTTCTGTGTAAGCGGAGCCCTTGGAAAAACAGGAAATGGGATTCGTTTGCAACAGAAAGAGAAAAAAGGTATAATATATGGGAACAAATATTCCTATCAAAGGAAATCGTCGAACGGAGTCGAACGCGCGTCAACCGATGCTTAGTTATTTATCGGAATATGGTAGATAAAAGTTTAGAAGGAAAACAAAGTCTTTTTAATGAACGGGTGATCAGATGAGCAAAATGAATGAAGTCGTCTACAGCGACAAGAAATTCCAGCTCGTAGCGGAGTTTCAGCCGCAAGGGGATCAGCCGGCCGCAATCGAGCAGCTGGTGAACGGCATACGGGAAGGGAAAAGACATCAGACGCTGCTTGGCGCAACGGGAACGGGGAAGACGTTTACGGCGGCCCATGTGATCGCCCAGTTGAACCGGCCGACGCTGCTAATTGCGCACAACAAGACGCTAGCCGCGCAGCTGTGCAGCGAGCTGCAGGAGTTTTTCCCGAACAACGCCGTTTCCTATTTCGTCAGCTATTACGATTACTATCAGCCGGAGGCGTACATTCCGTCGTCGGATACGTATATTGAGAAAGATTCCAGCATTAACGAAGAAATCGACAAGCTCCGGCACTCGGCGACCAGCTCGCTCTTCGAGCGCCGTGACGTCATTATCGTCGCGAGCGTATCGTGCATCTACGGCCTCGGTTCTCCGATGGAGTACCGGGATCTCGTGCTGTCGCTGCGGGTCGGTATGGAGCGTTCCCGCAACGACATTTTGCATCGGCTCATCGATATTCAGTACCAGCGCAACGATATGAACTTTGTGCGGGGCACGTTCCGCGTGCGCGGCGACGTTATCGAGATTTTCCCGGCTTCACGCGGCGAGCAAGCGGTCCGTGTGGAGCTGTTTGGCGATGAAATCGAGCGGATCACGGAGATTAACGTGCTCACCGGCGAGATTATCGGCGAACGCGATCATATCGCCATCTTCCCGGCGTCCCACTTCGTGACGCACGAGGAAACGATGAAGCGGGCGCTCGTGAATATCGAACGGGAGCTGGAGGAACGGCTCGAGCAGCTGCGCGGAGAGGGCAAGCTGCTAGAGGCGCAGCGGCTGGAGCAGCGGACGCGCTACGACATCGAGATGATGCAGGAGATGGGCTTCTGCTCCGGGATCGAGAACTATTCGGGACCGCTGACGTTCCGCGAGCGCGGAGCGACGCCGTACACGCTGTTCGATTATTTCCCGGACGACATGCTCGTGATCGTGGACGAATCGCACGTGACGCTGCCGCAGGTCCGCGCGATGTACAACGGCGACCGGGCGCGCAAGGAAGTGCTCGTCGATCACGGCTTCCGGCTGCCTTCGGCGCTGGATAACCGGCCGCTCCGTTTCGAGGAGTTCGAAGAGAAAGTGAACCAGATCATCTACGTTTCGGCGACGCCGGGACCGTACGAGCTGGAGCACTGCCCCGAGATGGTGCAGCAGATTATTCGTCCGACCGGACTTGTCGATCCGGTGATCGAGGTTCGCCCGACCAAAGGGCAGATCGACGATCTGCTGGAAGAAATTCAAGACCGGATTAAAAAAGACGAACGGGTGCTCGTCACGACGCTGACGAAGAAGATGGCCGAAGATTTGACCGATTACTTCAAGGAAATCGGCATCAAGGTGCGGTATTTGCACTCGGACATCAAGACGCTCGAGCGGATGCAGATTTTGCGCGAATTGCGGCTCGGCACGTTCCACGTTCTCGTCGGCATCAACCTGCTGCGGGAAGGGCTGGACTTGCCCGAGGTATCGCTAGTGGCAATTCTCGACGCAGACAAGGAAGGCTTCCTGCGTGCGGAGCGCTCCTTGATTCAGACGATCGGGCGGGCGGCGCGCAACGCCAACGGGCATGTAATCATGTACGGGGACAAAGTGACCGATTCGATGGATAAGGCGATTCAGGAAACGAGCCGCCGCCGGACGATTCAGATGGCTTATAATGAGAAACACGGCATTACGCCGCAAACGATACAGAAGAAAGTACGCGATGTGATTGAAGCTACTAAGGTGGCCGAGCAGAAGGCAGACTATTTGTCGGAAGTGAAGCAGGCGAAGATGTCCAAGAAAGACCGCATCTCGCTCATCGAACGGTTGGAGCAGGAAATGAAGGAAGCAGCCAAAAACCTGCAGTTTGAGCGTGCCGCGGAGCTCCGCGATGCCGTGCTCGAATTGAAGGCCGAGCTGTAGTCAAGGGAGGCTTTCGAAACGTGGCCAGAGACAACATTGTAATTAAAGGCGCCAGGGCGCACAATCTGAAAAATATCGACGTCGTTATTCCGCGGGACAAATTTGTCGTCCTGACCGGCCTGAGCGGCTCCGGCAAATCGTCCTTGGCGTTCGATACGATCTATGCCGAAGGGCAACGAAGATATGTCGAGTCGCTGTCCGCCTACGCGCGGCAGTTTCTCGGCCAGATGGACAAACCGGACGTCGACTCGATCGAGGGATTGTCTCCGGCCATCTCCATCGACCAGAAGACGACGAGCCGTAACCCGCGTTCCACCGTGGGTACGGTGACGGAAATTTACGACTATCTGCGTCTGTTATTCGCCCGGATCGGGCGTCCGCACTGTCCGGAGCATAAAATCGAGATAACCTCGCAAACCGTCGAGCAGATGGTTGACCGAATCATGGAATATCCGGAGCGCACCAAGCTGCAAATTTTGGCGCCGATCGTCTCGGGACGCAAGGGCGAACATTCGAAGCTGCTGGCCGATATCCAGAAGCAGGGCTTCGTCCGCGTGCGCGTCAACGGCGAGCTTCGCGAGCTGTCGGAAACGATTGAGCTGGAAAAAAACAAGAAGCATACAATCGAAGTGGTCGTGGACCGGATCGTCGTGAAGGACGACGTCCAAACGCGTCTGGCTGATTCCCTGGAGACGGCTTTGAAACTGGCGGAAGGGCGCGTTATCGTGGACGTGATCGATCAGGAAGAGCTGCTCTTCAGCCAAAATCTGGCTTGTCCCGAGTGCGGCTTCAGTATCGAAGAACTGGCGCCGCGGATGTTCTCGTTCAACAGTCCGTTCGGCGCATGTCCCGAATGCGACGGTTTGGGTCAAAAGATGATCGTCGACCCGGACCTGCTCGTTCCGAATTCGAAGCTTTCCATCGAAGAGGGAGCGTTCGAGGCATGGGCCGGCAGCACGTCGAACTACTACCCGCAGTTTCTTGCGGCGGTGTGCGAGCACTACGGTATCCCGAGAAATGTGCCCGTCAGCGAGTTGACGAAAGAGCAAATGCAGAAGCTGCTAAACGGTACCGGCGGAGAGAAGGTGCGCTTCCGCTACGAGAACGACTTCGGACATAAGAAGGAAGCGATGGTTCCTTTCGAAGGTATCGTGAACAATCTTGAGCGCCGCTACCGGGAGACGTTCTCCGACGGCATTCGCGAGCATATCGAGACGTATATGAGCGCCAAGCCTTGCGGCAAGTGCAAGGGCGCCCGCTTGAAGCCGGAAACGCTGGCGGTAACCGTAGCGGATAAAAATATCGCGCATGTCACCTCGCTGTCCATCGGGGAAGCGCAGCAATGGTTCGACTTGCTGAAGCTGACCGACCGCGAGACGCAGATTGCGCATCTGATCCTGAAGGAGATCAAAGAGCGTCTGGGCTTCCTCGTCAATGTCGGACTCGATTACTTGACGATGCACCGCGCGGCGGGCACGCTCTCCGGCGGCGAGGCGCAGCGTATTCGTCTGGCGACCCAGATCGGGTCCAGTCTGATGGGCGTTCTGTACATCTTGGACGAGCCGAGCATCGGCCTGCACCAGCGGGATAATGACCGGCTGATCCAGACGCTGGAGCATATGCGGGATCTGGGCAATACGCTGATTGTGGTCGAGCACGACGAAGATACGATGCTGGCTGCCGACTACATCATCGATATCGGACCGGGCGCGGGCATTCACGGCGGCAAGGTGATTGCCCAAGGCACGCCTGAGGAGGTTATGCAGGACGAGGAATCGTTGACCGGGCAATATCTCAGCGGCCGCAAGTTTATTCCTGTCCCTGCCGAGCGTCGGAAGCCGAACGGCAAATGGCTGGAAATCCGCGGGGCTAAAGAAAACAACCTGCGCGGCGTCAATGTGAAGTTTCCGCTCGGAGTATTCGGCTGTGTGACCGGTGTTTCCGGCTCCGGCAAGAGTACGCTGATTAACGAACTTTTGTACAAAACGTTGGCGAAAGAGCTGAACGGCGCCAAGGTTCGCCCGGGCGAGTACAAGGAGTTCAAAGGATTGGAGCATGTCGACAAAGTAATCGACATCGATCAATCGCCGATCGGACGGACGCCCCGCTCGAACCCGGCTACGTACACCGGCGTATTTGACGATATCCGCGACGTCTTCTCGGCGACCAACGAAGCGAAGGTGCGCGGCTACAAGAAAGGCCGTTTCAGCTTCAACGTGAAGGGCGGACGCTGCGAGGCGTGCAAGGGCGACGGCATTATCAAGATCGAGATGCATTTCCTGCCGGACGTTTACGTGCCGTGTGAGGTATGCAAAGGCAAACGGTACAACCGCGAAACGTTGGAAGTGAAATATAAAGGCAAGAACATTTCCGAAGTATTGGAAATGACGATCGAGGATGCGTGCGAATTTTTCAAAAACATTCCGCGTATTCACCGGAAAATGCAGACCTTGATGGACGTCGGACTCGGGTACATGAACTTGGGTCAGCCCGCGACGACGCTCTCCGGGGGAGAGGCGCAGCGCGTGAAGCTCGCGGCTGAGCTCTATCGCCGCAGCACGGGCAAGACGATCTACATTCTGGACGAGCCGACGACCGGATTGCATATTCACGATATCGACCGGCTGCTTAAGGTGCTGCACCGCTTGGTCGAGAACGGTGATTCCGTCCTCGTCATCGAGCACAACCTTGATGTGATCAAGACAGCCGATTATATCATCGATCTCGGACCGGAAGGCGGCAGCCGGGGCGGAACGATCGTCGCTTCCGGAACGCCGGAGGAAGTCGTGAAGGTAAGCGGCTCGTACACAGGCAAATACCTGAAACCGATCCTGGAACGGGACAAAGTGCGCTCCGAGGATTATTATAAGCGGCTTAAAGAAATGGAAGATGCAGCCGTTTAATCTTGAGGGTCACAAGAATAGAAAAAACGCTGCTCCAAGCCGGGAAATGAACTGGCTTAGGAACGGCGTTTTTTTACGGATAGCGAACTTGGTTCAGCAGCAAGAAGCCGACTGGCGGGCGGTCCCGTACAGTCGGCCTTTTTAAGACATCGAATGTGTTACGAGGCTAGAATTGCCGTCAGCTTCTCTTGGAAAGCAGGAATGCCGATACGGCCCACGAATTGATGGAACGTTTCTTCCGGTCCGCGGTTATCCTTGTAGTATAGGATCAGCTGCTCAAGCACCGGACCGACCTGATCGCCCTTTACCCGGCCTTTCAGCGCTTGGTTGAATTGAGCGACCGGCCCGAGAATGCCGCCTACGGCGATGTCGAAGGCGTCGACCATCCCGTCCTCGCGTTTTTACGAGTGCGCCTTGCAGGCCGATATCGGCGATGTGCTTCTGGCCGCAGGCGTTCGGACAGCCGATGAAGTGGATGCGGTGTCCTCGTCGATCAGTTTCGTCGTGGGCGTGAAGGTCAGGCACTGAATTTCCGCATGGCCGGAGTTATAAATATTAGAAGAAATGGACATTTTATATTTGCGCGGAAGATTCGAGAAGTCCCGGTTCATCAGAAGAAATCGTTCACCTGATTGACCAGCGCGGTCGTATCCATCAGCTCGTCCGGGTCGATGGCGGCAAGCGGATTGCCAACAACCGTACGAGGACAGTCGCCACAGGCTTCGTAGGAATATAAGCCGACCTTCTCCAAACGATTGAAAATGTCCGGCAAATGCTCGACGAGCAGCCAGTGGAACTGAACAGCCTGACGGGTGGTCACGTCCATCAGATTGCGTCCGTAATCTTTGGCGATTTCTGCAATAGTACGGGCTTGAGCGCTTGTCATGACGCCGGAGTTGATGCGGACGCGCATCGTGAAATGGCCGTCCTTCGGCTTATGTTCGTAAACGCCGGCCCATTTGAAACGGTTCATATCTTGACGAATTCCATTTTATAACGATTGATTATAAACAGGGGATTTGAGTTCTAGATGAAAAGGCTACCAATTTCTTGAGTGAAGTGCCTCACAAAGGGGGCAACGGCGAAGAAGTCAAGCCCTGCCGCTTCCCGGCGCAAATGTTGACAAACTTGTTACACTTGGATAAATCGCTTGCACTTCCATGCTAGTCAAGATAAGATAGAAATTAAGTATTTTCGCATATTGAAGGAGGTCCCTCCATGTTTTTGGCTGAAGAAGCGGCAAAAGCCACGAGCACCTTTTCCGGTTTCGATATCTTCGTGATCTTGTTCACGGTAGTTATTGCCATCGGCCTTATCCGGTTGCTCGGCGCTAAAAAGAAAAATCCGTTCGCCATTGGCTTCGGTCTGGTTAGCTTGGCCGTATTCGTAACCTTGAGCGCAGTTATGGTTATGGGCTGGATGGGCAAGCTGTAAGCTACTGCTGCAGAGACGCGAATAAGATCATACATGCACAGACAAGGACAGGTCTTCCGGGACGCTGTCCTTTTGGCGTTTTAAGAGGACGTTTCTTGAAAATAAAAAGGAGCGCCCGCCTCAAGAAGAGGGACGCTCCGTGGAATTATACCCACCACATTTCGCCAAGCGGCTCTTTGATGAGGATTTGCTGCAGGTTTTGCACCGCTTTCGTAAAGCCTTCGTCCACCGACATCAGGCCGTCTTCGTGCTCGATGCTGACGACATAGTCGTAGCCGACCAAGCGAAGCGCGCTGATGATGTCCGCCCACGTCTTGAGATCGTGCCCGTAGCCGACGGTACGGAACTGCCAAGCACGGTCGAGCATGTTCGCGTAGGACTGCATATCCGTCACGCCGTAACGATTGACGTTGATCGGATCGATCGACGTATCTTTGGCATGGAAGTGGTGAATGGCGCCTGCGCGGCCGAGAATGTTCACCGCCTGCACCGGATCGATGCCCTGCCACCACATATGGCTCGGGTCCAGATTAGCCCCTATGACGTCGCCGGCCGCTTCGCGCAGACGCAGCAGCGTAGCCGGAGTATGGACAGAGAAGCCGCCGTGCAGCTCGAGACCGAATTTCACGCCGCGGTCGGAAGCGTATTTGCCGGTTTCTGTCCAGTACGGAATGACTTTGTTGGCCCACTGCCAATCAAGAATCTCTTGGAAATCGGGCGGCCAAGGAGCCACGGGCCAGTTCGGATATTTCGCATTATCGGAGTCTCCCGGGCAGCCCGAGAACGCATTGACGACAGGGACCTCTAGCTTTTGAGCCAGATCGACCGTTTTGAGCAGCGCTTCGTGATCGGCTTGGGCGAGCGCTTTTTGCGGATGGAGCGGGTTGCCGTGGCAGCTGAGCGCGCTGATCGTCAATCCGCGGGATTCGATCGCATGCTTGAATGCTTTCAGCTTGCCGTTATCGCTGAGCAGCACATCCGGGTCGCAGTGTGCTTTGCCCGGGTAGCCGCCGGTGCCGATTTCAACAGCATCGAGTCCTTTGGATGCAATGTAGTCAAGCGCTTGTTCGAAAGGCTTCTGCTGGAATAATACCGTAAATACGCCTAATTTCATGGGACACCTCCGAAAATAATCAAAATGAACGCGCGTACAATAGAACGCTCATCCAAATTATATCATTAATTGCGTACGGCTCAAAGTAGGAGTTTCGGACATGACGCATGGAGGGGTCGCTTTTTCGTAAAACGTTCACTGCTCAATCCAAAAGGTTCATCGTTTGAATATGTTTTTTTGTTTCGTCGGTCCCCAGACCGTACAGCGTTTGATAGACGTTTTTCAAATAGAGGTCGTATACATCGTTTTCCACGTCATGATGGTAGGGAATGCCCGGAACAAGGGTCCTGGGGAACGTTCGTTCTTCCGCAAACTCCATGTCTTCGAATAATTCCTTAAGCTTTATGATTTCCTCCGGTGTGGCTTCGACTTCGAACTCGTAAGCTGCGTCGCCCTGATGCTGCATAATCGTTTTGGACTGAACGGAAACATAATAGATTCTTTTATCCACTGAAGGACCTCCGACTTATTTGAAATAGAAAGACCAGATAACTGCACCGGCAGCCAGAACGATCGGAAAAAGCACATAAACGATAAGCATCGGATTTGCCATGACGGGATGTTTGACTGCTGTCGGGTCTGCGTTTTTGTCAAATTCCTTATTTTGCTGCCTTCGGGCCAGCATAAATGACGCAGCGGTAGAGATCACGCATACGACGGCCGCAAATGAGATAAGAATGGTCAGCATTCGGAATCACGTTCTCCTTCCAAGGGGTTACCCTTATTTTCTGGCAATTTTCTTAAAATAACGGCTCAGCGAATGCTTGTTCGCCAGGCAAAGTTTAGCTTTCGACAAAGCACCCGACAACATTCCCGTTTCTTTTCCTTTTGATTGGTTTACAATGGAAATAATTCTCTTCGGACCGGGGGAGGGAAGGGGCAACTTTTTAAAGAAAGGGCGGATCGTAAGATGAGCAAAGATACGCAAATTGTTGAAACGGTATCAGGCACCTGGCTGCGTTTCCCAAACAACTTTAAAAAGTTTCAATGCTTGGTGGAGCTGCCCGATCAGCTCTCGCTGAACATTAATACGAAATCGGGCTGCGTGCATGTACATAAGAAGGACTGCGATGATGTGTTTCAATATGTGGGGGAATTGCATATAACGGCGAACGGCAACCAGCTGCAATGCGCCGTTCAAGCTGCCCCGGCCAAAGAAGAAGTGATGGAGACGCCCGGGAAGCAATCCGATGCCAGTTGAGGTATGTTCGCGAGTTCGCGTGAAAAAACAAGCAGCGCCCGCAAAGGGACGCTGCTTTTATCATGCTTAGAACGGCCAGTTCAGGAGACCGCGGTAAATGTGGAGTACCGTTTCGCTTTTGCCGCTGTAGACGATAACCGCCGCTGTCACGATCAGCTGGGTTAACGCGCAGCGGGCGTAGAAGTACGTCCGGGATACTTTTTTCTTGTTGACCGTCGTTTTCCCGAGCAGGTTCTCCAGTGCGATCAGCACGCCGTGGTAGACGCCCCACAGCAGGTAGAGCCAGCTAAAGCCATGCCATAGCCCGATCAGCACCATAATGAGGATGGAGAGGCCGGCAGCGGTCCATTTGGTCGGCGTTTGGCGCGAGAAAAATATAAAAATATGGTCGCGAAACCAGTCGCCGAGCGTGGCGTGCCAATTGCGCCAGTACTGCGTCAGCGTCGGGGATTGGAACGGTTTCTTGAAGTTTTCCGGAATGTTGTACCCCATCAGCCGTCCGAAGCCGATCGCAATATCGGAGTAGCCGGAGAAGTCGAAGTAGATCAGGGCATAGAACCAGACCATTAAAAATAGCGATTGATGCGTATAAAGCTCCTGCCCGGACATGGCATTGAACACGTCGGTCATCCAGGTGACGAGCACGATCTTCTTGAACATACCGAGAATGATCCGTTTGATGCTGCTTTCCGTTTGTGCGGTATCCACCCGATACGGCTGCTTCGTATCCGCCATAAAATCGCGGAATTTGAGAATCGGGCCGGACGTGAACGTCGGGATGAACAAAATATAGTTAAAGTAATCGACGACCTTCGCGCGGGCGTCTTTGCCGAAGAAGTAGGCAAAATATAGCGCATCAATCACCTTGAGCACGTTGTAGATCAAGCCGAGCACAATGACAACGTCGAACAGTGGGTGAGTGAATACCTCCATGCCGAACAGCCGCAGCGAGCAGATAGCAGCCACATTGGCGGCGATCAGCAGGATGAACCAACCCTTGCGAAAGCGTGTCGTGTGGCTGAGAAATAAAAAGGCCAAATAGTTGAGCGCCGTGTAGGCCAAGTAAAAAGCGAGCAGCTTTTTACTGAACAACAGCAAAAAGCATAAGTTGAACGCGAGCAGCAGCAGCCGCTTGTTAGCCGCCCACCGCCGGGTTAGGGCAAGCACGAGCACCATGCCGGTCATAGCCATAACCGCGTTCATATTTAAATACCACATCGAAGATTCCTCCAACATATGCATCCGCCGTGCGGGTCGGAAACCGGCCCGGAGCGGGACGGAAGGACCGATCGGGGCCCGCGCCGATCAAGACAAGATCAGAACCCTTCGTAGATGAACAATCCTTTGCCGGTAAAGTAGATCAGCACCATGATGAGCATGGCGAGATAAACGATCACTTCGACGATTTTGCGAGCGAAGCGAGCCATGCGTCCACCTCCTTCGTAAATACCGGAGCGCCTTCCTGACGGCTCAGATGAACGAGATCGTGAAAATATTTCGGATCGTAGGCCGTCAGCAGATCCAGCATCGGAACGCCGGCTGTTTGCAGTCGCCGGTTGACTTCTTCCTGCAATGCAGGCATGTAGCCCGGCAGCTTGAAGCCGCGGTTCCAAGGCATCCAGACGACGCGCAGCGGCAAGCCTTGCTGCTTGCTGTAAGCGATGATGAAGTCCAAGGCGTCCAGATTGTTCTTGAAATCGCGGTTGGTCATCCAGCCGAAGCGCTGCTCGTATTCGTCCCACTTTTTGCGGAGATCCTCATCGGATTTTCGTCCGAAATAAAGCTCCTTGTCGATCCAGCGCGGCTGGTAGGCCAGCGGATCGGACACGCTCAGCTTCAGCGTCTCCGGGAAGCGGGCGCATGCTTCGAACCGGGCGGCGTCCTGCTTCAACAGCCCTTGGTACAAGCCGCAGGCAACCTCCGTCCCGGTATCGCGGAAATAGTCGCGGTACGCGTAGGCGTAAGGCTGGTACCAAGGCTTGAACCACTGGTAGGTCGGGTCCGTGTCCAGGCTGTCGATCATTGTATGCACATCGATGCCGACGACAAGCTGTCCCTCCACCTGGAAACGCTGCTGCTCCAGAATCGCTTTCAGATCGGTCAGCTTCCCGTAGGAAAGCCCGAGTTCCACCAGCTTGGCGGTGGAGTCCACCTCGATATACGCCCCCGTCACCGCGGAGTTGCCGTAGAAGGCCGGCCCCCGATTCTGCCAATCGTGATGGAAGAGCGTCTTCGTAAAATCGTTCTTATAAAAACGCCGCGACGTCACCATCGGGTCCCACCAGGAGATGAGTACATCCGATAGCACGAAAGCGGCCAACAGCAGCAGCACGAAGCTGTTTTTGCGAAGAAAAGCGATCATAACGGGAAAACCCACACTTTCCAATGAAGGCGATCATTAGTTATCAATCACAGAATTTACGGGTTACGGTGCTAGAGCGATTTTTGCTGCCACGCGTGGTACTGCTCGCGGAACGCTGCAGGCCAGTTCGCTTCGTCCAAGCCGTATTGTGCGAGGAAGGCGAACGCCCAGCGCTCGATGCCGAACCCGACGCACCCGGTAACCGCGTTGCGCTTGCCCATTTTAATGTTGAACGCATTGCCGAACGTGTTGCTGTGGAAGTTGATGGAGCTGCAGGCGATCGACTTGTTGATGTTCGGAATCGTCAGCCGGAGCTCGTACTTCATTTCTTGGTTTCGCTGGAAGGACGCTTTCACTTGGAAGTCGTTCGTGAAAAACGGATCGTTCGCGATTTCCAGCACGCTGTCCACGTTCCATTCGACGGCCAGCTCTTTCAAATATTCAATAGCCTGCAGCCGGTTCTCTTTCACGTAATCCGGCTTGCCGACGAAGATGATCTCCCGCATACTGAAGTCGAGCAGGCGTCCGAAATCCGTATGATTGCGTGATTCGAAGCGGTGGCATTTGGAGATGGCCGTCACGGTCACGCCGTCACCTTCAAGCGTCTCGTTCTGCAGCCCTTCGTAGCAGTGGTAACAGGTCGAAGGGTTCATCGTGAATTTCGGCTTCGCCAGGTTGGCGTTCAGATCGAGCGGCTGCTCCTGCTTCCAGCCTCCGGCTTCGCGGATCGATTGGGAGAACGCTTCGATGATGTCGAGGTCCTCGCGCAGGTGCGACAGGAAATGAATGTGCTCTGGAAAAGAAGTAAAGTGATTCGTCTTGTTCAGCGTATCGCAATGAATGACGGCCGGGTACTGCTCCTCCGTAATTCCTGCAAAACGGTTCGCAATTTTCGTAACGAAGCTGTAGTCGAGAAAACGCATCAGACTGGAGAACGGTTCACGGAAGATGAACAGGCCCGGCTCCAGCACTTTGATGATTTTGCGCTCGACGAGCTCGGCGAGGATATCGCCTTCGTAAGGGGTGTCGGCCTTATGCTCGAACAGGATATTTTCCTTGAAGCCGAAATCTCCTTGCGAGAATCGGTCGATCAGCTTGCGAACCCGCTCTTCGATGGCGGCGTTGCCTTTCGGGGAGTCGTGAACGATATGAATGTGCCCGGATTCAAGCCGGATGTCGCGGATGGTCTCGTCAATAAACGCCGCGGCGTATTTGAGCTGTCCGTGCTGGCTGGAGGCGAGCCCCTCCAAAGATACGACGCATTCCATGGGCTTACCTCTCTTTCTTGTTGTGGATGAACGTCGCGATTTCGCGGACGGTGTTGAGCGGGTACAACATTAAATCCTGATTCGTCACCTGGATGCCGTACGTTTTCTCGATATGCGCGATCAGCGCCGTCGCTCCGATGGAATCAATGTATCCATAATCGAACAAGTGTACGTCTACGGAAAAATCGTCGTCATCGTCTTCGATTTCGTAACGGTTCTTGATGTGCGCCTCAAGCTGTTCCAGCAAGTCCTGCATGGGGGAAGCCTCCTAGGATAAAGTAAAATCAAGCGATATGCGCCGGGCTCGCAGCGAGTGCCGGCATAAAAGCGGGACGGCGATGCGGGACCTTAGGGGCCCCGCCGCAACCGTCCGCATGAAGGGTGAATGCAAGCTAACGTGCCGCTTTGGCAACGGTTAGCGTCACCGGATCGCCGTAATGCGTAACCGTATAAGTCGCTTTCGCTTCGTCACGGTCGACGGTCAGCCCCGATCCTTCGATGGTTAGCGGCTCGGCGCTGTAAATTTGCACTTGCTGCATGCCGGGCGCGTTCAGCTTCAGCGTCCAGCGGTCCGCGGATTTTTGCAGCTCGTACGGCACGTTCGTGCGTGTCAGATGCGGCTCGCTACCGAGCGCCTCCGCCCGTTCGGGCGAGACGAACCGGATAGCAGCCATCTGCGGGACGCCGAGGTACAGCTTGCCGCTGCGCGTATCGCGCACCTCGGCATCGGTGACGGCCTGCTTGGCCGCGTAAGGCTGCCCGCGGTCGACGACGAGGCCGAGCGTGCCGCGGTATTCGGCGGCCTGGGCCGGCACGTCGGCGGTGAGCGCCTTGACGCGGAAGCCGGGCTCGACGGTCATGCCGAGCATTTTCTTGACGCAGTCCGTGACGACCTCATGCCATGGCCGGTACAGCTCGACGCGGGTCGTCATCGCGTTCAGGAACGAGCGCGCCATTTGGGGCTCGGTCATAAAGTTGTAGCTATAGTCGTCCCGGAGCTTGTCCAAATACCGGACGAATTCCAGCAGCTCCGGCACGCGGGTCGGGAAATGGTACTCGATATGCTCGAAATAATCGATCGGCAGATCGAGCGCCGCGTACGCTTCGAAAATATCTTTCGTCGAATAATGCTTGTCCGTGCGCAGCACCGGCGCCGGGGTATTCAGCATCATCGGCTTGCTCAAGTCGGGCTCACCCGCCGCATCGGTCATAAGAAACGGCAGACCCCAGTTATACTCGACGCCAAGGCGCGGATCGGCTTTAATATGCGACGGCTTGAAGCCGAAGTTGAACCAGACGCCGGATTCCCGCTCGTTGCGCAGCGTCTGGCTGCGGTCCGGGTTGTTGATCCGCCACGTATGCTGGTTCGTCCCGGTCATTCCCCACGGGATGCCGAGCTTCTCGAACGCTTTCTGATGGAGTGCGATTTCCTGCTTCTCCTGCGCGTCGCTCGTAAAGTTATGGACAAAAATGTGCGGGTACAGCTCCAAACGGTTGTCTTTCGTGTACCGGATAAATTCGTTCAGCTGGTCCGTATATGGGAACTTCGGATCGTCGACGGTCGACGGGATGCCGAATTCAAGCTGCCCGACGATCAGATCGTCCTTGCCGTCCCCGTTCAGGTCATACCAGAGCGGGACGGCGTTGTGCCCGCCGACGAGCGCATGGTTGCCGAGCTGGTTGACGGTTGCCGCTTCGATGATGCCTTTGTCCACCCAAGCGGTACGTCCGGCGCCCGAGTCCTCCTGAACGAATACGCGCAGGTCGCCTTCGCCGGTACCGACGATGAGATCGGCTTTGCCGTCCCCGTTCATGTCGCGGACGGACGGCGCCGCAAACCGCGCGGACAGCTTGAACAGCGCTTCGCCTGCGTGCCAGGCGATTGCGCCGTTCGCCCCGCGTGAGCCGCGGTACAGCGTCACCTGCCCGTCGGCATCCCCGATCACGAGATCGGGAATGCCGTCTCCGGTGACGTCGCCCACGGCCGGCGCGATCGGCGCCGCGCCGCGGATCGGCTTCCCGTCCGCCAGCAGCGGGACGGGCGCCTTGAACGCGCCGCCGGCTTCGCCATAGGCGACCGCGAGCGTGCCATCTGGCTGGCCGATCAGCAGATCCGGCCGGGCGTCGCCGTTCAGATCATACGCCGCTACGCTGGCGTACGATCCGGTCTTCAGCGGCTCCCCGCTTGGGAGCCGCAAGGGCTCGCGCCGCGCGAACACCGCCGGCGCCTTCAGTTCCGCCGGGAGCTGCTGCCCGGCGTAGGCCCCTTCCGTTTCACCGGCGTTCCGGTAAACGTATAATCCGCCGTCGGCCGACCCGACGATCAGGTCGGGCCGGCCGTCGCCGGTAAGATCGGCCAGCGCGGGGTACGCGCGGTAAGGCAGCGTGATCGGATCGCCGAGCGAGCGGTAGTCCGGATAATTGGCCAGCCGGATCGCCTCGCCGTCGGCGGACAGGC